>CAVGFV010000001.1:0-3813 GCA_963628765.1 Succinimonas sp.
TCTACAACTTCCTTAAACTTTTTTTCTGTGTATGTTTAAAATGACAGAATTACGGTTAATTGAAAAGGCTCTTTTATTTAGACAGCGATTGTCATAATCATCAAGAAAATTGCGACGTAAAAGGTGCATACTCCTTAAAAATTGCTACCTTTACTGAAAGCTTACGTCGCAAATATTAAAAGTTATTAATTGAAAATATCTCTTCTTTGAATAATCCTTTCAGAACCATGATTCTTCTTAAAGATGAAACCGCCATTTGAAAGCTGAGAATCATAGAGGTAGTTGAGAGGGTTATTTCCTAAATCGCCACTGTTTTTTAGTTGGAATGCAACATTGCAGTCGCTATTCCCTAAGCATTTACTGTCAGCTTTTATCCAAAGATAGCCATTTTCAAAGGTTCCTGCCTGATTGTTAATCCAAACAGTGCTATCATTTCCTGAAACGCATTCAGTGCTTGATTCAGTACCCCTACATTCTGTAGATAGTTCTATATCGTTATTTGAAACGGCTTTAATCTTGAGACCATAGTTCGTATAGTCTGAAATATCTTTATCAAATGTAAGGTTACCTTTTTCTTTAACACTATCATCATCTTGTCTTAGCTTGAGAATGGTACAAGAATCGTTATTGTTAACAAGCCATCTTCCTTGATTAAAGTATTGAATTGATACCGGTGCACGTACAATAGAAAGTTCCCCTTGCACTGTAAGTGAAGCTAATCTTCCATAATTGAGCGTAAGTGGAGTATTGTCAGCAAACATTATGAGTTTATTAGAATCCGAAATCCCTTCATATGACAATTGTTCAGATGTTTTTTCAAAACTCTTAGCAACATTATTGTGGCTTAAAATTTCATGTTTGTTTCCGCATCCAGAGCTGAAATCATTCTTTGGTATACAGAATGATATCTTTGAAGTACCTGCAGGGTAATATTCAGTCGGGGATTCTGGGTCAGCACTTTTATAAGTTGTAATAGTGTTACGGAATTGGAAACCTGATTTATCAAAAATGTTTTGATAGTTTTTATTAAACCAGTTGCCAACTTCTGAGCTATCAAGTTTTAAAGTCTTTGGTGTTTCATAATTAATTTTTGAAACCTTAATATTGTTAGAAGCATCTGTTGTGGCTTTTACAAAGAATGTTTCTAAAACATGATCTGTTTGATCACCAATATAGAGTTCAGAAATATTTTTAATGATATTACTATTGTGATCTAACCCTGAAAGTACCCCTGAAAATGTTAGAGTTTCTCCAAAATAAGCAGGACAACTAGAATTATCAATAGGGCGGTTATCGCGTGAGGTTAGATTATAAAAGTCAGCGTTTTCTCTAGTGATGACTGAGTTTAAATATAGTGCATCTGAAGCATTTATCCAAAGTTTAGTAACTGCAAAACTTTCAGGAACTACAGCATATACAGGAGAAAAATAATAAATTGGCTTTTCTTGGGAAATTTCATTATTTATGGGTTCGGAGGCAAAACTGAACCAACCAGCACTTTCAGTTAAGTTTAGAGGAACGTTCTTTTGTTCCTTAAGAGGTAAAAGTGATGACTCTGAAGAAATTTCTTTAAATTTTAATGGAACAGTTGTTGTAGCGTTATCCTTGGTAGTTTCGTCTACAGTTATGAAATTAGCATTATCTTCTACAAAAGGTTTTTCTGCCCAATCGCTAATTTTATTAGGATTGAGAAGCTTAAAGCCTTGAGAAACTTTTCTAGAGAAACTATTGCTATTTATGCTTACCTTATTTGGATTATTAGTGCAAAGTTCCGTTAATGTTATAGCATCAAGTGACGTTGGACAACCATTGTCACTGCAACCGACAGAATAACTATCAAAAAGGTATTCTTGTCCTGCTATCAAGACTGAATCATTAGTATTATCAGTGTTTGTTACCTTGGCACAAACCGCGATCGGAGTGTTAACAGCTAAAAGATCAAATTTGTCGCCACTTTCAGGTTTTATTGATATTGGAATAATATTTTGTTCTTCTGAAGTGCTTTGATAATTAAGAGTGATATCTGTAATAACCAAGGAATCTTCAGGGAGGATAGGAGAATCGATTTTGAAATCTGGAGTTAGACGAGTTTTGTTGTCTACATATGTAGTTTTAACAGGTAAGTTTAATGTTTTTTCAGCATTTGGCACTAAACTTAACTGTGTATTAGTTCCATTACCATCTTTTATGGCTAAATTTAGGTTATTTGAACCATTGTTTTTGAAAACAAGATCTACTGAGCTAACTTTAAAATCTGTCATTTCGTTAGCATCGGAAAGATCAATCGCAAAGGAATTATTACTCTCATTTACGTACTGGAGATAAGAAGCTGTTTTGGCAGAGCAAGACGTTATTTCAAATTGGCAACTGTTTTGAGCAGTACTATTGTCACCACAAAATACTTTGTCTCCATCATTTTTCAAAATCTCTACAGTTTTTGTACTTGAACTTGGGCTAAGATAAAAAACACCATTGTTGTCAGAACTTATGCTACTTATTTCTTCGTTGTCTTTAATGGTAAGAGACGTAGAAATTGGAGAATAAGATGTACAAGAAGAATCATTGCATTTATTGACTCCAAACTTTGTTGGAGCACAAGCATTGCCTTCTATTTTGGTAATTCGATATTGTTCTGTAGCTACGTGGTTATATTTAGGTAAACCATAGTTAACATCGATGTTATCGAATAAACAAGTAATGTATTTAACGTATCCTTCGATGTAATAACGATAGGCACACTCTCTATTTTTTTGGTTAGGAACATTTGTTATAGATGTATTATCGAAATTTAACTTATGTACGAAATTATGAGCATTAACCCCAAATGTAAAATTCGCATATAAGTTTGTTTGATTAGTATTGTGAAAATCTATATAACTTACGTCATTTTCGTAAGTAAATGTTCCCGTAGTTAAAACTAAGGTATTGAAGTTTATATCTGCACTATTTTCTGCAAACGAGATATCATTTGAATCCGTATAATCATCAGTAGAAATTACAATTGAAGGATGCGAAGGATATTGTTCATTTGGTAAAACTGCTGTATATGTATATCCATTACTAAAATATTTTGTAGTAATTTTAGAAAGTTTAGATAGAAAAACTGCAACATCTACTTCTTCAGGAGTAAAAACAGTATTATCGCCATAATACTGCATATCATTCGTAAAAAAATCTACGCGTTGAAAATTAAAATCGTTGGCATCACCTCGATATATAACTTCTTTCTTTTCTTCGTCATAATCTTTTGAAACGATTTCTTTCTTAACATTATTGTAAGTAAAAGTAAGTTTATTGAGGTTGTCTGCATATAATTGGTATTTTGTTTTTCCTCGAAAAAAAACAAATATTTGATGATCTTTATTTCCTTGAATTGTTTTTGAAAAACAACCTTCAGACATTACATCAACAATATTGCTGTATTCACTTTCAGTAAGATTTTCAGGATCATTACTGTTTTTTATAATTTGAATAACTTCATTAAGCGCATCATTACAATCACCAAATGCAACTATTGGTAATGTAGATATTGAGAATAGAACTGAAGTAATGACTTTATTTAATAATTTATTCATTTTTCTGTCCTCGGAATTTCAGAAATAAATCTGTTTTCCCAAGTCAATTAAATAAAAATTGTTTCAAGGAAAGGCTTATAGTGAGTTTATCATTTTTATAAAAATTTACTTTGAATGCCATTGTAAATAAAGAAATTGATAGCAAAAATAAAGCAACAGCTTCATAAATATTTATTTTTTTTATTTCTGAGTTTTATATTTGTTTGTACTAAAAACAGCTTTGATGTACTAAAAGCCG
>CAVGFV010000002.1:0-11225 GCA_963628765.1 Succinimonas sp.
TCTGTTTTTACATATTTATATGTTTTTATAGATTTTATAAGATCTAAAATAGCGGTAATAAACGGAGCCTATCATAATGGAAAAAAATAGCCATGTTGTTAAAATGTCAATGTAATGAAAATTAACTAACAAAAAATAAAGCATCGAGATATTTTGCTTCTTCTTTAATGTGTAGTGCTTTTGTTGTTTATGGTTTACTAAGTGGGTGTTAAGCATGTCTGTGATGGATTTTTCAAAGGAATCTGGATTTCGCACTTTCGTATTGAAATCCCCAAAATTGATGACTAATGCTTCACCTTTAGATCTAAGAAAAGATTTACTTAGAAATTGCCCAGTACTAGTGTTCTTTTTTGGACAAAGACTTGCTAAAGAATATTTATTTGGAATTTTTGGCTACCTTACATATATCGGCTATCCAGTATATTGGTATGGTGAAAATCTTAGTGATGATGAAGAACAAAGGCGGGTTTTATTGGCTTCACCAGACGATAAGGTTAATGAAACAGTTGATGTATTTATGTACACAGGCCTCGAAGGAAAGAAGAGCCTTTGGAAGCAACTAAGCCCATATGTTTCCAAATTTGAAAATTTGCCCCCTTATAATCCAATTGTTCCGGAAGCAAAAATAATATTAGATAAGCCAGCTAGTGATTGTCGTATTTTGGCAAACTTAGCAGGCTTTTTGAGAAAAAATAAAATACCTTATTCTTGGAATTCTATTGATTCATCAGATGATTGTGTTTTTGTAGGAAGAAAAGCTGGAAAATTTCATAATTTTATTGAAGTTGTTGGTGCAAACGACATTGAGAAAAAAAGAAACGTTTTAACTTCTTTAATGAGTCAAGGTTATATTAAGAAAAACCCTGATGGTTCTTTTTCGAGTTAGATAGTATATGAGTATAAGTGTACGCGAATTTCATATAGAAGAGCTCCCTAAAATTTACGATAGGGTAGTTTGGATAGAAAATGCTTGCTATGCATTTCCGTGGTCAAGACAGCTTATATCAGAAACATTTTCATCGCCTCATAGAAAGATTTTTTTTGTTTGTGTAGATGATGTTATTGCAGGTGTTTGCATTTACGAAATTGTGTTAGACGAAGCCACTATTGAGAAGATATCAGTAGAGCCTAGCTATCAAGGACAAGGATTAGGTAAAAAACTCCTGGAAGAAAGCTTACGTATTTTAAAAGAACGCGACAAAATTTCAGTATGCTTTTTAGAGGTTAGGAAAG
Organism: Succinimonas sp.; assembly: GCA_963628765.1. Classification (GTDB taxonomy): domain Bacteria; phylum Pseudomonadota; class Gammaproteobacteria; order Enterobacterales; family Succinivibrionaceae; genus Succinimonas. Next base: position 1,234 of record CAVGFV010000002.1, read on the forward strand.
GAAATAACAAAGCTCACAATCTCTATTTAAGAACCGGTTTTAATGATGACGGGGTGAGAAGAAACTATTATCATACGCCGACAGGGAGAGAATATGCTGTACTAATGAGTATCCATTTTTAAGATCTACAAAATAACTACGAAATAAAGAGGTTAAATCATGTTGCTGAATAATAAATCAAAAGTTATCGGTATTATGATTTTTGTAGGCTCTTTATTTTTTGTAGGAACGGTAAGCGATTCGCAAGCAAAAATTCTCAGATATGTTGATGAAAATGGCGTAACCACTTATACGGATGATGAGTCTGAAGCTCAAGGTTACGATTATGATGAATATGATGATTTAGGACAGCCGGATCCTGACAATGTAATTTTTAGGTTAGATACGGAAACACATAAACTTTATGTGATAAATAAATTCCATAGTGAAATTACTTGCAAAATCCATGTGTCTAATCCTGAAGCGATAGATAGCGATATTTTGTTCGATCATCCATTAGAAATACCAGGTAACACTGAATATTACTTAGGTAGACTAGAAGTAATTGGCGATGGAGAGGTGTCAATTACAAAGTCATTTGATATCGGTAAGTTGTTTAAAGGCTCTGATAATTTCTATTATGCAACAAATCCAAATGAATTAATGGTGCCTTTTGCTGGAAAATTTAGAGTCACTCAAGGTTGGGAAGGTGGCTTTACCCATAAAGGACCTAAGAGTAGATACGCTATAGATGTTTCAATGCCTGTTGGCACTCCAATACTTGCAACAAAGAGTGGGCGAGTATTAGACATGCGTATGAATTCAAATAGGGGAGGCCCTAGTCCAAGTTTCCGTCCTTATGCTAACTACATAAGAATTGGTCATGACGATGGCACAATGTCTGTATATGTACATCTAAAAGGATTTTCTCAGAAGGTAAAGGTTGGGGATAGTGTCCGCCAAGGTCAAGTTATTGCTCTTTCAGGAAATACTGGGTATACAACTGGTCCGCATCTTCATTTTGCATTACAAACTAATACTGGTAATGGTATAAAATCTATCAAATTTAAGCTCCATGGGCGTGAACCATTTTCTCGAACAGTTTTGAGTAATTGATTTTGTTAATACAGCTTCAAAGCCTTTATATACATAGATTAAATGTACAAACAAGGAGAGGCATTTCTAAGTTTTTTATCTATAATTTATTCATAAAATATTAATGAAATGTGATCGGGTTGTAAAAAAGCATCGTAATTGGTGTATAATCGCGCGTTTAGAAACTTTTCAGTTAACACACGTAGGAATGTTTAAATGCAGATAGGTATACCTAAGGAAAGCGAAGCTGGGGAAACCCGAGTTGCCGCGACCCCCGATACCGTTGCTAAGTTGAAGAAACTTGGTTTTACGGTTCTGGTTGAAACAGGTGCCGGTGTTCACGGTGATTTTAGTGATGAAGCTTACAAGGCTGCTGGAGCAGAAGTTGGTTCTGCTAAAGAAGTTTGGTCTTCTCCAATAGTATTTAAGGTTCAAGCTCCAAATAACGATGAAGCTAAGCTCCTCACAGAAGGTTCAACCCTCGTTTCATTTTTTTGGCCTAACCAAAACAAAGAATTACTCGAGTCTTTAAATGCTCGCAAGGTAAATGTTTTGGCTATGGATATGGTTCCACGTATTTCACGTGCCCAGTCTTTAGATGCCCGTTCATCAACAGCTAATATCAGCGGTTATCGCGCTGTTATTGAAGCAGCACATGAATTTGGCCGTTTCTTCTGTGGCCAGGTGACTGCAGCAGGTAAAGTTCCACCAGCTAAGGTTCTTGTAATCGGCGCCGGTGTAGCAGGCCTTGCAGCAATTGGTGCTGCACACTCTCTTGGTGCTATTGTTCGTGCATTCGATACTCGTTTAGAAGTAGCAGATCAAATCCATTCAATGGGTGGTGAATTCCTTAAGCTTAACTTTAAGCAGGAGGACGGCGGTTCTTCTGATGGTTATGCAAAGGTTATGAGTGATGAATTTATCAAAGCTGAAATGGCACTTTTTGCTGAACAAGCTAAAGAAGTTGATATTATCATCACAACAGCTGCTATCCCAGGTCGTGCTGCACCACGCCTTGTAAGCAAGGAAATGGTTGCAAGCATGAAGCCTGGTTCAGTAATCGTTGACCTTGCTGCTGCAACTGGTGGTAACTGCGAATGCACCAAACCAGGTGAAGTTGCAATTACTGAAAATGGCGTGAAGATTATCGGTTACACCGATCTTGCTTGCCGTTTACAAGCACAGTCATCACAGCTTTATTCTACAAACTTAGTTAACTTAACTAAGCTCCTTTGCAAGAATAAGGATGGCAACATCGATATCGATTTCGAGGATCAGGTAATTCGTAACATGACTGTTACCAAAGATGGCGATATTACCTTCCCACCTCCAAAGATTTCTGTAAGTGCTGCTCCTCAGCAGAAACCTGCTGAAATGCCAAAGAAAGAAGAAAAGAAAGCAAATCCTGTAGTTAAAGGCGCTTTAGTTGCTTGCTTGATTGTATTCATGGCACTAGTTGGTATTTTTGCTCCAGCTTCTTTCCTTCCACATTTCACCGTATTCGTTCTTTCATGCGTAGTTGGTTATTACGTTGTATGGAATGTTACTCATTCACTTCATACACCATTGATGGCTGTTACTAACGCTATATCAGGTATCATTATTGTTGGTGCTCTAGTTCAGTTAGTTCTGAAGGCTGGCAGCTCAATTAATGTTGCGGTGTATATCCTTTGCTTTATTGCTATCTTAATAGCATCAATTAATATCTTCGGCGGCTTTGCTGTAACAAGACGCATGCTCAAGATGTTCAGAAAGGAATAAGGGGACTGACAAATGACAGGTTTTATTCATGTTGCATATATCATCTCCGCTTTACTGTTTATCTTAAGCTTGGCTGGTTTGTCAAAGCAGGAAACTGCAAAGCAGGGATGCACCTTTGGTATGATCGGTATGTTTATTGCTCTAGTGGCAGCATTTATTGCCATTTTGAGTAATACAGTAGGTGGCCTTGGTGTAATAATTCCATTAATCCTTGTAGGTATGTTTGCCGGCGGTATTTTTGGTTTACATTTAGCAAAGAAAGTTGAAATGACTCAGATGCCTGAGCTCGTTGCTATGCTCCACAGCTTTGTGGGTCTTGCAGCAGTTTTAGTAGGTTTCAATAGTTTCCTTCAACTTGCTCCTGCATCAGTTGATACCATTTCAATTAATGTTCTTCAAGCAACTCCTGAAGAAGTTTTAGCACAGGTTAACCAGGCTAAATCTGCAGCAGCTAATGCAACTGCAGGATTAAGTGGTAGCGAACTCGTAATTCACCTTGTTGAAATATTCCTTGGTATTTTCATCGGTGCTGTTACCTTCACTGGCTCAGTTGTAGCTTATGGTAAACTTAATGGTAAGTTCTCACTTGCTATCTTTAAGTCTAAGCCACTCATCCTTCCTGCTCATAATTGGCTCAACGTAATTGCTATCCTTGTATCTTTAGCACTTATGATTGTGTTCATGGTTAGCTGTGATGGTGCTGTTCAGTTCTGGTCATTAGTTGTTATGACTGTTATTGCACTTCTATTTGGTATCCATCTTGTGGCTGCCATTGGTGGTGCAGATATGCCAGTTGTAATTTCAATGTTGAATTCATATTCAGGATGGGCAGCAGCTGCTTCAGGCTTCATGCTCGACAACGACCTCTTGATTGTTACTGGTTCACTCGTAGGTTCATCAGGTGCTATTCTTTCTTACATTATGTGTAAGGCAATGAATCGTTCATTCCTCTCTGTAATTCTTGGCGGTATTGGTAACAAGCCACAGGCTAAGGATGAGGAACAGCACGGTGAAATTAGAGAAATGAGCACTGCTGATGTTGCTGATCTCTTAAAGAGCGCAAGTTCAGTAGTTATCACCCCGGGCTATGGTATGGCTGTTGCTCAAGCACAGTATCCTGTTGCTGAAATGACTGCTAAGTTAAGAGCTAAAGGTGTTAATGTTCGTTTTGGTATTCACCCAGTTGCAGGAAGACTTCCTGGCCATATGAACGTACTTCTCGCTGAAGCAAAGGTTCCTTATGATATCGTTCTCGAAATGGATGAAATCAATGACGATCTTGCAGATACCGATGTTGTATTAGTAATTGGTGCTAACGATACCGTTAACCCAGCTGCAATGGAAAATCCTAACAGCCCAATCGCTGGTATGCCTGTTCTTCAGGTTTGGAATGCAAAGAATGTTGTTGTATTCAAGCGTTCTATGAACCCAGGTTATTCAGGTGTTCAGAACCCATTATTCTTTAAGGAAAACACTTATATGTGCTTCGGTGATGCTAAGTCATCTATTGAAGACATCGTTAAGAATATTGGTTAATGCCATAGGTTTTAACATTTAATGTAAAAAGGGAGCTTTAAGCTCCCTTTTTTATTTACTTGTTTATAACGCATTAAGATTATGGCTAATTCTGAGATTGCTATCCTTTAGCTCGTAGAAAATAAAGTGCTTATGTCAATACCGAATTGCCGAGAATGAACGCAGAAAATTAGCTACCTTTTGAGAAACTTGCTTGTTGTGTTATTTACTAGATTTGTCAGCTTCTTTATTAAAATCAATTTTAAGAATAGGAGAGACGCCTTGTTGACAACTTCCGCTTAACTTTTCTAATGTTTTTATTGATTTCATTGATTCTGACGAGATTACTATAGGCGAAATAAGAGATTTAGTTCTGTCCTTGATAGCATCAATATTAAAATCAATGATAGGATCGCCTGGCATTAAAATATCGCCTTCATTAGCTTTAGCAAAGAATCCTTCGCCTGCAAGGTCTACAGTGTCTATTCCAATGTGGATAAAAATTTCGAGATCGTGTTGTTCTGATTTGAGAACCACAGCATGTCTTGTTGAAAAGATTTCTTTGATCATGCATTTGCATGGAGCAACGAGTGTTCCTGTAGTAGGTTTAACAGCAATTCCATCACCAATTATTTTTTCAGCAAAAATGACATCAGGGACATCTTCTAGAGGAATAATGGTACCTGAAAAAGGTGACATCAAAGTTAAATCCGCTTGGTGTTCATCTGCAGAAGTTAATTTGAAATTGAACCATCCCATAGATACCTCTATTCATTATGAAAGAATCAGTAAGAAAACTTTGTACGAACGTGATCATATCATACAATAAATTCTTATATTGTTAATTGTGTAAGCAAGTTTATTGTTTAGAGTTTTCTATAGGGCCTAAATTTTCTTTACTTATAGATTGGCTTAGTTCAATAATTTCCTTTCTTGTTCTAATGTTTGCCAATATATTTTTGAAATCATTTGGTATTTTTATGTCAATGTTATGTATGGCATAAAGCATATTATTTAAGAAAAACGGTGCTACGGAAAAATTTCTAAGCCCTAATGCACAAAATAATGGTAAGTATCTTTGCTCGTGTACAAGTTCACCGCAAATGCTTACAGGAATTCCTGCTTTGCTAGCACTTTCTGTGGTAATAGCGATTAGCTTAAGAACCGCTGGGCTTAATTCGTCAGAATGTCTAGTAGCAAATTCTCTACTACAAGACTCTGTGTATCTTGTAAGATCGTTGGTTCCTATTGAAAAGAAATCTACCATTTTAGCTAATTCTTGAGACATTATCGCTGCTGCAGGGGTTTCTATCATAATCCCTATTTTTATATTACCAATAGATATTCCCTTGCTAGAGAGCTCATTTCGGGCTTTTTTGTAAAGATCTAGTACATAAATTAAATCTTCACATTCAGCAATCATCGGGAACATAACTTTTACTTCTTGCACATAAGTAGAAGCTCTGAGAAGTGCCTTTAATTGTGGATAGAGAACATCATTTAATTCGATATGTTCTTCATCAGTACCTGTCGTAAAATTGTAGTTTATTGGTTTTGTCAGGTACATAGGTAGCTTGTCTTGTGAGAAATCAAAGGTCCTAAAAGTTACTGAAAATCTTTTAGGAAGTGATTCTAAAATCTTTTTATAGGTTTGAAATTGCTCTTCTTCTGAAGGATCTTGAGTGTGATTCATAAACAGAAATTCAGTACGGAATAATCCAATACCTGAACTTGGGCGTTGCCTAAGATCTTGAATTTCTGAAATAGAGCCAATATTGGCAAGTATTTGAATTTTATCGCCAGCTTTGGTGGTTTTGTACTGGGCAATCAGTGGAGTGACACTTATTTTGTCATCTTTGGCAATTCTTTCTTCTTCATGTTTCTTTACGATCCAAACTAGCTCCTCTAAAGGCTCTAAATAAATTTTATTATTAGAAGCATCAAGTAATACGTTCATGCCATCTGTAATAATCGAGGTGGCATTTTCAACATTAAAAATTGCAGGAATGTTCATACTACGAAGCACAATGGCCATATGACTATTGGTGTTTCCATCTTCAAGTAACACACCTTTTATAAAATCGCAATTTAAAGTAAGAAACTGAGCAGGGGTGATATTGTTTGCAATAAGTATGCAATCTTTTTGGATTTTTGGAAGAACAACTTTTCTTTTATGAAGTTCGAGAATGATATGCTCAGCTAGATTTCTAATTTCAAATTCATTATGCATAATGAACGGATCATGGTGTTTAATAAGATCTTCAACGAACCTATTGAAACATCTATGTATGGCTGATTCTGCATTTATGTGTTCTACAGAAATGAGCTCAATAATTTGTTTTTCCACAAATGGATCAACAAGATACATTATGGAAGTGTCTAAAAAGTCTCTAGCATCTTGTGATTTTGTGTGACTTTTTTCTTCTTCGAATGATCTACGTGTATTTTCACGCGCGTCTTTAAATAGTTTTATTTCATGAGGCACATCATTTATAGAAATTTCTGTTTGTTCCACATGAAGAGGTACATTTTTAAAAACTACAGCCTGAGCACAGGCAACGCCTTCTTTGATTACTAAACCGTCTCGCAAGGCTGCCCCCTTTCTCAATACTGAGCCTTTAGGTCCCGAATTATAAAACTTTTAAAGAAAAATTGTATATTTGAAAAGCAAGCAATACATACAATAATTTTAATTCAGAAATTAACTGAAATAAGTAAGGCACTTCTCTCAAATTTCAGAATGTTTACATATTTCAAATTTTTATTTTTTCTTTTCTGTTTTTGGCTTCATTGCACTACTTATCGTTTTGAGGTTGTGATCTAACATTTTAAGATAAGTATTTCCTTCATCATCGTTAGAAAGCGAATCTGTAAATAGCTTACCATTTATTTCTACATTGTGATTTTTCGCAAGCTCATATACCGCTGTATTATTTGATAGATTTTCTATAAAAATAGCTTTAATCTGATTGTTACTGATAAGTTTTTCTAGTTCGGCAAAACTTCTTGCGGAAGGTTCTTGACCGCTAAATGCACCAAATGGAGCCTTAATTTTTATATTGTAACGTTGAGCAAGATAATTGAATGCATCATGAGTTGTAATCATTAAACGATTACCTTCTGGGATGTTTTTGAAAATCTCAGAATACTGAGCATCTATATCTTCGAGCTTCTTTATGTATTTACTGCTATTTTCTTGATACTTTTGGCAATTAATTTCATTGACCTTGCATAAAGCATCTGTAATGTTCTTTACATAGATAATAGTGTTTAATGGGTTTTGCCAAGCATGAGGATCTGTTCCTTGGTGTTCATCGCTTGTAATGGAGGTAATTCCCTGTGATACAACAACGAATTTATCGTTCTTTCTCATTCTCTCTAAAAAACCTTCAAAACCTAAACCGTTAATAAAAACAATATCGGATTTTTCTATTGTTAATAGATCTTTTGGTTTTAAATTAAATCCGTGGGGTTCACTACCTAAAGGAATGATAGTATTTATCTCAGCAAGGTCTTCGGTTATATTTTTGGTAATATCACTAAGAATGCTAAAAGATGTAGTAATTTTTAATTTACTATCTTCAGTATCAGCGAATGTTGAATTTTGAAAAATTAAACATAACGTAAAGATTAATGTGTAATTTAGGATGTTTTTCATGTTATTTATGCTTCGTAATGTTTAGTGTGGAAGACTCTATTTACGATGCCACCTCTAGAGCCAAAAATAAATGAAAATAAATAGAAGCCCCCTAATGACATTATTATTGAAGGGCTACCTGGAAGATCAAAATGAAATGAAATTAATAATCCCGCAATAGATGAAATAAGCGAAGATGCTATAGATATAACAAATATTGTGATCAGATTAGAACTCCAAAATCTCGCGCTAATTCCAGGAATTATCATCATGCCCACAGCCATAAGAGTTCCAATAGCCTGAAAGCCTGCCACAAGGTTTAAAACGGTTACTCCCATAAATATTAAATGAACAAATAGACCTGATTTACTGACTGAAGCCAAATAAAGAGGATCCAATGTATCTATTATGAGAGGCCTTATGATAATTGCCATTGTTACTAAAGTTATTGTTGCTGTTAAGCATAGAAGGATTAAAGTGTCCGTTGTAAGAGCAAAAACTGATCCAAAAAGAAAATGCAGAATATCAATACTTGAGCCTTGTGTTGAGATTATTAAAACACCTAGCGCCAGACTGATTAAATAGAAAACCGCAAGAGAACTATCTTCTGTGTTCCTGCTTAAACGCGAGAATAACCCTGACAACAAAGTTACAATAATGCCAGCGCAAATCCCACCAATCGTCATTGCGGGTACTGATAATCCTGCAACAAGGTAGCCTGTAGCGGCACCTGGTAAAATAGCATGAGAAATAGCATCACCACTTAGACTCATTTTTCTAAGGGGTAAAAAAGTGCCAACAATTGGTGCTGATATAGAAAGTGCAATTAATCCTAATAAAGCTTTATTCATAAAGTCATAGGAAAAAAGTGGATTCCATATTTCTGTAATTAGATGATTCAGCATGTTTTATCTACTATTCCAAAAAGTTATATTCAGGAAATTTAATCCCTATTGCATATTTTGGCGTGATGGTGTGGATAAAATTCCCCATTAAACGCCAAAGTTATATTTTTATCGTTTATTACTTCTTTTGGTGGGCCATATGCTATTAGTTCACGAGATAAAAGTACTGCGTTGTCAAAATGTTCAATAACTTGTTGATAATTATGCAGTACAGCAATTATTGTTTTTCCAGCTTTTTTCCAATGCTCAATAATATGTAGCAGATCATCTGTTGTTTTGAAATCAATGGCATTAAAAGGCTCGTCTAGTAATATAAGATTTGCATCTTGAAGTATTAGTCTTGCAAATAAAGCCCTTTGAATTTGCCCACCAGATAATGATTTTAAAGGCTCATGTTCCATACCATGCATATGAACGGTCTGAATTGCTGCTTTAATTTTTTCAAAATCATCTTTGGTATAACGGCGAAACCAACCTTTTTGCTTCCAAAGGCCTGTGGCTGCTAGCTCTGAAGTCGTGATGGGAAATGTTTTATCCACGGTAGATGTTTGCGGAAGATAAGCTGTGTTATCTTTTGATACTTGTGAAATTATATTACCTGATAAAGGCTTTATAAAACCCATAATTCCTTTAAGAAGAGTAGATTTTCCACCACCGTTGGGTCCAATTATGGCTGTTGTTGTCCCCTCTTGTATTTCTAAATTTAAATGGTGAACTACTGGGTGTTTATAGTAGCCTAGAGTAAGGTTTTGCAAAGATAGAATCATTTATTTCACAACCTCCCAAAGTAAAAACAGAAGCGTTGCTACCATTATTACGACAACTAAAAGTCTAAATAATAAGCCTTGATAATAAATTGATTTCATTTCTAACTCTGAAAAAAGTCGGGGTACTTATTATGTACTATTTAAATTTTTTGTCTAGAGAGGTCTTTGTTATTCAATGATTGAATGACTGTGCAACTGAGCAAATTTTTGATATTGATTTTTTAAATATGAAACTTATTATGTGCCCATGAATAAAGAAAAAATCAATTGATGTATAGCCGTAATTCTGTCATTTTAAACATACACAGAAAAAAAGTTTAAGGAAGTTGTAGA
>CAVGFV010000003.1:0-6597 GCA_963628765.1 Succinimonas sp.
ATGAACAACTAGTAGTTTTTGTTTTACCCCTTGAAGTTCAAAATCATACATTCTTCCACTGTAGTGTTCTTCTATAGGTTCCAAGCCATCTCTTTCAGCTTGTTTGATTATTTCAGCAATCTTTTTAATCTTTCCAGGTGCTCTAGTGATGAACTTTAATTCGTTGTTGTATTGTTCTCTTATAACCTCGAGATTTGGTTCTGTATAAAGAGCAGCATCGCAAACGAGATAGGGAGATTCGTTGCTTTTTTTCATTGAATCCATAAGAGATTTCACGATATCAAAAGAACTTTGGAATCCCTTACTATCATTAGTATTACCATCTTGTGGTTTCATGAACAATGGTAGTCCAGAAATGTTATCTGCAATCATTTGCAGCATAACTTGCGGTAGCTCAGGATGAGCATCTCTTGAATATCCTTGGGTAATATCGATTGATTCCTTGTGTTCACAATCATCTTTACCTATCGTTATTCTACGGAAATTATCGTATTTTTCTCCATGCACATGGAAAGAGGTGCTATCTAAATGGAGGTAGTTAGGTTTGTAACCTAACTTAGCGATCGCCATTTCTCCTAATTCCAAATATAGTTTATCCAACCCATAGTCATATATGCCTTCAAGCATTCTTACTACAGCATCATCGTTTATATACGAAATGTCAAAGTGTTCTCCAAATAGATGCTTTACATCAACCCCTTCAAAGTATTCAGGGTATAGGTACATCGCTTTGGATGTAAAACCTAACGCATTGACAATCATGCAAACAAAAATCTCACCATTACTAAGTTTGTAATTATTAGAACGTTTAGGGATTCGTGAATCTATAAAATCTTTTATACCTAAGAAATCGCAGGTTCCTGCAACAAGTCCTAAGTGATCAATATTTAGAAAAAATTTCTTTGGGCAAGAGTCGTACATGATTTTTTTTCCTGAACAATTTTTCAGTATAAAAGCATGAAATAGATACGATTAATAGTTATACGTTGTAATTTTGAATAACTTGTCACAAAATTAGCAAAAACCAAATGATAGTGAGGTTTTCTTAAACATGTTTTTTAACTGCGAAATGTAGGTTATAACGCAAAATAATTCTACTTAAATCAATATAAGACTTTTTATTTTTTCTATAAAAAAAGGCTCTCTCCAAAATTTTGGAGCAAGCCTTTTTTACAGCTAACCTAAAACTAAATAAATCTTATTTAAAGAACGCTTCTACAGCTTTATAAAGGCTATAGAGGTCAAGCTTAGATGTTAGTTCAAATGGTGAATGCATTGATAATACAGGCACCCCTAAATCCACAACATTAACATCAAAGTTAGCAATATAGAGAGCTACAGTGCCGCCGCCACCGGCATCAACAGCACCGATTTCGCCAATTTGCCAAGTAACTCCTGCCTTATCGAAGATTCTAGTAACTTTAGATAAGGTTTCAGCGCTAGCGTCATTACTACCTGATTTACCACGAGCACCAGTATATTTAGTGAGAACGCAACCCTTATTGATATAGCAGCTATTCTGTGGATCAAACACTGAAGCATAGTTTGGATCAAATGCTGCTCCAACATCGGTAGATAGAGCATCAGAATTTCTTAATACGGTGTTAAGGTCGCTATCGCCTACAAGGTCTTGAATAAAGTGCAAAGTAAAATCAGAGCTCATTCCGGTATTGCCGTAGGAGCCAATTTCTTCCTTATCTGCAAAAACAGTTAAGGTTGTATGTATAGGTGTCTTAGCTTCCAATTCCGCCATAAGTGCTGCATAGGCACAAACTCTATCATCTTGGCCATAGGCACCAACTAGGGCTTTATCAAGACCCACATCACGAGCCTTATAGGCAGGAACAAGGGTAAGTTCCGCAGTTAGGAAGTCACGTTCCCCAAAGCCATACTTTTCATTAAGCATCTTCAAAAGATTGAGCTTCACGGCATCTTTAACGTCATCATCTTCTTCATCAAGGAAAGGAATGGTTGCGGAAATTGCATTGAGTTCTTCGCCCTTGATGCCGTCTTTAAGTTTTCTTTCGTTCTGTTCTTGACCAAGATGTGGCAAAAGATCGGTGATACAGAATACTGGATCATCTTCTTTTTCACCGAGGGTTACTTCATGAGTAACACCATCTTTAGTGATTACTACACCGTGCAGAGCTAAAGGAATGGTTACCCACTGATACTTTCTAATACCACCGTAGTAATGTGTCTTTAAGTAAGCAATGTCATTCTTCTCAAAAACAGGGAATGGCTTTAAATCCAAACGTGGAGAATCGATATGGGAGATCGCAATACGAAGACCTTCTTCAAAAGGAGCTGTACCAATAGTGGAAAGGAGAAGGGATTTATTTCTATTGATATAAAAAACCTTATCTCCTGGTTTTAACTCAGCTTTTTTTGAGAATTCTTTATAACCAAATTTTTCAAGATTCTTTTTGGTATAAGCTACAAACTCACGCTCTGTCTTTGCGTTATTTAAATAATCTTTGTAGCCTTCTGCAAAAGATGCTACCGCATCTTTATTGTAGTTTTGGTTTTTAGAAGCATTTGGAAATTTCCAAAGAAGCTCTTCTTGAAGCTTTTTTACCTGTTCACCCATTTTAAAACCTCACGATATTTAATTCATGTAACAACATAATAGCATCATGCAAAAATTCAAGTCTTTTTCAGAAGAATTTATTTTCCGAAAGCTAGTCTTTGAAAAATGGTTTTTCAGATTAGGTCAAGATTTTAAGATGTGCTAAAATTCAAGCATAAAATTATGTAAGTCTGAGTATTTTGTTACTTAAGGGAAGCAATTCTACCAATGTCCAAACCAAAAAAGATTATTTGCAATGAGTGCGACTTGGTTCTAGAAATTCCTGAAAAAAAAGGCCGATTAGTTGGCTACTGTCCCCGCTGTCATAATCTATTGCATCATTATCACTATAAGCCATCGCTAACATCACTTTGTTATGCCTTGGCCGCTCTGTGTTTTTTGGTTCCTGCCGATATTATCCCATTTATGAGTATAAGAGCTGCTGGCATTGAACAAGGCATGGAAATGCTTGACTACACTTCAGTTCTTGGTGCTGAAAACATGTGGTCCGCTAGTGTGATAATTTATCTTTTTATGCAGCTTCTTCCAGCTCTAACTTTGCTAACCATTATCATTGCGGATATCGGCAAAATAAAAAATATTCGTCTCAAAATCGTCCCACCACTTTTGAAACTGTATCACTTCTGCACTGAATGGAGCATGGTGGAAGTTTTTATGGTGGGAATACTCGTAAGTCTTATTAAGCTAGTATCTCTAGTTGAAATAACTTACCACTATGGTTTTTGGTCATTTTTTGCCTTTGCCATCTTATACCTTCTTGCTGTTAGTCGTTTCAGTACTGAAGAAATGTGGGACTTTTATGTACCAGAAAAAGACGAAAATACGCGGGAACTTGAAACAGGCATTCGAGCTGAGGCACAAGATTTTGTACGCTGCACTACTTGCGGAGCTTCCGTGGATATCCGCGAAAGCAATTGTTGTAAACGCTGTGGCACAAAAGTAAAAGACAAATCTACACATTCGATAAGTAAATGCATGGCTTTGGTTTTTGCTGCCATCATCATGTATATCCCGGCTAACATCTACCCGATGATGATCACTACTTATTTAGGTTCATCAGAAGGCTCTACTGTTATCGATGGTGTTATTGTACTTTGGCAGATGAAGTCTTACTTCGTTGCTTCAGTAATTCTTATCGCAAGTATTTGTATCCCTGTACTCAAGATCGCAATGTTAATTTGGCTCTGCTTATCCGTAAAAAGATTACGGAGAACACGTAGAAGAAGATATCTTGCGGTGGTGTACAGAGTTGTAGAATTTATCGGGAAATGGTCAATGGTGGACGTTTTTGTAGTTGCAATTATGACAACTATTGTAAGAATTCAGAATCTTATGACCATATATCCAGGTTCAGCCCTACTTTCATTTGCCTCCGTTGTTATTCTAACAATGCTAGCTGCTAGAGAATTCGACCCAAGACTTCTTTGGGGTTATAAGGTTTCCTGAACCAAAAGCAACAGAAGTTACTGATAATAAAGCTAAAGTATCATAATATATAGGTACTTTGCACATCCTAAAAACAGGAAGGAGAAAGTCAGATGGAGAAGACTCTGACAGTAAAAAAAGAAAAGCTATATTCATTTATATGGATAGTCCCTCTTGTGGCCTTAATAATCGCTGCTTCTTTAATTTACCAAACCCATTTTAATAAGGGACCTCAGATTACCCTCATTCTTAGTAAAGCTGATGGTATTGAAGCTGGAAAAACCACCATCAAGGCGCTCAGTGTGGTTGTAGGAAAAGTGCAAAGCATTTCCTTATCACCAGATCGTAAAAACGTTATTGCTGAAGTACAAATGGATCGTGGCACTGAAGATCTCATAAACGAAGATGCTAAATTTTGGATCCAAAAGGTCAGAATTGATCGTGAAGGCGTAAGTGGACTGGATACTATTCTTTCTGGTTATTACATAGAGCTCGAACCAGGTAAAAGTAAACATCCAAGAAAACTTTTTACCGTACTCGATGAACCACCTTTTACTCCTGATAGCAAAGGACTTTATATAAACCTTTATTCTAAATCTTCAAAAAAGGTTTCCGAAGGCGATACGGTTAAATTTAAAGGTATTGATGCTGGTAAAATTCTCGATGCCAACTATGATTTTGAAAAGAATCGCATGATGTACCGTGTCTTCATTGCTGAACCTTTTTCAAAACTCATCAATAGCCATACAGAGTTTTGGATCTCTAGCGGTATTTCTTTCTCTATGGGGCCAAATGGCTTAAAAGTTGATACTGATTCTTTAGAAAATATCGTTGCTGGTGGTATCAGCTTTGATAACCTTGAAGAGAACCTCATGAGTGAGCTTAAACCTGCCAAAAACGACGATACCTTTTTACTCCACGCTAATCGTTTTGACCTCAGCCCTACTTATGATGAGGATCGCACCTTAAACTACGTTGTTCTTTTGAAAAAACCAGAACGTGGTATCCAAAAAGATTCTCCGGTATTCTTTAAAGGTGTCCAAGTAGGTGTAGTTAAAAAGGCCCCTTATTTTCCGAAAGATTACCGTCTTTTCCACGACTCTTCTGACTATTCACCAGTCCTGTTAACCATCCAACAGGAACGTTTTGAAAAATCAACCTTAGAGTCTATTGATACATTAAAAGAGGATATTACTGATCTTATTAAAAATAAGAACCTCACAGCTTCCGTAGAATCAATGAATCTTTTTACAGGACAAAGCAATATCACCTTGTCTATCGGCGATGGGAAAGCAGTTAACAAAAATCGTATCATTCATGAAGAACCATACGATGGATACACCGTTATTCCTTCAATGGATAGTGATTTTGGTGCTATTCAAAAAGATATTGGTATCTTTGCTCATAACTTAGCTACATTGCCACTCAAAGACCTTTCTGATAACGTAAATAGGCTATTAACAAACTTCCAAAATACATCGGGAGAAGTTCAAGCTCTAACAGCTAACCTTAACGCTATCGTAAACAAACTTCAGAAAGAGAATGTTTCTGGCGAAATGGTTGGTACCTTAAAGCAGATACAAAATATCATGGGTTCATATAGTGCAGATTCTGCATTTTATCAGGATCTAAGTACTGCCATAAAAGAACTCAATACCACCATGAAGGGACTACAACCTGTTGTAAGAAAGGTTGATGAAAAGACCAATTCCTTGGTATTCTCTTATGACAGAGGCGATCCAATTCCTCAGGGAAGCAATGGTAATAAGGAGAAATAAGATGCGTATTTTTGGTGTTGCTAGTATTTCTTTAGCCCTATTTCTCGCTACGGCCTGCTCTAATAGTGCTGATAGTCACCGTTATTATGATCTCGGAGGTTTTCTAGGACAGAGCCAAGATAACAGCACAGGCATTCCTGTACGAGTAAATCCAGTAACCTTGCCTCCTTACCTTGATTCACAATCAATTCTGTTCCAAACTGGGCCAGATGAGCTTATCCAAACCAATTCTCATCGTTGGGTTTCAAACTTGAGTGAACTTTTAACCAGTACCTTGGTGCTAGGGCTTAGAAACGAAATGCCTAAGTACAGTTTTGGGGAAAGTATTTGTAGTCAAGGGAGTGTAAACTGCCCTACTTTAAAATTAAATGTTCGAGATTTTCGTGGCATCTATAACGGCACAGTACACGTAGAATTTGATTGGTCTGTAACCCAAGATCAAAAGCTCCTCTGTCATGGCAGTGTCTCAAAGACAGAAACCCAGAAAGATAGCGGTTATGAAGCCCTCGTAAAAACTTTAAATAGTGCTTGGAAAAACTCTATTTCTGATCTAACACCTAAACTTACTTTCTGTATTAAGTAGGTCCTCACTTTTAGTCAAATGGCGGAATTCTCTAGGGATTTCGCCTTCCAACAAAAGCATCCCCTATAAAAGATTCTCTACCTACGACATTCTAGAAATAATATATCTAGTTATTATTGTGATTTTGTATACATAACAATATATCAAATATATAATTATTATTCTTTTAAACTGTAACGATATAAATTTAGGTATGTAATTTAATTACTAATCTTACGAAA
>CAVGFV010000004.1:0-4716 GCA_963628765.1 Succinimonas sp.
CTTTCATAGGTTTTTTTGGTTAATTTGTTGTGGTGACACAAGTTTAACACAAGAAACCCTTTCTTTTTTCTGTAAAATTTTTAATTTATAGAAGTCCCCTTTACTTTATTTTTAGGAGAGATTAGTTCGGACGTACCTGGTCAAAAAACACATGCGCTACACCAGCACGGTCTAATTCCTTGGTAAGAGCAGCCAAATAACCAAACTTCTTTACAGAAGAACAATTAGTAGTAGCAATAAGAGCCTTCTTACCAGGAAGCGCAACATCACCTAAGGTCTGAAGTTTACCAGGTCCAAAAAGCACACGGGTTGGCATGAAAAATTCAAAATTGCACATATCCTATTCCTTTCTTTTCTAACGAAGTCATAAGTATTCTAGAAAGGAATTACGGATAAATACATTCTCATATCTTAATATCGGATATGACAAATTCTAATATTTTAAAAAGAGATGCTCTTAAAAAAGGAGAGCCTTAAGGTTACAAGTTTTTCCCAAAGTTACTTCTAAAGCCCATTTCCGCATGACCAAAGAGCCTCTAATAAGTTCAAAAACTTTACAAAATAAACCAGAAATAAATTTTGAACAAAAATATTACCCCCTAGCTCTAATCCTCCGTGAAGTCCGTTAGAGTTTTTTATGAGCGCACTATTAAAAAAGATTTTTACTGGTAAATGGGAACTTAAATGGTTCTATGTCATTCTGATTTTAGCTTCCTACTATACACTATGCTTTAACATTCCTTTCTTCCATAAGGTTTGGGAAATAGAAAGCGTTAAGGAACAGATCAATTGGCCATTTATAATTTCCGTGCCTTTTGTCTTAGGGCTTATCTTGACCATGATTTTCACGATCCTCTTTCAGAGATTTGTGTGAAAATTTATCTTTGGCCTCCTCCTTCTTACCTCAGCCCCTGTCTTCTATGCCATGACCAATTATCAGTTGGTTTTTGATAGCGACATGATGGCTAATGTCTTTGAAACTAATAACGGCGAATCCCTTTCTTACTTTTCACTGAGAAGCTTCTTATACTTTGCTCTTTTTGGACTTCTGCCGGTCTACTTTTTAGTGCGCACCAAGGTTATTTGGCCGAAGAGTTTCCTAAAAGAACAGGTCTATCGTGTAGCTCTTCTAACCCTTATGGCGCTAACTTTTGGAGTTACGGGTTTCTTCCTTGCAAAGAGCTATATTCCAACCTTCCGTAACGACCGCACTCTTGCCAGTAGAATTATCCCTGCAAACTACATTGCTGGTAGTGTGCGTTACCTTAAGAGGACTTACTTTAATAAGCCTCAGGTATTCCAATGTAGATACGGCCTGTGGTACAATGCCGGTTGATTTTGCCGCTCTGCCACGGACACATACATTCCTCAAAGAAGCTGATGACGGTACTGTTGGTGCCCTTGTATTCTTTTCTGGCCGCTGTTACGCTGGCAGGCTCGGAAAAGCGGTAGCCGTTGGAAATAACGGTCTGTAAGGCTGTGACTGCCTTGTAAACGATGCCGTCACGCTCGGCGTACATCTTATCCAGCAGCTTTTTGTCTTGCTT
This sequence comes from Succinimonas sp., assembly GCA_963628765.1. Taxonomy (GTDB): domain Bacteria; phylum Pseudomonadota; class Gammaproteobacteria; order Enterobacterales; family Succinivibrionaceae; genus Succinimonas. The sequence continues at coordinate 1,548 of CAVGFV010000004.1, forward strand.
CTCCTTCGGTATAACATTGGGACAGTTGACTACCATGATACGGTCATATACCCATTGCCCGTCTGATAGCAGATGTAACCCCTCCGGTTGATGAAGATTTAAACTATATAGGCTCTCAAGGCTCCGTACTGACCTGTATGGCCTGTGGAGAATATTTTGTCCGTCATTCCAGCAGGCAACGGTACTGCAACAATCCAAACTGTCAAGCTGAGCGGAACAACCGGAAAGCGAGAGCTTATTACGAAAGAAAAAAGAGCAGAAATAAAAAAACAGCCTCGTTGTGATATAAGGAAGACGATCGTAAAGCATTTTAAATAACAGTCTTTTATGCATTTTATACTTTTATATTTTAAAATCACTACTTATGCATTGACTTTGCACCACATTTATACTATAATTAATAAGAAATATCGCACCCTGAAAGGAGTCTAATATGCCTTTTTCTTATAAACCTTTGTGGAAGTTGCTTATTGATAAAGAAATGACAAAGAAGCAATTGATGGACGAAACCGGCATCTCTAAATCGACAGTAGATAAAATGGGACGAAGTGAGCAGGTATCAATGGATATCATCGATAGAATTTGTTCTTATTTTGATTGCAAAATAAATGATATTGTTGAATACATACCGGAGGAGAAAAAATGAACTATATTGGTTCCAAATATTCATTATTGGATTTTTTGCAGACAACTATTGACGCTGTTACTGGTTTAAACCCTTCCGATGGTTATACTTTTGGGGATCTTTTTGCGGGAACAGGTGTAGTCGGGGCTAAGTATAAAGAACGAGGTTGTAAGGTCATTGCCAATGACATACAGTACTATAGTTATGTTCTTAACAAACACTATTTAGAAAATTGTTCACCCATGAACACTTCTCTTCTAGAACACTTGAACAATTTAACAGGCGTTGAAGGCTTTGTGTATATCAATTATTGTGCGGGTTCTGGATGTAAACGTAATTACTTTACTGATTTAAATGGAAAACGTTGCGATGCGATACGGCTCGAACTTGATCGTCTACATGAATTTGGAGAAATAGACGATGGTACATATTATTGGTATTTAGCAAGTTTAATTAATTCTATAGATAAATACGCAAATACAGCTTCAGTATATGGGGCTTTCCTTAAGAACATCAAAAAGTCTGCTCAAAAAAATTTTAAACTCGAACTATTGCCGATTATAGATGGCAATAAAGGAAAAGTCTATAATGAAGACATAAATCAACTTGTAGAGAACATAACGGGAGATGTTCTCTACCTTGACCCACCATACAATACACGTCAATATTGTACCAATTATCATGTGCTTGAAACAATTGCAAAGTATGATAATCCTATTTTGAATGGAAAGACGGGTCTTAGAGAGTATAAAGCCCAAAAAAGTCTGTTCTGTTCCACAAAAACAGTTGTTTCGACTTTTGAAGACCTTATTGCTAATGCTCAGTTTAAATATATTTTCTTAAGTTACAACAATGAGGGGCTTATGAATTTCGATACAATAAAAAAAATAATGTCAAAGTATGGCGAATATCAACAGTTTTCTCAAGAATACCGTAGGTTTAAAGCCGATAAGGATGAAAATAGAAATATTATTGCTAATTCAACACTTGAGTATCTTCACTGCTTAATAAAAAAATAAAACTGAGGAAACTATATTGGCACGTTATAATGATATTGATATGGCAAATTGGCGGGAATATACAGAAATAAATACAGATACATTGTGGATTATTGATAAGCGCGATAATTCTGGAGCTCATTCTGGAGATTATCATGGCAATTTTGTTCCTCAGATTCCATTTCAAATGCTTAGTAGATACACCAAAAAGGGGGAATGGATTCTTGATCCGTTTATGGGTAGCGGAACGTCCTTAATTGAAGCTCAAAGAATGGAGAGAAATTCAATTGGTATTGAGCTGCAGGAATCAATTGCGAGAGAAGCTAAAAATCGTATTGCCTCAGAAACACATAAGGGATGCCGAGCTGAAGTGTTTGCTGGTGATAGTACTACAATAGACATGTCTGCCTTGCTTGATAAAATTGGCATAAAAAAATATCAATTTGTTATCTTTCATCCGCCTTATTGGGATATTATCAAGTTTTCAGATAATCCGAATGATTTGTCAAATATAGGAAGCTTGGATTGCTTTCTGAAAAGTTTCGGTAAGGTAATAGATAATACTACTCAATTTCTTGAAAAAGATAGATATTGTGCTCTTGTTATCGGGGATAAGTATGCAAATAGTCAAGTAGTTCCTTTAGGATTCTATTGTATGAATTTGTTTGCACAAAAAGGTTTTCTCTTAAAGGCAATTCTTGTTAAAAATTTTGGCGAAACAAAAGGAAAATCAAATAAGCAGAGTATTTGGAGATATAGGGCCCTTGCCAGTGATTTTTATATTTTCAAACACGAGTACATTTTTGTTTTCAAAAAATTAAAATAAGCAAAGGGCAGCGTGAACTACGGCTGGTTCACGCTGCCCTTTGCTTATAAGTATCGTGTAAAGTTTATTGTTTTTGATGTTGTGTCAAAGCCAAGATATTCAAGTTTTTTTACATCAACATTCGGGATTGAGTATGTGAAATTCTTATATTCAGAGGATATAGAATTAGGAACTTGACCCCTTCCTATAATTGTTGGTATTACTTGTACCTGTTTCTCCGAATACCTTGGTAAAATATAGTATGAAAGCCATTCAAGATACCACGGTAATTGATTCGTGATTATATCAAGATAAGGGGGATCATCCTTTAGTTCAATGAGTCTAATATAAACATTGTCCTCTAACTCCTGCTTTATCATTACATCAATTCGCTACATACCTACGCCACAAGATACCTCATTTCCTATCCATACAGGGCATTCCTTTAAAGGAATCAAATCATTAAATAAAATCGAATCAAAATTTTGCATAATATATGCTTGCAGATGAGTTTCAAAAGCATTTCTCCGATTCGCTTTGTAAAGAAGCCTCGGAAGAATATCTAAATCGTTTCTTCTGCCCAAATAAGGCTTTATTGTATCAGCACAAGATATTTCAGAAGTGGCAGCATCAAAAGTAAAGGCGTTGCCGGATAAAACCTTTTTGCTCTGTTCTGAAATAGTATTGTAAACTGATCCCGAAAATCGGGTAGTAAGTCTGACAGGTTGAAGACGTGTCAGA
>CAVGFV010000005.1:0-2258 GCA_963628765.1 Succinimonas sp.
GGATTTTGAAATTTTGAAAGCTAAAGATTAATAGTGAGAAAGTCTAAAGACGGGCATTGTTCATGAAGATAGTGGTAAAGCATCTTTTAAACATAAATTTTTAATGGTGCTTTTCATTAAGCCTAGAGACCATGAAATTTATTCATGTGATGATGTCAAAAATGTTTGTAATATGTAACAAATTTGCTATATATTAAAAGGCAATGATGCATAATTGACGTTGTGTCTTTCTGGACAATACGTTAAGGGGGTGTGGACATGCTAATAAGACTGCAGGTGGCCTAAGAATTAGGTGGAAACTCAAATACCTAGCTTATTAAAAGAGGTCTATAACTCTACTGAAACACACTTTTGTTACGTGGTAAACAGTTTCCCACGTAATAGTTATTTAAAAAAAGGGGACGCAATATCTCCTTATATTGATTAGTAATATTCAAAACCAAAGGATCAAAAATGGCTTTACATCCATTCGCAGGAAAACCAGCTAGATTGGAAGACCTTACCAATATCCCTCGTCTTATGGCAGCTTATTATTTAAATAAGCCAGATCTATCAAAGCCTGAAGAAAGAGTCGCATTTGGAACCTCTGGCCACCGTGGTAGTTCCTTAAAGTCAGCATTTACTGAATCTCATATTTTGGCTATAAGCCAGGCTATTGCTGAATACCGCGCTGAGGCTGGTGTTACTGGTCCTATATTCATTGGTATGGATACCCATGCTCTTTCAGAAGCGGCTTTAGCTACAGCTGCTGAAGTTCTTGCTGCTAATGGTTGCCAAGTACGTATTGAAAAAGATTTTGGTTACACACCAACTCCTGTAATTTCTCATGCAATCCTTACTTATAATGATGGCAGAGATAAAGATCTTGCAGATGGTATTGTTATCACTCCATCTCACAATCCTCCAACTGATGGTGGTTTTAAGTACAATCCTACCAATGGCGGTCCAGCAGGAACTGACATTACTAAAAAGGTACAGGACCGTGCTAATGAAATTCTTGAAAATGGCCTTAAGGATGTAAAACGCGTTGATTTCCATGCTGCTCTAGCTATGCCAAATGTACAGCAGGTTGACATGAGAAAACCATACGTTGATGATCTTATCAACATTATAGATATTGAAGCTATAAAGAAGGCTGGTATCAAGATTGGTGTTGATCCATTAGGTGGTTCAGGTGTTTACTATTGGGATTTAATAGCAAGCACTTACGGTCTTGATATTGAAGTTGTGAATTATCGTGTAGATCCTACCTTTAGTTTCATGACCCTTGACCGTGACGGTAAGATTAGAATGGACTGCTCAAGCCCATATGCTATGGCAAGCCTTATTAATCTTAAAGATAAATTTGATATCGCTGTTGCAAATGACCCTGACTATGACCGTCATGGTATTGTATGTAAGAGCGGTCTTATGAATCCAAATCATTATCTTGCTGTTGCAATTCAATACCTCTTTACTCACAGACCTAACTGGCCAGAAAATGTTGCTGTAGGTAAAACCTTAGTTTCATCTTCAATAATCGATAGAGTAGTAGCAAGCATTGGTAAGACTCTTAAAGAAGTTCCTGTAGGATTTAAATGGTTCTCTAAAGGTCTTTTCACTGGCGAATATGGTTTTGGTGGTGAAGAATCAGCTGGTGCATCTTTCTTAAGAAAGAATGGTAAAGTTTGGACCACTGATAAAGACGGTATTATTATGTGCCTCTTAGCAGCAGAAATACTTGCTGTTACTGGTAAGGATCCTCAAGAGCTCTACAACGATATTAAGGCTAAGTTTGGCGATCCAATTTATAATCGTGTTGATGCTCCTGCAAATACTGAACAGAAGAAAGTATTATCAGCTCTTGATCCTGCAATGGTTGAAGCTGACACATTGGCTGGTGAAAAGATTGTTGCTAAACTTACATCAGCTTCTGGTAATGGTGCGCCAATTGGTGGCCTTAAAGTAGTTACTGAAAACGGCTGGTTTGCAGCTCGCCCAAGCGGTACAGAATCTATTTATAAGATTTATATGGAAAGCTTTAAGGGTAAGGAACACCTAGAAAACATTCAGAAGGAAGCACAAGCTATTGTGAGTGCTGCTCTCAAAAAAGCTGGTGTTTAATATTTAAAGTTTAATACGATAATATCAAAAGTCCTGCCATAAAACGCAGGACTTTTTTTATTGGTGATTGGTAACTTTAATTCTTAAAAAGCCTTAATATCCCTAATTTTGCTACTTTTTATGTTACTAGCCAGGATTAGGGATTTTTAAAGAAG
>CAVGFV010000006.1:0-9415 GCA_963628765.1 Succinimonas sp.
AGTGGTTTCGTAAGATTAGTAATTAAATTACATACCTAAATTTATATCGTTACAGCCTAAACATTCTTGCTTTACTATTTTAGATTTGGATCTCGCTGGGACAGGGATCTTACCTACATTAAAACTTATTAGAATGTCTCTAATGTTCTTTTCTGCTAAATATCATATTAATTTTCATCCAGATCCAAATTTAGATTTGGCGAGTATGTTAATAGATTTCTTTAACTCATATGCAGAAAGTGGTATCAACCTGCCTATCTATGTTCTCATTGATAATTATGATGCCTTTTCATATCAAGATCCTTTTCATAGAAAGGAAGAAAATCATGTTTCTAAACAAGACTATCGTACCCTCTTTGGTCTATTGAAAAAAGCTCAAGAATATGGATATGTCGCAAGAATGTTTGTTAGTGGCATTACTCCTATATGTAATGATTTTCAATCAAATGGAGTACCTTTTGATTTTTGTGGTATTTCCTTTATGAACAGATTTTCTGGTATCGTGGGTTTTACCGAAAAAGATATCGCTGCGTTGGTAAAAGATTTTTTTGCAAATATAAAAGAGAATAGGCTGTCCCCTGAAGATGTAACCGATACTATTGTAAGTCAACTCGATGGTTATTGCTTCTCCCCTGATAGTAATGCAAGGATCCTTAATACCCATGCCGTCATCCAATGTATTTCATATCTTGAATCCAATATCCAAACACCAGTGACGAATTTTAGAAACACCAAAATTTACCAAATGCTGTTTCAAATTCGAGAAGAATATGGATTAATGCTTTCTCAAATAGACCATGAGCTGACAAATAAAGGACATTACGTTTTTAACGAAGAATTTAATACAGGAGCTATTACGGCTGCTCAAAAATTAACAGAGTTACTATATTTCAGCGGAATACTCACAATTAAAGGACTATCTTTTGCAGAAAATCGTAATCCAGTCGTAAACTTTAGGTTAGCGAACCCATACATAACTGAAATCTGGCAAGATGTGGTTAACCCACCTCACAGTACTCAGAGTGCTATGTTTGGAAAACAACCTTAACAAGAATTAAAAGCGCCTACTCTTTTAAGAGTAATTACATTTATTATCTGCTTTTATTATCACTGCTTTTACTATAAAATCGCGGTGATAATTAAATGTTAAAATAATGTAAATATTTACCGATTATCTGGTGGTTTATGGAATCTGTATTTTTCTATGAACAGGATCATCTTGTAGATCCTAACAAAGCAAAGCAACTATTAAAAACAGATTGCATTACAAAAATAGTCGTAATGCAGGATGATTTTGAACTTAGAGAAATTATCGGTGACGATATACAATACCTCCCTGAAGTTATAATTTCTGAGCAAATTAATAGTTTTCGTGCTTTTATAGGTCTTAGAAATCTTTCTGAAATATCTAAAATCACGAATCACTCTAGCTCCAAAAAGCTAGATCTCCACTATATGTTTCGTGGATGTGAAAGCTTGATAAGAGTTCCAAATTTCTACACCGGAAATGTTATTAGTACGCGAGGAATGTTCGCTAACTGTAGAAAACTAAAGGATATTCCGAATTTCAATACATCTTTGGTTAAAGACTTTCGAATTATGTTCGAACATTGTGTCTCACTTAGATATGCACCAGTAATGGAAATTTCTAATGATGCGGAAACATATGGAATGTTTTTAGGTTGTACAATGCTCGAAAAATCAAATCTTGCTGAGCAGGATCCTCGAGAATACATGATTTACCTAAAGAGTGCTGAACATAATGCTCACCGCTCAAGAGAAAAGAAGAGTCAAGACACGATCGATAGAATATTCTCTCGAATGTACCAAGCTGATGATGAATATGAAAATATAGGTAAAGATAGCATACCTGATGAAATCCTTCCAAAATCAGATAACAATATCAACGAAAGACTCCAAAAAATCGAAAATAAGATCGATCGTTTGACCATTTTAGTCGAAAAGCTTCTTTCTAATGACAAAGATTAATTAAAGCGTTTCTGTTTTGTGTGCCTAACTTTTAGAACATTTAGGTGTACAAAACATCTAGAGAATAATTTAATTTTCTTTTTTATTAAGCAAAAACTTTAAAGCATAATTATTTAAATAATATTCGTGATTCAGAATTTTCACAGGTAGATAAAGTATTTTCTAAACAAAAATTTCTAAAATCCATCATATTGATTGTTAAAATAGGCGAACCCTAATGCAGGAAATCCTTGAGTTTTTTAGGTGCACTTCTTTAAAATTCCAAAATTTTATTATTTACATTGTTTAGTATGGGGTACAATGGGCACAGAGTTCAAAAATCGGTCTTTATTAAATGAAAATTTGCCTCAACGATATCCTTTACGCCCTATCATTTGCTTTAGATGCTGTCGAGCAAGAACTATCCGGCATTACCACTAATCACGGCAAAAGAACCGCATGGATTTCAGCAAAATTAGGATTTTTAATAAAGCTCAGTGATAACGAAATTACAGATTTAGCTAGTTGTGCAATTTTGCACGACAATGCCCTTTCAGAATATATTCAAACTGAATACCTTGCATGTCACTCTCAAAACTGCAATATTGAAAAAGATCTAACGCTACACTGCATTGTTGGTGAAAAAAATCTCAGCCTTTTACCATTACATACTGATGTTAAAAACGTAGTTTTATATCATCATGAAAATGCTGATGGTTCGGGACCTTTTGGAAAAACCTCTTCTGAAACCCCTCTCAAAGCACAAATTATTCACCTTGCAGATTCATTAGATTCCCATTTTAATCTAGATACTATTGATAGCTCAAAATACAGAGAGATGACTAATTTTCTTAATGCAAATAAAGGCAGTAGTTTTGATCCAAAACTAGTAGATATTTTCACTACTAACATTTCATTGGAATCTTTAGAAAATCTATCAAATTCAAAAATAGATAAAGAGATTAGAACCACTATTCCTAGAAAAGATGATCAACTTTCTGATATTGAAATCAGAAATTTGGCAACGCTATTTGCAAGAATTATTGACTGTAAATCGCATTTTACCTGTAAACATTCTTTAGGGGTTGCAGATAAAGTTGAAACTATGGCTCGATGGTATAAATACTCAAATGAAAAAATAAATCGTTTGTATTTCGCAGGAGCCCTTCACGATATTGGCAAGCTTGTTATAAACAACGATATTCTAGAAAAACCTCAACAACTTACAGATGAAGAATTTAAACAAATTCGTAACCACGCCTTTTACACATACGCTATTCTCAGAAATATCAGTGGAATGAATGATATTACGGCCTGGGCGTCACACCATCACGAAAAACTCAATGGTACTGGATACCCTTTTGGAATGGTTGCAGAACAACTTTCGACTGAAGAAAGACTTATGTGCTGCGTTGATATTTATCAAGCCTTGACTGAAGATCGCCCTTACAAAAAGGGCCTATCACATAATGAAGTTATAAAAATCATGAGGGATATGGCTGATAAAGGTGAGATTGATAGAAATATTGTTGAGGATATGAATACCGTATTTAAGTAATCTCAAGTTAGCTAGACATCATATAAATCATTCCTAAAAATCCCTGTTTACAAGTAGCAAAAAGCTCTAGCAAAAAAATTAGCTAGAGCTGTCTTTAACTTATGATTTCCTAGAATCAAGCACCCAAAATTTGGCTTCTTGTCTCTCTAAAAATAGGCTCAAGTCCGTTCATTTTAAGAGCATTACAAACTTCTGGTACTGAACGATCATCACTGATAATAAACTGCGGTAAATCATGATTATTAACAGCATAACCACCTGGTTGTGTGCTAGATGCCGCGCTGATTGCGGTGATAACTATCGGAGTTATCATGTCTCTGAAGCGCTGATTTTCACGAGTTGAAATAGAGATTTCAAGTTCATGGTCAAAGAGTCTCCAAGCACATAGGCATTGAATCATCTGTCTATCTGATACTGGAAATTCAGGTTGGAAACCGCCGGCTGCAGGACGCAATCTTGGGAATGAAATACTCAATCTAGTATCCCAATAATGCTTTCTCATATACATAAGATGTAAAGTTACTGCAACAACATCAGCTTTCCAATTATAAAGACCAAGTAAAGCACCAAGACCAACTTTATCTATTCCTGCATCACCTATTCTTTCAGGTGTTTCCATACGATATCGCATATTAGTCTTTTTACCAGAAAGATGGTTTACGCGATAACATTCTGGATCATAAGTCTCTTGGTATACACACACATAATCAACACCGAGAGACTTCATTTCACGGTATTCATCTAAATCTAGTGGTTGAATTTCCAATGACATGTAAGATGCATATTCTTGCACAATTGGTAGCATTTCACGGAAATATGGCATACCACATCGATGATCATTCTCACCTGATACTACAAGGATATTTTCATAACCGAGCTTCTTGATAGCTTCACACTCTAAACGAGTTTCTTCGGCAGTTAAAACTTTTCTAGGAAACTTATTATGAGCTGCAAATCCGCAGTATCTGCAATTGTTAGTACAAAGATTTGAAAGGTAAAGAGGTACATACATGCTGACACCTTTACCAAAACGCTGTCTTGTAATCTTTTCTGCTAAAACTGCCATCTCGGAGATATATGGTGAAGCCTTAGGGGAAATTAACGCAATAAAATCACCAATATCAAGACTTTCACCATCTTTTGCTTTATCTAAAGCACGGCGAACTTCATTTTCAGAAGCATTATCAACAGCATCAGCAAAGCGAGAAATTGGCTTTGCTGTTATTTCATCATAGAAACTCATTTTAGTCCTCCAAATCCTTTAAAAAGGCATCTAAAGGACTGGTGGCATGGGCAATATCACTTACTGCTCCAAGACCATTTAAATAAGCTATTCTTCCAGCCTCAACAGCAAGCGCAAAAGCCTGCGCCATCCCAACAGGGTTTTCTGCTGTAGAAATTGCAGTATTCACTAAAACAGCATCAGCGCCAAGTTCCATTGCTTCTGCAGCCTGTGAAGGTGCACCAATACCAGCATCAACAACTATTGGTACCTGTTTTTGAGCGATGATTATTTTTAACATTGCTTTGGTGGTAAGTCCTTGATTGCTTCCAATAGGCGCACCAAGAGGCATTACCGCAGCTGCACCTGCTTCTGCAAGTCTGATACATAGCACTGGGTCCGCTGAGGTGTAAGCTAAAGCTTTAAAATCTTGACTAACAAGTTCCTTAACCGCTTCCAAAGTCTCAATAGGATCCGGCATAAGGTAACGTACGTCTGGATGTACTTCTACTTTTATAAAGTTAGTACCAAGAGCTTCTCTTGCTAAGCAAGCTGCATAAACAGCCTCCTTTGCTGTTCTCGCACCTGAGGTATTAGGGAGCAATTGAATATCAAGATCCTTGATTGCAGGCAAAATAGCATCGGTACCATTTTTAAAATCGATGCGTTTTACCGCCATAGTTACCATTTCAGAACCAGAAACTTTAATTGCTTCTCTCAGAATTTCACCACTTGCAAATTTTCCTGTACCAGTAAAAAGTCTTGATTTAAATGTCCTTCCACCTATCACTAATGGACTATCTTGCTTAATCATAATATGCGCCACCTGCCATAAACGTGAATACTTCTACTGTGTCCCCATCCTTTATTGGGGTAGTAGCGAAGTTATCCTTTGAAATTATTTCTTCATTCACAGAAACTGCGAAAACTTTAGGAAGATCTGGAATTTCTTTAAGAAGTTCTGAAAGGTTTTGGGCCCTTGTTTCATGAGTTTTGCCATTTAAAATTACTTGCATGCTATTTTTCCTTTCTTCTATCCCTAAACTTTAAAAGCCATTCTTGGATAGCTTTTTCAGGATCAGGAGCCTTTGTAACAGCAGTAATTACTGCAATCGAATTAACCCCAGTTTTAAGAATTTCTGAAGCCTTATCAAGCTTAATTCCTCCAATAGCAACACTTGGAATCTTGCCTGCCACTACAGAAACATAATTTTGTAAACGCCTTACACCTTGAGGTAGTGAAGGCATTTTTTTAGATTGGGTTGGGAAAATATGCCCAAAGGCGATATAGCTCGGTTTTAAATAGAAAACTCTAGCGATCTCAAAAAAGCCATGAGTAGAAACACCTAGTCTTAAACCGGCCTTCTTTATGGCTTTTAGATCCGCTATTTCGAGATCTTCTTGCCCAAGATGCACACCATAAGCGCCTTCTTCTATTGCTAATTGCCAATGATCATCAATAAATACTTGCGCTTGGTATTCTTTACCATAGGCAACGGCTTTCTGAATTTCAGATCTTAATTCAGCCTCTGAATTCCACTTTTTAATGCGAAGTTGAAGTGTTTTAACCCCTGCTTTTAAGCAACGAAGTACCCAATCAGAACTATCAAGCACCGTGTAGAATTCTGGTTCAAAAATGCATTTCTGAAATCCTTGCTCCTCTGCACTAAAATTCTTTAAAGAATTAAATGTTGTAAATACACGAGGCAAGAACTCAGGTTTATAAAAACTGTGCGAATGGGAAAGTTCCCGCATACCTGGCCAAAGTTCAAAAGAATTTGTAACAGCTTGAGCAAGGTACACTTCAGAAGCAGTTATGGCATCTTTAAGATTATAGCCAGAGGCTATAAGTGAGGCTACCGCACTAGCAAAAGCACACCCAGTACCATGGACTCTTTGTGCTTCTCCATCAGGAAAATTATTTCGAGAGATTACAAAATACACTGGATCTGTGTTGTCATCACAATAAAGGCAGTTTACAAAACTGTTCTTTAAAAGCGCCAACTCAGAGCTAGTACTGAGATGTCCACCTTTGAGATAAACAGCTTGAACTCCCTTAGATTTAAAATATTCTGCAATTCTCTTTTCTGAAATATTCCAAGAAGGAAGATCTTGTTCTGAAATTTTTTCTCCTGAAAGAGTCTCCGCTTCTGGAATATTTGGGGTAATCAAAGATACTAAAGGATAGAGAAGTTCAAAAGCCTTGTTTGTATCGTCTAAGGCTAAAGTAGCTCCATTTCCAGCTATTCCTACCGGATCTAAAATTACTGGTACTTCAGGACGTAATTTCTTAAATTCTGCTAAAAACTGCTGAATAATCTTAATTTGAGCACTATTCGCAATAAGCCCTAATTTCACAGCTCCTATTCTTGAAAGAAGAGGCTCGTTTAAATAAAGAGCAAGATTCTTTTCAAAAACATCGTTAGGAGTTGCTTCAACAGACAACACTGCCTTTCCTGTCTGCACAGTCATTGCTGTAACAGCAAGTACTGGCTCACAGTCATAATTCCTTGCAACTGAAATATCGCAGCTGATTCCAGCTCCACCTGTAGAATCAGATGCAACGATCACAAGAAGCAATGGTTTAACTCCATTTAAAGACATTAAAGATCTCCTTTCTTTAAGTCTCTTATTTCTCTTGAAAGCCTTGCAGAGCAGAATTTTGGACCACACATTGAGCAATATTCTGAGCTCTTGTGGCAATCTTCTGGAAGATCTTCATCGTGGAAACGACGAGCTCTTTCAGGATTAATACTTAGTGAGAACTGATCTTCCCAACGAAAATCAAAACGAGCACTACTCATAGCATTATCCCAAGCAATTGCACCTGGATGCCCTTTTGCAAGGTCTGCGGCATGTGCAGCAATACGATAGGCCATGAGCCCTTCTTTAACATCTTCTCTCTTAGGAAGACCGAGGTGTTCTTTCGGAGTTACATAGCAGAGCATTGCTGTGCCAAACCAACCGATCATTGCTGCACCTATACCTGATGTAAAGTGATCATAGCCTGGAGCAATATCAGTAACCAATGGTCCTAATGTATAGAATGGCGCATCATGACAATATTCCTTTTGAAGATCCATGTTTTCACGAATCTTATGAAGAGGAACATGTCCTGGCCCTTCAATAATTACCTGCACACCATGTGCCCAAGCTTTTTCTGCTAACTCGCCAAGTATTTTTAATTCACTAAACTGTGCTTTATCATTCGCATCATGAATAGAACCAGGTCTTAAACCATCACCTAAAGAGATGGCGATATCATAGTTCGCACAGATTTCACAAATTTCATCAAAATTTTCGTAAAGGAAGTTTTCTGATTTATGAGCCATGCACCACTTAGCCATGATAGAACCACCACGGGAAACAATGCCTGTCAGACGTTCTACAGCAAAAGGCACAAAGTCTTTCAAAAGGCCAGCATGGATTGTAAAGTAATCCACTCCTTGTTCTGCTTGTTCGATTAAGGTTTCTTTATAAACTTCAAAATTTAAATCTTCAGCAATTCCATTAACTTTTTCAAGAGCTTGATAAAGAGGTACAGTTCCAATAGGTACTGGTGAATTTCTTAATATCCATTCACGGGTTTCATGGATTCTATTACCTGTACTTAAATCCATAACAGTATCGGCACCATATATGGTACTAAATACCATTTTCTCCACTTCTTCTGCCACAGATGAAGAGACCGCAGAATTCCCAATATTAGAATTAATTTTTACCTTAAATTTCGCGCCAATAATCATTGGTTCTGCTTCTGGGTGATTTATGTTTGCTGGAATAATAGCTCGTCCTGCTGCTATTTCTTCGCGAACCATTTCTGGAGTAAATAAATTCTCCGAAGCGCCAATACTTTCACGAAGTGCCACGTACTCCATTTCTGGGGTAATAACACCTGCTTTTGCAAGATCGTATTGGGTTATTCTCTTTCCTGCTTTCGCTTTTCTAGTAACCTTTTTTGATGATAAACCTGCAAAATCTGAAGCCTCTTTAACAATTTCGAGATCAGTTCTTTCTTTCAACCATTGCTCTCTTAAAAGAGGAATGCCTTTTTTGACATCAATAGTCGAATTAGCATCACCATATATTCCAGAAGTATCATACAGAGGGAGTTTGGTACCGTTAGTAAGCTCCACATTACGTACCGGAACAGTAATGCGCCCATCAGAGGAACTTATTTGCCCACGTGATGATCTTGGATAAGCAAACCCCTGAAGGGTATTTAGACGTTTCTGAGCTTCCTGCTCGGCTTTCATGCGTTGAAGTATTGCTGAAGACATATTTTCCCTCTATAGAAAATGTCTGTCAGAATACATATAAAAAGAGGCTGAATTCTTGACACTGTTTCCTTCGCAGGCATTATCCTGAACAGGTTCCCGGATTCCGCTAAGCGGTCTCAGCCATAAGGCACTCCGACAGACGATTAATACAAGGTAATTATCAATAAAAAATGATGGCTTTGCAAATGAAATCCAGTAAATCTTCATAAAAAAATCAGGTTGCCTTTGTAAAAAGCAATCTGATTTTTGTAGATTAGTTTTAATCAAAAACTTTCTAAATTTATTTAAGGGGACTTCTATAAATTAAAAATTTTACAGAAAAAAGAAAGGGGTTCTTGTGTTAAACTTGTGTCACCACAACAAATTAACCAAAAAAACCTATGAAAG
>CAVGFV010000007.1:0-17070 GCA_963628765.1 Succinimonas sp.
TTGTGTGTGTTTTAACATTGGGACATCGCAAAAAAGTTAATTTATAGAAGTCCCCTTATAAAGATCTAGATGTCTTATTTGCCTATTGCAGAAAGAACACGATCCTTTAAGAAGTCCTTCATGTTTTCTCCATGATGTTCAAGCATCTTTGGGAACATGGAAATAGGAGTCATTCCTGGGAAGGTATTAATCTCATTTAAAAGAATGTCTTTATCATTAACTAAGAAAAAGTCTATACGTGATAGATCCTTTAGCTTGAGTACTTTAAATGCTTTTTTAGCATAAGACATAATCTTTTCTTTTGTTTCAGCATCGATAGCGGCTTCAACTTCAGTGTGGGTCTGAGAAGTTGAATTATACTTTTCTTCAAAAGTATAAAAATCGTTGCTAGGTGTAACTATTTCTCCTGGAGGGGTAACAATTAACTTACCTTGGTACTCATAAACTGCGGTTTCAAGTTCACGAGGTTTTACAGCTTGTTCGATTAATACATCTTGGCTGTATTCAAAAGCTTTGTTAATAAATGAATCAAGAGTATTTTCATCTACTACTTTATAGCATCCTACAGACGAACCTTGGGAAGCTGCTTTAACAAATACAGATTTGTATTGCTTAAAAAATTCATGAGCCTTTTCAAGATTTTCTTGGCTATTTTCATCAAGGAATATGAATGGAGTGTTAGGTATGCCAACACCAGAGAACCAAAGTTTTGTGCTTACCTTATTAA
Source organism: Succinimonas sp. (assembly GCA_963628765.1). Classification (GTDB taxonomy): domain Bacteria; phylum Pseudomonadota; class Gammaproteobacteria; order Enterobacterales; family Succinivibrionaceae; genus Succinimonas. The sequence goes on from CAVGFV010000007.1 coordinate 728, forward strand.
AGCACAAACGGCTTCCTTCTGGAGGACAGCCAAGGTATGGAATACCAAGTATTTCAAGATATGATTGAATGTCACCAGTTTCCCCAGGGACACCGTGAATGCAAGGTACTACATAGTCAATTTTGGTTGAAGATGAAGCGGTTGATAAAGTGCGATCATGGTTAAGTTGGCACTTAACACCGTCAGCAGTTTCCCAGTAATTTTTATGAATGATTACTTCAAGAACATTAAAATCTTCAGTTAATAATTGCTCTTTTAGGAATTTAGCGCTTACAAGAGAAATTTCGTGTTCTGAGCCGTCTCCTCCAGCAAGAAGGAGAATATTTATTTTTGGCATTTTTACTTATCCATTTATAGTGAGTCACAAGACTTTCGGTTATTAATTTTGAAAATTATACTACTAGTTTTAGGTCTGTTTCGTAATTAAGATAACAGAGGAAGCCATGAATAGGTGAAAGAAGGGGATAACAGATAATGTCTGATTAAAAGACAGCTAAAATTCACTGAATTATTATCAGAATTACAGTTTTTTTAAGATAGCAAACGGCATTTTGCTCAAAAAAAAATCAGTTGTTAATAAATTGATGATATATATCCTAACTTAGATAATATAGAATATTACGGGTTTATTAAACTGATAGAATTTTCCATTTGAAATAGGTATTTACGTTTTATGAAAAAAATAGGTAGTTATGTTGCGATATTCGCGCTCCAAGCTTTGTTTCTAGCTGGCTGTGTTACCCAAACATATGAAAATGGTAGACCTGTTTCAGATGAAGAAAAGAACGTTGATAGAAGCACTGAGTCTGCAAAAGAAATTAACAAAGTTCTCAACAGTTATAAGGGTGAATATGCAGATCTCGAATTTGAAAAATCCCAAAAAATTATAGAGCTCATCAATGAGGGCGACGTTGATACGATAAAGGATGTAATGAATGATCCTGATAGCTATACACCACCAGTTCTAATGAGCTATGCCGTTCAGGTGTATAAATCAGGAAATTTTGATACAGCGATGTTTTGGTATTACACAGCTCAGTTAAGAGCAAGATCAGATGCCAATAAATCCCTCGATAAATCAGTTCATCAAGGGGTAACCGAGCTCAGTAAAATGTTTGGTGAAGACATTGGGAATTATGCTAAGAACCATCCTGATGAATTGGAAGAAGCAATGACCAAAGTTTTGGATTGGGATGCCACAACAACAAGAAAATACAATCCTAAATGGGTAGCTATTCTTGGTTCTGAAGCAAAATTTGGTACAAAAATTAGATTTATCCCAGAATCAGATTATCCAAAGGCTGATCAAGAAACTAGAAGAGGTTGGAAACAAGGATTTGAAATGGCGATTAAGAAAATTCGCGACTTTAAAAAAGAACTTGAAGAGAACCGTTAATTTGTAAAATACCGAAATGGTAATCTAACAAAGAAATCCCCGTTTTTGTGCTCATAAAGTGAATACAAATAACGGGGATTCAATTATTAAGGAATGCGAACTTAGAATAACTTAAGCCGTATTACCAGTAGAATTAAAGAGCTTGGGTAACAAACTTTTCAAGCTGAGACTTTGTAAGAGCTCCTACCTGTTTAGCAACTAAGTCATTGCCTTTGAAAAGTAAAAGTGTAGGAATATTTCTAACACCAAATTTCGCAGCATAATCGCGAGATGAATCTATATCAACTCTAAAGAAATCAACGTTTGGCATTTCTTTAGCGAGTTCTGCAAGGGCTGGTGCTAACATTTTACAAGGGCCACACCAATTAGCAGAAAAATCTACAAGTACTGGTTTTTGATTTTGAAATACTTTTTCTTCAAAGCTACTATCATCAATTTCAGTTATTTCTGACATAAGAAGCTCCTTACAAACAATAAATATATGTGGATTGGACAATCTGCACTAAGCGTTTTTTATTTAGCTTGTGAGCCTAAATTTCAATTTTAAAACACTGCTATAGCGAGAAAACTTATATTCAGATTATCACCATATCATTTTAAAAACAATAAAAGGATCTTAAACCACAGTAACATAATTAAGGCTTATAAAAATATACAATATTCGTTTCATTTACGAAGTTTTTCCCAGTAAGGAATAGAGAACAGAGCCAAATTACATGAACTTAGGATATAGTTCGCGTGCTTTTAATTTATATGTTGTTTACAAAGGGTTACTAAACTATCATATATCTCATTAAACAAGAAATATGTGAGGTTTGGTATATGTCAGGTTCCTCACCTTTATATGCAGCGATAGATCTTGGTTCTAACAGTTTCCACCTTCTCATAGTCAGAAATGTAGAAGGTGCTGTGCGTGCTGTAGTACGTATTAAAAGAAAGGTTCGTTTAGCCTCTGGGTTAGATGCGAAAGGGATCTTATCTCGAGAAGCCATGATACGTGGCTGGGATTGCTTAAGATTATTCGCTGATCAATTACAAAACATTCCTGCAAATAATATTCGCATAGTTGCCACAGCAACACTTCGTTTTGCCAAGAATGCTCAAGATTTTGTTTTAGAAGGCGAACGTATTTTAAGGCATGAAATTCAAGTAATATCAGGCGAGACAGAAGCGAGAACCATTTACCATGGGGTTATGAGTACCAGTGGTGCCCGCGGTAATATCCTCGTAGTAGACATAGGTGGTGGTTCTACTGAACTTATTGCCGGCAATGGTCCGGAAATTCACGTTATTCACAGTTTAAAAATGGGCTGTGTAACTTGGATGAATCGCTTTTTTTCTGATGGGTTAATAACAGAAGAAAATTACGATAAAGCTATAGCAGAAGCTCGACAAGTTTTAGCTCCTTTTGCTGCCGAATATTTGCATATTGGTTTTCAATGTTGTCTTGGTGCATCAGGTACAGTACAAGCTATCCATGAGATTATGGTAGCTCAAGGAGAAAATGAAAGAGTAACTCTTGATGTATTAAGGAAACTTAGAAAACTCACCGTAGAAGAAGGCAGCATGGACAAGCTTGCCATACCAGGACTTACCCAAGAAAGATTAGTTGTGTTCCCAGGCGGTTTAGCTATTTTGACGGCGATATACGAAGTCCTTCAAATTGGTTTTATTAGCCTTGCTGGTGGAGCCTTAAGAGAAGGTATTATCTATAGCATACTAGGGGATTTTTCTAGTGGCGATGTAAAAGTACGCACGGTAGATAGCCTTATTGCTAGATACCAATTAGATAGAGAGCAGGCTCAACGCATAATGACCGTTGCCTTGAGTGCCTTTGGTGACGTCAAAGATGTCTGGAAGTTAGATGATGTCTGTAGTGATGTTCTCAAAGCGGCTTCAATGCTATCCGAAATCGGGTTATGCATTGAATATAAAAAAGCGCCTCAACATGCAGCATACATCATAAGTAATATTGATATGCCAGGTTTTAGTGTAGCTCAAAAGTATCTGCTATCAGCTCTTTTGTATAACGAAAGAGACGACTTTAAACAAACAACCATCAAGCAACAAAATGCAGTATCTTACGATGATGCTTGTAAGCTTATTAGGTTATTAAGATTGGCAATCATTATTTGCATTGGTCGAAATGATGATGTAATTGGTCAAAACTTTAGATTTACCGCTTCTGAGTCTGGAAAATTGGAACTACATGTGGAAAACCCTAATCAATGGAAATCTCATTACCTCCTAGTATCCCTCCTAAAAGAAGAACAACAGCGTGAGCAACAAGCGGGGTGGCAATTGGAGATGAATATTTAATGATGGTTTTGTATGTCGCTCTAGGTGGAGCATTAGGAGCTGTTTCTCGTTATCTTTGTACTACAGTAGTAGGTCTTTATTTTAAAAATTTTCCTTACGGAACTTTGTTCGTAAATACTGTTGGTGCCTTTCTAATTGGAGTTGTAACCGCTATTTTGAGTACAAATAGTGATAATCAAATACTTCGTGCGTTGATTATCACTGGTTTTTTAGGTGGGTTTACAACTTTTTCTTCATTCTCACTAGAGACCTTTAAACTGATAACCTCTGGAAACATATTTTTGGCATTGGTTAATATTTTTGCTAATCTAGCTCTTTGCCTTTTGATGACTAGTGTCGGGTATTATATTTGCAAAGCATCTTTTAATTGAGGAAAGTGTATATGCCAACGCCAATCATATTAGTTGATGGAAATAATTTTTTGTATCGTGCTTATTACAGTACCGTTAGGGCTGGCATGACTAACTCAAAAAATGAACCAACTGGGGCAGTCAAAGTTTATATTAATATGCTAGGGCGTTTGGCAAAAAAATATAAAAATTCCCCGTTTGCAGTGGTCTTTGATGCTTCTGTTCCTTCCTTCAGAAAGGAATTATTCCCAGAATATAAAGCTACAAGAAAACATATGCCTGATGATTTAAAATCGCAGGTCCCTTGGGTACACAGATACATAAAGTCACGTGGTATTCCTCTTATCATTGTTCCAGGTGTGGAAGCTGATGATGTTCTTGGTTCATATGCAGTAAAGGCCGAGGAAGTTGGTATCCCTTTAGTAATTGAATCAGGGGATAAAGACCTCGCACAATTGGTGGCTAAAAATATAAGAATCGAAGACACCATGAACAATATCGTATTGGATCGAAATGGTGTTATTCGAAAATTTGGTGTGCCTCCAGAGCTTATAAGGGATTTTTTAACACTTAAAGGTGATAAGGTAGATAACGTTCCTGGAATGACGGGAATTGGTGATGTTTCAGCATGTGCAGTACTAAATGGTATTGGTGATATCGATGCCATAAAAGAGCACCTTGATGAAGTATCGACATTGAAATTCCGTGGTGCCGGCAAATTTAAAGAACGTTTTTTGGCTGAGGAACAACAGATTAGATTGTCACGTGAATTAGTGACTATAAAAACAGATGTGCCATTACCAGTACCTTTGGAAGAACTAACAGCTCCTAATGTCGCTAATTACTCAGAATTGAAAGCATTGTACGATGAATGTGAATTTTCAACGAATGAGTTAAAAGTATATTTAGAGCCAGGTTCGGATATAGATTCTGCCGAGTCCAAAGAACCAACTGGTGATGCTACTTATGAAACTAAGGTATCTGCACCAGAAAATAATGGCTGTGCTTTAACCCAAAAAAGTCCTAAATTTGGGCTTGGAGCAGGGAAGACTCAGACCGATCTTGATGCAAGTGCTCAGGAAAGTGAATCAAGAGAAGATCCCCTAGAATTATTCCCGAAGTTTTTATCAGAAATTGCTCCTAAAATAGTCCTTTCAGAACAAGAGCTTGATGAACTTGCAAAAGATTTAAGTACATCTAAGTGTTTTAGTATCTATGCGGTTCCTGGTAAAGGACATTTCATAACTAGAAGTATTGTTGGTTTTGGGATAAGAACAATAAGTAACTCTTATTATGTGCCTTTAGGACATCAATATTTAGGCACACCTGTTCAAATAGAAAAAAATCGTGTTGCAGAAGTTTTATCAAAATTCATTTTATCTAACGAAATTGTAAAAATAGCTTACGATATAAAAGAGCTTATGCATGCATTAGATAAATTGGGTTTAAAAATTGCCCCACCATTTCATGATGTTATGTTGTCGGCTCATATTGTAGATGCTTCTTTACCATACGATTTAGCCTTCTTATCTGAAAAATATATTTCCCAAAAAGTAGCTAATCTTGAAAGTTTAATTGGAACTGGCAAGAATAAGCGCGCTCTTGAAGATGTAACAATTGAAGAAGTTGCCGCTTGGGCTTCTTCAGCTACACGTGCTCTTATTATGCTAGAGAACAGGCTTTTTAACGAAATTTCAAAGGATGCTGCTCTATTAAACAATTATGAAAAGGAAGAGCTACCTTTGACTCGAGTTCTCTATAGGATGGAGCATAACGGGGTGGTTTTAGATTGTGATATTTTAAACAAACAGTCTCAGGAACTTCATAAAAAGCTGGATGATGCCCATCATTTATTAAACGTCAAAGCTGGACATGAGATTAATATTAATTCTCCAAAACAGGTAGGTGAATTACTTTTTGAAGTGATGAAATTACCATCTAAAGCTAAAACTAAATCAGGCAGTTATTCCACTTCAGAAGAGGTATTAGAAGAACTGGCTACCAAATATGAGGAGCCACGACTTATTCTTGAATGTCGCGGATATAGTAAGCTTCTTTCAACTTATACCGAAAAACTTCCTGAAATGATTTTGAAGGAAACAGGCAGACTTCACGGTCGCTTTAATCAAGCAGGCACCGTGACGGGACGTCTATCATCATCAGATCCAAATTTACAGAATATCCCTGTAAGAAACCAAGAAGGAAGAGAAATCCGTAAAGCCTTTGCAGCCAAAGATGGTTATGTAATAGTTGCTGCCGATTATTCCCAAATAGAGCTTCGTCTCATGGCTCATATAGCTGGCGAGTTAAATATGATTAAGGCTTTTAATGAAGGAAAAGATATTCATGCTTCAACAGCAGCAGAGATGCATGGTATTCCTCTTGAGCAAGTTACCCCTGAGCTAAGACGTTCAGCAAAGGCAATTAACTTCGGATTAATTTATGGAATGAGCGCCTTTGGTTTGGCTAAACAACTAGGGATTGATACCAAAACTGCAAAACAATATGTGGATTTATATTTTGCAGAATATCCTGGCGTTAAAGAATATATGAGCAGGACTCTTTCATTTGTGAAAGAGAATGGCTATGTTGAAACTTTTTCCGGCCGTAAGCTTAGGTTTCCAGGTCTTTTATCCAATAGTGGCTTAAATTCGATTCAGAAAAAGGCTATAGAAAGGGCAGCAATAAATGCCCCTATGCAAGGAAGTGCCGCCGAAATTATAAAAAGAGCCATGATAGAAATAGATGATTGGTTGGATACTGTTTCTAGTGACAACATTAAGCTTATTCTGCAAGTCCATGACGAATTGGTATTTGAAGTACGTGAGGAATTCGCGGAAGAGTACAGCAAAATTATCTCTAAACTAATGACCAATACAGCAAAACTTAGAATTCCATTAGAGGTTAGTATTGGAATAGGAAAGAATTGGAGCGATGCACATTAATGAAAAATTTTATAAAAACTTTGGTGATTCTGACTGCCATTTCAGGCACCGCTTTAGCAGATGTGAATAAAGAAAATAACCAAGCTGACCAAGTCGGAATGTTTGGTGGGATGCCTGTAGAAGAAATTATTCAGGATGTAAAGGCTATAACAGCTTTGCAAAACACAGAAGAAGAATTACAAAAAAAATCTAATGATGTGATGAAACTGGCATCTGTTACTTTTGATGATAAAACGCTAATGGTTAATTATACTTTTCAGTTAAAAATTTCACCAGATCCAATTGATTTGGAGAATTTCATTAAAGGTATCTCCAAAGATTTTATAACGATGGATTGCGAATATAAGAATTTCGCCCATGAAAAAATAGGGAACAAATACGTAATTAAAGATATCCTTGGCAACGAAATATTTGCAACGGAAACTTCTTATCAAAAGTGTCTCCATCCTGGAATAATGAGATAAAACTAATACCCTTCAGTATCAACCTTTATAAGCTGGGGGGGGGCCGATTCGGAAAGTTTTATGTAAGTGAATGAATCGTCATTCCAATTTCCCGTATCACAGATAGTGATATCGTGTTCACTATGGATATCTGCGCAGTGGGTGTGCCCATGTACCATAATATTTGCTTGATATTTTTTTAGGTACTTTTGAGCCAATGGAAAGTTGATTTTTTCCATACGGCAGTTAGTTTCGTGGAATCTTCTTTGGCTTTTTATTCTCATGTTCTCTGCGATTTTTACACGTTTCTCATGAGTAGTAATTAAAAAGAAAATTTTTTGAAATATTCTGATTCGGCTAAAGGAACGGAATAATTGATATAGCTTTTTCTCTGTGCAGAGTTCATCACCGTGAAGAAGCAAAATCTTTCTGCCTAAATGTCCAATAACATAACAAGCAGGGAGAAGCTTAAAACCAAACCATAAAGCATCTTTATTGTTAAGCAAAAAGTCTCGATTGCCCTGGATAAAATAACAATCAATATTTAGTTCTTTGAGCTTTGAGATAGCCTTTCTTACTCGATCTTGGGCGGAATTTTGCGGATCTAGGCCAACATAATATGCGAAAAGATCCCCTAGTATATATAGGGAATCATTTTCTTTTAAAGTCAAAGCAAACTTTTCAAATAGGCAGGTAAGTTTTTCATTTTCTGGCGTTAAATGAAGGTCTGCTATGATATATGTGGCCATAAGTAATGCTTAATCAGTTACTTCTACTTGAAGAATTTCAACAGGTGTTGCAGGAACGTCAGCATAGTAACCAACTCTAGTTGTCTTTAATTTTTCAATGCTATCAACAACTTCTTGGCCTGCGGTTACTTTACCAAATACGCAATATCCCCAACCATTGAGATTCTTACCACTGAAATTTAAAAAGCTATTATCTTTAGTGTTGATAAAGAATTGAGAGGTAGCTGAGTGTGGATCATTGGTTCTTGCCATGGCTATAGTATATTTTTCATTCTTTAAGCCATTGTCTGCTTCATTTTTAATAGGAGATTTTTGACCATCTTTGGTATTCATGTCCTTGGTTAAACCGCCACCTTGAATCATGAAATTCTTAATTACACGGTGGAAGATTGTTCCGTTGTAGTAACCAGATTTGCAGTAATCAATAAAATTAGCACAAGTTATAGGTGCTTTTTCTGGCATTAACTCTATAGTAATATTACCCAAAGATGTTTTTAATGTAATCATAATTAAACTCCATATAAACTTAGTTTGCTCTACGATTTTAGCATAAATAAAAAAGTCTTTGTTTGTACGGAATGGATTAGGAATTTATTTAATTCTGAAAGGTTCGTGTTCAATGAAATAGTTTTGTTGTGATGAATGTCTGTGTTGTAATAAAATCTATACATAGCTCCATAGATTTGTCCGTGGAAGTAGTCAGAATAAATATTGTGCACTGAATACAATAATTTGCTTTTGATTTTTAGTGAAACTTTTAGTTGATACAGGATTTACAAAATGCTGGAGATTTATAACTCCTTAACACATAGAAAAGAAAAATTTGTACCTATTACTCCTGGCAAAGTTGGGATGTATGTGTGCGGCGTTACCGTATACGACCTTTGCCATATTGGACATGGTCGTACTTTTGTGTGTTTTGATACTATTGTTAGATACTTAAGATATTCTGGATATGACGTAACTTACGTAAGAAATATTACAGATGTTGATGACAAAATTATCAAAAGAGCTAATGAAAATGGTGAATCTTGTGAAAGTTTAACCTCTCGTTTAACTCAAGAAATGTACGCAGATTTTGATGCTTTAGGAATTCTTCGTCCTGATATCGAACCTCGTGCAACTAAAAGTATCGACGATATTATCCAAATTGTTGAAAAGCTCGTAGAAAACGGAAATGCATACATTGCTGATAATGGTGATGTTATGTTTTCTATAGATTCTTTCCCAGAATATGGAAAATTGTCAGGCCAAGTTCTCGACGATTTAAAAGCTGGCGCGCGAGTTAATGTTGAAGCAAGCAAAAAGAATCCATATGACTTTGTGCTTTGGAAAATGTCCAAACCAGGCGAACCAATGTGGGATTCACCTTGGGGTAAGGGCCGTCCAGGATGGCATATAGAATGTTCTGCCATGAACTCCCGCTATCTTGGTAAAGAATTTGATATCCATGGTGGTGGCTCAGACTTGATTTTCCCTCATCATGAAAATGAAATAGCTCAAAGCTGCTGTGCTTGGCATACTCACTATGTTCATTATTGGATGCATTCTGGAATGATGATGATTAATAAAGAAAAGATGTCTAAATCTTTAGGCAATTTCTTTACTATTCGTGATCTTCTAGAGAAGTATGATGGTGAGACTTTAAGATATTTCTTGATGAGTGCTCAGTATAGAGGCCAGTTAAATTATTCAGAAGATAACATTAAACAGTCTAAGGCAGCTTTATCACGCTTATACACAGCTTTAAGAGATCTTCCAGAGGCATCTCCTGCTACTGATACCGTCTATGAAGAAAATTTCAAGAAAGCCATGGACGATGATTTTAATACCCCTGTTGCTTACTCAGTATTGTTTGATTTAGCTCGAGACATAAATATAAACAAAACTGAGAATCCATCAAAAGCTGCAGAATTAGGTGCTCTTTTGAAAAAACTAGGTGGCATTTTAGGTTTACTTGGCAATGATCCCGAAGCGTACTTAAAATCAGACGATAAATCAGATACTTCAGAAATCGAAGCACTGATAAAAACCCGTAATGATGCTAGAAAGGTAAAGAATTGGGCCCTTGCTGATGAAGCTAGAAATAAGCTATCCGAAATGGGAATCGTGATTGAAGATGGTCCAAACGGTACTACCTGGAGAAGAAAAAATTAAAATATCTAATTTTTGATAAACCATTTAGCATACCTCTTACTATCTATAAAGATTGTGAGGTGTATGTGCATCAAAAGTTAAGATAATTTCATTGACAGCTAGTATGTGCAATGGCACATACTAGTTTTTCTAAAGAACAAGAATGTAGAATTTATTTTGGGTGGAAATCCTATTCTATATTCTGAACCTGTTCACGCATCTGTTCTATTTGTACTTTAAGTTCCACACTAGCATCAGTAACTTCTATGTTGACTGATTTTGATGCGATCGTATTGGATTCTCTATTAAATTCTTGCATTAAAAAATCTAACTTTTTACCGACAACGCCACCGTTTTGAAGAATACCTTGGGTTTGGTCTATGTGGGAGGTTAATCTGTTTAGTTCTTCAGAGATGTCTATTTTTTGCGCAAAGATGATAATCTCTTGCTCCAAAATATTAGAATCTAGCTTTACGTTATGGTTATCCATAATCTCTTGAATTTTACTACGTTGCCAATTAACTATATCCGGCATGTTACTTTTAATAACAGATACCATATTGGAGATGGTGTTTAAGTGCTCTGTTATAAAGTTCTTGAGGTGCTCGCCTTCATAGATTCTTGACTGATCAAATTTTGCTAAGGTCTCATTAAAAGTTTTAATGACTAATTCATTGAGATCTTGTCCTGGAGTTGTTATGGCGTTACTGTAAAGTACTCCTGGGTACTTAAGAATCTCCATAGCGTTCTTTTCAGTAAGTCTTTTTTCTAATTCCTGAACGTTAGTGTCGCTTTCCTGTTGGGGATTTATTTTACAAATTTTTGAGAGATTTTTTATAAGGGATTGGGCGAGCTTTTCATTTAATAAAAAATCATCTCCTTGGGATAACTTTTTAACGTTAATAGTTACTGTTAATTTCCCGCGTGCAACGGCTTTTTTAATGATGTTTCGTAAGCCGAATTCTATGTTGCTAAGAAAATCAGGCAAAAAGAAAAAAATTTCTAGGTAACGAGAATTTACTGATTTTATAGATATTGAAATCTGATAGTTATCGTTTGTGATTTCAGAACTCGCAAAGCCGGTCATGCTTTTTATCATATTTACCCTCAAATTTTATTATTGTGCTTAGTTGTTTTAAAAATTGATTAGATAGAAGGACATATATGTTTTACTTAATATAGGTTTATATCCACAGTCTATATAATCCACTTTTAACTAATTTTATTGGTGTGGAATTATATCAGAGCCACTTTGATATGTTTTATAATAGCGTCGATTCAAACTTTTATTGGGAAGAAAACATGAAAGATTATAAGAAAGCATTTATAGAATTAGCCTTAAAAAGAAATGTTTTAAGGTTTGGCTCCTTTACTTTAAAATCAGGAAGAATAAGCCCTTATTTTTTTAATGCCGGTCTTTTTTGCACAGGTAGCGATCTTGGTTTATTAGGTGAATATTATGCTGAAGCTCTACACGACTCTGGCATTGATTTTGACCTTTTGTTTGGCCCTGCATATAAAGGAATTCCAATTGTTGCTGCTGCATCTATTGCTTATGCCAAAAAGTTTGGAAAAGACACTCCTTGGGTATTCAACAGAAAGGAAAGTAAGGATCACGGAGAAGGTGGCAATTTAGTAGGTGCTCCTTTGACTGGTAAAGTTGTCTTAGTTGATGACGTAATTACAGCGGGTACTGCTATTAGACAATCAATGGGCATTATCCAAGATGCTGGTGCTAATCTTTCAGGTGTTTTAATCGCTTTAGATCGTCAGGAAAAGGGTAAAAGCGATTTGAGTGCTATCCAGGAAGTAGAGCGTGACTTTAACACTAAAGTTATTTCAATTATAACTATGAAGGACCTTATAGATTATTTATCTGAGGTTCCGGAATTAAAGCAGCATATTCCTGAAATGCGTGAATACCGCGTTAAATACGGTATAAATGAATAAGACGATAGTTTTCGTTCAGAATCTTTAATCAAAAGTCTTTATTAAGATCATTAAAAAGCCCTGTTTCAAACAGGGCTTTTTAAGTTTATGTATAGTTGGGTATTCGACAAATAATTACTAAAAATTTTGTTCGAACACTTCTTTTATCAATTACGCATTCTTATTCATTACGGTAATGGTCTTGAATGGTATTTCGATACCTGCTTCAGTAAGTGCAGTAACAGCCTTTTCTGTATTATCGAAATATACATCCCAGTAATCAGCGTTCTTAACCCATACACGAGTGGTGATGTTAATGCTTGATTCACCAAGAGAACCAATTACAACGGTAATACCGTCTTCCTTGATAATGCGGCTATCTGCTTCGAATACTGCAAGAAGGGCAGCTTTAGCTTTCTTTAAGTCTGAGCCATAAGCAACACCAAAATCAATATTTACACGGCGTTTTTCCATACGAGAGTAGTTGATGATGGTAGCTGAGCTAACAGCGCTATTTGGAAGGATGATAAGTTTATTATCAACAGATAATAGGGTTGTGGTGAAAATGGTTATTTCTTGAACAGTACCTGTTTGGCCTGCTGCTTCAATAAATTCACCAACCTTAATTGGTCTGAATAGAAGGAGCATTACGCCTGCAGCAAAGTTTGATAATGAACCCTGTAAAGCCATGCCAACTGCAAATGAAGCCGCACCGATGATAGCTACAAATGAAGCTGTTTGGATGCCTACTTGAGCTAGTGCAGCGGTTATTGTGAAGGCTAGTACTGCATACTTTATGATGTTAGCTGTGAACTTTGATACTGTTGGTTCAACTTTTGCCCTATTCATAAGGCCTTGACTGATGTTGTGGATAATTTTTGCTAATAACCAGCCAACAATCAATATTGCGATTGCGCTTAATACATCAATGCCGAAACCTATGATTTGATCTTGATGGGATGACAAATATCCTAAAGGATCGTTGATTATAGATGAATCGACTAAGTCTGTGATTTTAGTAGAGCTTGGAGCTTCCTTTGCTACTTCTGCTGCAACTTCTTCTGCCATTGTTTTATCCTGTATTGTTAATAAGTTATTTAGCTTTTTAGATGTGCTTTTGGTGAACAAAACACCTAAAAAAGCATCACTTTTTTATTTTAGCATTAATTCTTTTTCTAAGATTTAGGACGAGAAGTGGTTCCTTTTTGAAGATTAGGTATTAGCTTTTAGAACCACTTTTATTGAGAGGTAAGACTTTAGGAGGATTATTTAATTCCTGTTGAACCAAAGCCTTCTTCGCCTCGTGAAGTTTCTTCGAATTCAGAAACAACCTTAAATGAAGCTTTAACTATAGGGAGGAATACGATTTGGGCAATTCGCATGCCTGGTTCTATCTCGAAATCTGTTTGGCTACGGTTCCAAGCAGAAACCATTAAAGGACCTTGATAATCTGAATCAATGAGTCCTACAAGATTACCAAGGACAATGCCATGTTTTGCTCCTAAGCCGGATCTTGGAAGTATAGTAGCGCAAATATTCTGATTCTTAATGTATATACTAATACCAGTTGGAATGAGTATGCTTTCACCAGCGTGTAGTACGAGGTTCTTCTCAGGCATTGCATACAGGTCAATTCCAGCCGCACCATCAGTTTTATATGATGGCAAAGGAAATTCTTTACCATCTCCGATTCTGGAATCAAGAATGCGAAGCTCAATTTCGGATTGCATATTGTTAGTCATTTATTTTCCGTTTTACAGTTAGACAAAAATTTTAATTTGGTTTCAGAAATGCTGATTTACGCATGAATTAAAACAAAGAGGTATTTTAATTCATGCGTCTCGTTCTTAGAAAATGCCAATTTAAAAAACTCATCTGATTAAGAATTTCCAAAAATTGGGAATTTTCTAAGGCTTGGTTATGCGTATTTAGTTCTTTTGCTTGTTATCAAGCATACCTTTTAAGATTTCCATTATTTTAAAACCGAGCTCTTCTTTGCTTCCTTGGAGCTTGTCTGTTGGTAACTTGTCGCGTCTAAATACGTAAAGCTCGTTATTATCGCTATTAAAGCCGATATCTTTCTTTGAAACATCATTACCAAAAACAACATCTGCATTCTTCTTCTCGAGTTTTGATGTAGCAAATTTTTCTAGATCCTGAGTTTCCGCAGCAAAGCCTGCAACAATTGTAGGTCTTTGATTGCTGTGGCCAGTTTCATAGAGTATGTCTGGGTTTTGAATCAATTTGATAGAAATTGATGCTGCGTTTCCTGTAGCTTCTTTTTTGATTTTTTGTGGGGCAATGGCTTCAGGACGATAATCGGCTACGGCTGCTGTAGCAATAAAGATATCGGTATCAGCAAGGTTATCAGTAACTGCCTTTTGCATCTCGAGAGCGGTATTAACTTTTAAGACGTTAATATCTTTTGGTGGTGTAAGTTGTGTAGGACCACTAATAAGTGTAACGTCTGCACCTAGTTTTTGAGCAGCTGACGCTATGGCATAGCCCATTTTTCCAGAGCTATAGTTTGATATGTATCTAACGGGATCTATGGGTTCAACGGTTGGTCCTGCAGTGATAACGATTTTGGTTCCTGATAGATTGCATTGTGAAGAAGATTTATCGGTATTTCCGTTAGAGTTTATTACTTCGATTGCCTTTTCTAAAATTTCTTCAGGTTCGGACATCCTGCCGACCCCGTTGGTTCCACAGGCTTGGAAACCGCTAGTAGGGCCACATAATGAAAAGCCACGTTTTTTGAGAGTCTCAATGTTTTCTTGAGTTGCTGGATTTTCCCACATTATTTTATTCATGGCTGGAGCAAGTAGTATTGGTGCGTTGGTAGCTAAAACTACTGATGTAAGAAGGTTGTCAGCCATCCCAGCTCTTATTTTTGCAATGGTATTTGCGGTTGCAGGAGCAATTACTACCAAATCTGCTTGTGAGGCTGTGCTTATATGGACAATACCGTTACCAGTTTCTCCATTATAAAGATCTCTTATCACAGCATGTCCAGATAAGGCTTGTAATGTCAGTGGAGTGATGAATTTTTCGGCTGCTTGGGTCATTACTATAGTTACATTGGCACCTTCTTTTACAAAAAGGCGTGTGAGATATGTAGCTTTATATGCAGCAATGCCTCCAGTTACGCCTAAAATTATCTTTTTTCCTGACAAGCGCATAAATTACTCCTCAAATATCATCAAAATACCCCTTTGATTATATATTCACATCCCTTTTTTTTGTAAAAGCAGTGCTCAATTCTCTAGTAATAAATAAAAAATTTGCCTATTATTGAATTTTCTTTGTTTTTGTGACAGACATTTTGTGTTAGAATACGCTCGTTTTTTTATGGCTCAAGGATGCGCGACTGGATTTTTCCTTGTGATGCAGAGGCAGAGCGGATATTTTCCTGGGCAATGATTTTAGTGAATGGTTCAAAAACCATGGCACGTGTTTGTTTTATCTTTTAACTATTGATTTTATGTGTAGTTTGGTGTATAAAATCCCACCACAAGTTTAAGCACACCTTGAAGTCGTTCTTCTAGGTTGTTAAAAGATCTAATTTTAAAATTTGGAGTGACCGCAATGTCAAGAGTATGCCAAGTTACGGGTAAACGTCCTGCCGTCGGGAATAATCGTTCTCACGCCAAGAATGCAACCCGCCGTCGTTTCCTTCCTAATTTACATTTTCATAGATTTTGGGTTGAATCTGAAAATAGATTTGTTAGACTTCGTTTAACAACTAGGGCTATCCGTACCATCGATAAGGTAGGTATTGATCAGGTTCTTGCTGAATTACGTGCAAACGGCGAAGAAATTTAAGGAGATAGAAAATGGCTAAAGGCGGACGCGAAAAGATTCGTTTGAATTCTACTGCAGGTACTGGTCATTTTTATACCACTACCAAGAACAAGCGTACAACACCAGAAAAGATCGAAATGAAGAAGTTTGATCCGGTTGTTCGTAAGCATGTTATTTACAAAGAAGGCAAGATCAAGTAATTGATTCTTCTTTACGACCTAAACTCTGTCGTTATTTGTATGTTTAGGGTCAAAAGGACTGAACGTAAAGTT
>CAVGFV010000008.1:0-2067 GCA_963628765.1 Succinimonas sp.
CTTTCATAGGTTTTTTTGGTTAATTTGTTGTGGTGACACAAGTTTAACACAAGAAACCCTTTCTTTTTTCTGTAAAATTTTTAATTTATAGAAGTCCCCATAAACATGACACTTATGCTCTAAGCCACGGGAGTAATGGATAAGTCTCTCCGAATCAGTGGATTCCCAATTAAGAGCACTAGCACTAGCTACTTCTTTAAGTTTTCTAATATCAATGAGTTTCTTAATTTCCGTTGTGATTCCAGTGTACTTGCCTTGAGCAATCTTTTTCCACGGCATTAGACTACGGTTATAAGGATCATCGGCACCTTCGAGAGCTATTTCCGTACCATAGTAAAGGCATGGAGTTCCTGGCATAGTAAGGAGGATGGTCATTTCCTGAATAAAGGTATCGTAAGATCCCGCTCTATTAATAATGCGCGATACATCGTGGCTATCTAATTGATTAAATAACACCTGGCTTACTTGCTCTTTGAGAGTAGCAGTAATCCATCTTCTTCCGAAAATCCGCACTTCCGAGGTCTTTATCTTTAAAGAAGTTACATACACTCTGCATGAATGGGTAATTCATGACCGAGTCATATTCATCGCCATTAAGGTATTCATGAGAATCCACCCAGATTTCTCCTAAAAGGTAGATATCTTCTTTAATGGCTTTTAACTCTTCATGAAGATGCTTAATAAAATGATGGGATACTTCGTTACCAACATCAAATCTAATAGCATCGATATCGAACTCTTTTATCCAGTACTTACATACATCGGTAAGGTACTTAATTACCTTCGGATTATTGGTGTTAAGTTTTGGCATTTCGGATACGAATGCAAAGGAATAGTATCTTCCATCACGCGTATCTTTAGGCTTTATAAAGTCCTCATCGTTGATAAAGTACCAATCGTAATATTCAGAATTTTTACCGTTCTTAACCACATCCTGCCAAGCAAAGAAACCCATACCTGAGTGATTAAAGACCGCATCGATCATGATCTTTATACCTTTTGAGTGAGCTTTTTTAACTAGCACCACAAACTCCGCATTGGTTCCTAAATCCGGATCAATGAGTTCATAATTAGTGGTGTTATAGCGATGATTAGTCGGACTCTGAAATATTGGCGTAATGTAAATACCGGTCATACCTAATGATGCTAGGTAATCTAACTTGTCCGAAATACCTTTTAGGTTACCGCCATAACGAACGCGGTAATCCTTTACAGGTTTTAAATCCCAATTTCTGAATTTGTCATCATTTCCATCAGAGATTCTCGCAAAGCTATCTGGGAAGATCTGATACCAAATAGTATCTTGTGCCCACTTTGGTGTTTTACAGATGTCAGCTTTATTCATCCAGGCAAACTTAAAGTAGTGCTTATAAAGGTCATCACGCTTTAAGATCTCCGGGGCATAGAGACCATCTTCAAAGAAGCAACCTTCTTTGCCGTCCGCAAAATAGATATGGAAATAGTATTGGAGTCTCTTATAACGTGGAGCCACTTTGGCGGTATATATTCTTCCGGAATAGAGTTCTTTGGAGATCTCCATTTCTATTTCTTTCCCCTTCCAACCGGCCATTGGGGTGCCACCGATATAAGGATCGTCGGCTATTAAGATCACTCGGGTTACGTTAAGGTTTACGTGAAGATTAATGCGAATCTCATTTTCATTTAAGCAATAGCAATCGTTATAGGCGTTTCTATGGCTTATTCCCTCGTAAGACATCAATAGCATAAGTAACACTCCTTAAGCGTAGAAGTCCTCCCTAAATGGAAGTAGCTTTTTGGAAAACTTTAATAATTCAAAGTTAGCACAATATTTGTAACATATCTAAAAGAAGGAGTCTTTCTCTTGAAAAATCTCTTATTTTTTCAAATATTACATGAAACGTGAAACTACCTGAAAGGTTACTTAAGATTTTGAGAAAGAGACAGGGATGGCTAGGGGATTGAAATTTTCTTCTTTTGGCATGAGGCGAAGCCTATTCTTCCTTCCTTAAAAAGTTACTGCAAATTTAAAACCTACATTTCGCACTTCAAATTCGGTATTTCTCTCCTGAGGTACCGAATTTATTT
>CAVGFV010000009.1:0-3688 GCA_963628765.1 Succinimonas sp.
ATTGAAATTATTTTATTCATAAGTATTACAATATCTATAAATTATTTTTATATATATAAACTATTTATATATTTAACACAACTGTTATTAACCCTAAGGAAATGGCACCTAAGTCAACAGTGCCTACGCCCCCTGCCATAAGGCTATCGGTAACTCCGAGTAAGCTCGTGCATATTTGGCTAATAAAGATAGGTCCAGCCAGGCGAAGAAGACTCGTTATTTCTTTTTTGGAGGTAAATCTAGTAAGTAGTGAATTCGGGAATTCTGGACTCATTTTGGTTTCCATATTAGAAGTATGGGCTTAAAAGTTAACTTCCCACTTCTTATATCCTATGTCTTGGTATGACTCCCTTAAGGGAATTTTTGTCGTGCTAAAGACTAAAAAAAATGCAGATTTTTTAATTAGCCCTAAAGGTTCCTATCTTTGTAGCAAGTCTTGCCTATAAGGATTAAACCCGCAAGGTAGCCCTCGGAGCCTTATCTTTAAAAGGGCGCACCAAAGGCTCCCATCGTACCTTACAATAAGTGCAAATTTTTTTTAAAATCTTCCTTAAAAAATACTTGATTCCCTTTAAGATACCTTGCATTATATGGGGCGGGGGAGGAATACATGGATTATAGAACTGAGGTTAGAGGCAACGTTACTTATGCCTATATCGATATTCCTTTTTGGAATGCCGAAAAAGCCTGTAAAGATCAAAAAAGAAAGTACCTAGGCCAAGTGGTCGACGGTATCTTTGTTCCTAATAAAAAGCTTAAAAAAGACAACCTTAAAGCTGAGACTCCTATCCTTTCCTCCGCGGAAGCTAAGCTTTTATGTGATCCAAAAAAACACTTCTATGGAGCGGTTTACCTCCTAGAAAAAATTTCCAATTCCCTAGACCTAAGTAGAGACCTTGATGCTTGCTTTGGGGAAGATGCCTTCGATATTCTCTCCTTGGCTTTCTACCTAGTCCTCCAAGAAGGGCAACCTGTGACACGTTTTCAGAAATGGGAACTTATTCATCGCCCAAGCACCGGAAAGTCCTTAACTCCGGAAAGACTGGAAGCTCTCTTAAACAACATTACTTCGGAAAAAATCGCTAAGTACTTTGAGAGACACCAAGGGTTATTGGTAGAAGAAAGTTACCTCGTGTGTAAAAATCGTTTTATCTCTTCCTACGGTGAAATGGAGCGTTGCCTTTCTTTAGGAGCTAAAAAGGACAAAGAAGACATCCCGGAAATGTACCTCGCGGTTCTTTACGGGGCTGAATCATTAGTACCTCTTGGTTATAAGGTTCTACCTCTCGAGAACCCAGAACTTACTAGTTTTACGAATCCTTTCCCGGAAAGATCTTACCTAAGACACTCCAAGTTAAATTATGTCCTAGATAAAACCTGCGCCAGTGATAAAGAACTTATGGACATTCTCAAAGAGAATTCCCACTTCTTAATCCAGGCTTCCAGTACTTTAGCTCTGGTAAGAAAGCATCTCCCAAGTTCCCATGCGGAATTTATTAAGAGCACTGCTGGAAAACAGGTCTTTGGCTATTACCTAAAGTCCTATTCTGAAAAGATCCCGGTTTCGGATGAGGCTACTTCTTCTGAAAACACTACTCTTTATATCCACGCTTGCTATAAAGAGGAAAGTTTTCAGGAAGAAAGAGCGCGCTTTATTCGGAAACTTGAGCGCTATAAAGAAGAGCTTCTTCTCGGTCTTAAAAAGCCAGAACATGCGGACTTTTATCAGAAATATTTTATGGTGGACGAAAGCCTTCCAAGAGAGCTTTCGGTTACCTATAACCTTGCCGCTATCAAAGAAACCGAAGACTATTTAGGTTACCGTATCTTAGTTACGGACAGTGTTGCCGATTCGATAACGGCCTTAAGAAGCTACCAGCTTCAGGACCTAATTCAGAAGTCTTATTCTAACCTTTTAGAAAAGATGAACCCAACCTTAAGTCCCCTTACTTCCTATAAGAATCTCGAAGCCAAATTCTTCCTCGAGTTTATCGCTTTAGAGCTTCTTTCCTACCTTAAGATCGATGTGGAAGAAAACCCGGTTTTTCTACAATTCTCCATTGAGTCCTTACTAGATGAACTCGACTTTATCGACTATTACGAAGAAGCTGATAGAAAAGATAAATCTAATGAGATGACTCCGAAAGACCACGGCCTTCTCAAAGCTATTGGCTTTGAGCTCCTAACTTTGGCTTAAAATTCCGCAATTTCATGTAATGTTTTCAAGAGTTACATCATTCTTGGAAACAAAATTATTTATTTTCAAAAATATTGTGGTATTTTTGTATTATTTACGATGTGTAAATTATACTTAAAGACGTGCTTAGGATACCTCAGAGAATTTTTAAAGAAGTACCCCGCATACCAAACATCTTTGGGGAGCTTAGCATTTAGGATAACTTTAATATCCTTCCGCGTAACTAAAGATCTTACTATCACCCTTTTTTGGACAAACTTAATATGACAATG
Source organism: Succinimonas sp. (assembly GCA_963628765.1). Classification (GTDB taxonomy): domain Bacteria; phylum Pseudomonadota; class Gammaproteobacteria; order Enterobacterales; family Succinivibrionaceae; genus Succinimonas. The sequence continues at coordinate 2,470 of CAVGFV010000009.1, forward strand.
CACGATTACAACCTCTATATGCCAACTCGTTTGGTTTTTGGTAAGGGCCGTTTAGGTGAACTTTCAAAATTTATCGCAGGCCGTGGTAAGAAAGTTCTTTTAGCTTATGGTGGTGGTAGTGTTAAGAAGATCGGTCTTTACGACAAGGTTAAGGAACTTCTTAAGGATTACGAAGTATTTGAACTTTCTGGTATTGAACCTAACCCAAAGATCGGTTCTGTACGCCAAGGTGTAGAAATCGTTAAGCGTGAAAAGATCGACTTCATTGTCGCTTTAGGTGGCGGTAGCGTTATCGACTGCGTAAAGAACATTGCAGTAGGTGCTTACTACGATGGCGATCCATGGGACTTAGTGTTAGACCCTACCAAGGAAACTGACCATACTCCATTCTTTGTAGTATTAACTCTTTCTGCTACTGGTTCTGAGTACGATGGTACCGGTGTAATTTCAAACCCAGACACTAATGAAAAGATGGCTCTTGGTGGCGAAATCTTCCCAGAAGTTTCTATTATGGATCCAGAATACACCATGTCTGTACCAAAGAGTCAGACCGCTGCTGGTTCTGCAGATATCTTTAACCACACTTTGGAAGCCTATCTTGTTAAGGATGGCAATGAGCTTTCCGACGGTTTCTGTGAAGCTATGCTCCGTACTGTAATTAAGAATGCTCCAAAGGCTCTTCAGAACCCTAACGATTATGATGCCCGCGCAGAACTTATGATGGCAAGCTCTTTTGGTTGCTGTGGTTTACTCAATATCGGTCGTACCCCATCAACCTGGATGTGCCACGGTATTGAACATGAAGTTTCTGCTTTCCACGACATTACCCACGGGGTAGGTCTTGCGATCCTAACTCCAGCTTTGATGCGTGCTAGCTTAAATCAGGATACCGTTAGCCGTTATGCTCAGTATGGTGTGAAGGTATTTGGTATTGATGCTTCCTTAGATCCAATGGATATTGCGAATAAGGCAATTGTAAAGACTGAAGAATTCTTTAAGTCTCTTGGCCTTCCATCTCGCTTAAGAGATGCCGGTGTAGATACCGATGCCCACTTTGAAGAAATGGCTGACCACGTTACTAAGACCTGGTTTGCAGACTTCAAGGATGCTATGGTGCCATTAGATAAAGACGGCATTGTGAAGGTTCTTAAGGCTTGCTACTAATTTTTTAAGGGGACTTCTATAAATTAAAAATTTTACAGAAAAAAGAAAGGGGTTC
>CAVGFV010000010.1:0-23985 GCA_963628765.1 Succinimonas sp.
AACTTTACGTTCAGTCCTTTTGACCCTAAACATACAAATAACGACAGAGTTTAGGAATTAAATAAAAGAAATTTTCAAACACTTATTAAAAACAAAAGCTTTGATAAAATCTAATAAGAGAATGTTGGAAATTGAATAAGAGCTGGAACAATCGATGGTGGTCGCTATAGGGTTCGAACCTATGACCTCCTCCTTGTAAGGGAGATGCTCTCCCAGCTGAGCTAAGCGACCATATAAAGATATACGGTAGGTTTTGTGTCGTTTGGTGGTCGCTATAGGGATCGAACCTATGACCTCCTCCTTGTAAGGGAGATGCTCTCCCAGCTGAGCTAAGCGACCATACACAAACCTGTATGGTGGGTCCTTACGGATTCGAACCGTAGACCAATTGATTAAGAGTCAACTGCTCTACCAACTGAGCTAAGGACCCACGTTGGGATTATCAAGATTCACAAAGGGACTAAGTGGTGGGTCGTGACGGATTCGAACCGTCGACCAACGGATTAAAAGTCCGCTGCTCTACCGACTGAGCTAACGACCCACTCTTTCGAAGAGCTTTGCTCGTCTCAACGGTGCTTATGATACTAGATTTTCAGATTCTTGCAAGGATTTTTTTTCATTTTTTTAAAAACTTTTTCCTAAATACCCATTTTTTGTACACTTTCGCCTTTTTTGGTTAAAAAATCCCATAATTTAGGCACTTTCCTACTTAAAGTTAGCTTATTTTCTCTGTTAGGCTTTAAAAATTTCTTCTATTAAATTTTCATTAATAACTTGCGTTAATTTTATTAAGCATCAAATAGTACAAAAATCATCATATTTATCAAAATTCATGAAATTTAAATTTTTGCCGCTATACAAAGTAGGTACTGTATTCTGATATTAGGAGGAAAAATGGGAATCTACATTTCAAACATCTCCTCTTTATCAGCTATGAGATACTTAACTGATTCATCGAATGCACTCGACAGATCCTATCAAAGACTAGCTTCTGGAAAACGAATCAATAGCGCACGTGATGATCCTGCAGGGCTTCAAATTTGCTCTAGGCTTACTTCTGAAATAAATGGTCTTGAGCAAGGAAGAAAAAATGCGTTAGATGGGATGTCATTTGCGCAAACTGCTGAAGGCGCCCTAGACGAAGTAAACAATATGCTTCAAAGGGTTAGAGTATTAGCAATACAATCTTCTAATGGTACAAACTCAGATGCAGATAGGCAGGCTCTCAACAATGAAGCTAACCAGCTCTTTGAAGAAATTAACCGCATTTCTACCGATACAACTTTTGGAGGCCAGAAACTACTGGATGGCTCTAGAGGAATTGTAAGTATTCAGGTAGGTGCGTATGCGAACCAAACTATCGATATTGATATGACTAAAGGGTTCGATCTGAAATCTATAGCAGAACGAGCAGGAAATGGCGCTAGCGATGTTTTTAAGAATGGTTTCGACCTCTCTACGGCAGAAAGCTCACAAAAGGTTTTAGGACATATAGATGACCTTATAAAAGACGTTAATGGGCATATGGGAACTCTTGGAGGTATTCAAAATAGATTTGAATCCACAATAAGATATTCAGCAAAAACTGCTGAAAACTTAGCAGAGTCCCGTTCAAGAATACAAGATACCGACTATGCCGCTGAAGTCTCTACAATGATACAGAATAGCATTATGCAACAAAGTGCAATGGCGGTACTTTCTCAAGCGAATCAAAGAAACAATATTATACTTGCGTTAATAAATTCAGCCTTTGGAAGATAAAATAAAAAAGCTCGCTTGTGCGAGCCTTTTAATTAAATAAATTTCAGTTTAGATAACCGAACTACTATCCTTTCGGAATTGTAATGGTGTTACACCAAAGGCCTTTTTAAAAGTCCTACTAAAATGTTCTAAATTCTGGTAACCAACAGTAGCAGCAATGCTTTCAATTGACTGACTAGAATTCTTTAGCATGGTTTTCGCGCGCTTCATTCTAATCGCACTTAATTGCTCACCAAACGTTTTTCCAGATTTATCGCTGATATATTTAGAAACATAAGGAGTTGATAACTGGAAATGCTCAGCAAGTGACTCCAATGTTACATTCTGATAGTTAGCATGCATATAGTTTAGAATACTAATAAGCCTATCATCTGCACCATTCGAGTTCTTTGCTAATGATGGAAGTTTATTCACTGCCACAACAAGAGCATCAACAGATGCAGTAATGATATCGTCATTAATACCCACACCAAAATAGCTCTTACCATCGCAAATAATGCCTACATACGCAACTGCCTTTGAAGAAGAACCTTGGCTTAAAGCATGTTCCTCATAAGTCTCAAGCTCATAACTGATACTAAAGAATTGCTTAATTGCGTTACTTACAGCATCAAGACGGCCGTTACCATTAGCAGAAACAACTACAGTACGATCTCCAACCTTAATGCTTGCATCTGTCATAATGCAGTTATTTTGATGGAAATGGCATTCAGGAATGGTGAAATTAGGAGTGTAATTCACATAGTTGTCAGTAAAGATTTTGTAAACCCAAGCAGGTGAAAGCTCTTTATGAGTTTCATCTGATACTTGCTTCACTGCATAACCAAGTTCTTCTCTCATACTCTTTGGTATTGTTAAAGAATAATTATGAGAGAGAATATATGCAACACCACCCTTTCCTGATTGGCTGTTAATACGAATTACGTCAGAATCGTAGGTTCTACCAACATCAACCGGATCAATTGGAAGATAAGGTACTGTCCATTCTGTCAAATTCTTTTCTGCTCTCCAAGTCATGCCTTTTGCAATAGCATCTTGATGTGAACCAGAGAAAGCAGTGAACACTAAATCACCTGCATATGGAGCACGTTCATATACATGCATTCTAGTAAGGCGTTCATATGTAGCTCTAATTGTTGGCATATCAGAAAATTCAAGTCCTGAATCCACACCGTAGGCGAGCATATTCATCGCTAAGGTAACAATATCAACATTACCTGTACGTTCCCCATTACCAAAAAGAGTACCTTCAATACGATCAGCACCTGCAAGAACACCTAATTCAGCATCACAAACACCACAACCTCTATCATTATGAGGGTGAAGACTTAACATTACATTATCTCTAAATGCGAGATGCTTACTTAAGTATTCCACTTGAGAAGCAAAAACGTGAGGCATTGCAGTTTCTACTGTCGCAGGAATATTAATAATAGCCTTATGGTCAGGTGTTGGTTGCCAAACATTCAAAACAGCATTGCAAACATCAAGTGCGTACTCAACTTCTGTTCCATGGAAACTTTCTGGGCTATATTCAAAGGAGAAATTACCATCGGTTTCTGAAGCTAATTTTTTAAGAAGTTTTGCCCCATCGATAGCAAGTTGCTTTATCTGTTCTTTATCTTTACGGAAAACCTGTTCTCTCTGTGCCACAGAGGTGGAATTATAAAGATGAACTACTGCGCGAGGAGCTCCTTTTAAAGCTTCAAATGTTTTTTTAATAATATGCTCACGAGCCTGAGTCAGTACTTGAATAGTAACATCTTCAGGAATCATATTTCTTTCAATAAGGGCTCTTGCGAAATCAAATTCTGTTTCAGATGCTGCTGGGAAACCAACTTCAATTTCTTTAAAACCGATTTTTACGAGCATGGTGAAGAACTCTAATTTTTCTTCCAAGCTCATTGGTTCTATTAGGGCCTGATTGCCATCTCGAAGATCCACAGAGCACCAAACTGGAGGCTTTTCAATATAATCTTTTTTCGCCCAGTCCATGCAAACCTCAGGAGGAAGAAAATACTGTCTTTTATATTTTCCTGGCTTAATCATGACACACCTTCTAAAATAAATTTAATCAAAATTTTTGATTTATTTTATTATATTTAAAAAAAAAATAAAGTACTTTGTTAGTTATTGACTTGTTAACTTAAAATTGTGGATATTTTTACTTTAATAGGATGAAATTTTTCACTAAAGATGTATCAAATGGCATCTTTTACTGATGGAATATAGATATTGACAAATATCTTATCCATTAAAAATATTGATAAAACTGTGAATTACTTGTTTATAACTTAAAAAATGGTGTATCAATACATAAAGTGTATTGACAATCATGTCTTCGCATTATCCTCTTTTATATTATCAATTTTTAGTGTTTGTACTGGCTTTAAAACAAAAAATCCCGAAAAAAATTTCGGGATTTCTAAATCGGAGGATGAGATTACTTAAGGCGATCCAATGATTTCTTTGCTAAAACAGCTTCTGTTGTACCAGGGTAAGTTTTGATTACCACTTGATAAAACTTTTTAGCCTTATCGATATTTTTTAAATTTTCTTCGATCAGGCCAAGCTTATAAATTGAATCACTTCTTTTTGGAGAATCCTTAAATTTTGTCACATTAAGGAAGTTTTCACGGGACTTTTGGTAATCTTTCTGCTTATACAGTATTTGTCCCAACCAATAATAAGAATTTGGCACTAAATCTGAATCAGGATATTTCTTGATTAGAGAATTAAAGCCATTTTCTGCCTTTTTGTAATCATTAGCTCTTACATAACCGAATGATTCTTCATAGAGAGCTTTTGCATCATCTGAACTCGCACCACTAGAAACAACAGGTTTATCTGACTTTGTTTCTTGCACAGGTTTCTCTGTATCATTTTTTGTAACAGATACACCTGAAGCAACTGCTGCAGATGATGTTTGAGATGCTGCAGATTCTAACTTCTGAAGACGATCAGAAAGATCCTGTAAACTTCCTTGGAGATTTCTGATGGTTTCATCTTGGGCATTTATGCGATTTTGCATTTCTAAAATCGCAACATTACGTGCATTAAGCTGCTTTGAAAGTTCTGAGTATGAAGGATCTGCCTGTACTGTCACTGAAAGGCCTAGCAACATACTAAAGCCCCCAAAACGTACAGTGTTTTTCAACAATGCAAAAGCCATTCTGTCTCCTTAAATTAATATGAAATCACTGCACGACGATTCTTTTGCCATGCTGATTCATTATGCTCGAAAGCTTGAGGTTTTTCTTCACCATAGCTCACAATAGAGATCTGATCTGCTTGAACACCAAGATTTAAAAAGTACTGTGCAACTGCACGAGCACGACGTTCACCTAAAGCGATATTGTATTCAGGAGTACCTCTTTCATCGGTATGACCTTCAATAATAATCTTTGCTTCAGGAACAGTTCTTAAGAAATCAGCATGAGCTTCAAGAAGAGTTACATAATTATTAGGAATAGCTTCGCTATTGAAACCAAAGTAGATAATATTATCTTGCTTTAAAGCATTGAGCTTAGCTCTCTGTTCTGGTGTTAAATTTAAACGATCATTTGGTGATAAATAATCATCTCCAACAACTACAGCGCCATTTTCCATAGCATCAGAATTTTCACCAACTAAAGGATCCTCAACAATAGCACCTGCTTCTTCATTTTTAGTGGCGCAAGCAGTTAAAGCTGAAGCAAAAAATATGCTAGTAACCAAGCAGAGAAAAAACTTTTTTAACATAAGATATACCTTTTATTTTTAGATAAGCAGAAAAAATTATTTACTTAAAACTATTTCCCTAAATAACCAGACCAAGCTGGAGAACCTATTTCACCTGAATTTCCCTTAAGAACAGCTTTATATCGACCATCTGAAGATACCAAAGCAAGTGATTTTCGTCCACCATTCACAGAACTGTAGATAATCATAGAACCATTTGGAGCTACGGTAGGAGACTCATCAAGAGTAGTACCACTTAAAGCATAAAAGCCACCATTAAAATCCTGTCTTGCTACTCTAAATCCGCCATTCTGGTTAATCATGATAATTCCAGAATTATCAGGAAGAACTACAGGAGAAAGATTTTTTGTTGGAGTGGAAGTAACTCTTGCTACACCGCCATTAGATAAATTTACACGGTATATCTGAGCTGCACCGCCTCTTTCTGACACAAAATAGATCTGACGACCATCAGGGCTCCAAGAAGGCTCAGTATCAATTGCAGGATTATTAGTAACACGAGTTAAACGTTTTCCTGCTACATCTAGAATATAAATTTCTGGGTTACCATCTTTTGAAAGCACTAAAGCAAGACGACTACCATCAGGAGACCACTTTGGTGTACTGTTTAAACCAACAAAACTTGTAATAAGTTTTCTAGCTTTGGAATAGACATCGATGGTATAAATCTGAGACTTTCTTTGTTCAAAAGAAACATAAGCAAGTTTTCTACCATCTGGAGCCCAACTTGGACTCATAAGAGGCTGGGAAGAAACAACGAGAACAACTTCATTAGCACCGTCATAGTCAGACACAGCTAACTGAAATGGATGACGTGAACCAGATACTCTTTTTATATATGCAATTCTAGTACTAAATGCGCCTCTTGTACCTGTTAATTTTTCATACACAACATCACTGATTCTATGCCCATATTGGCGTACCTGAGCTTTGGTGATGTTTGCTTGCATACTTGCTAACACTGCAGGAGATCCAGATGCTATAGAAATTAATTCAAAATTTACTTGGTAACCTTTACCACCAGGTACAACTTTGCCAACTACTACAGCTTCTGTTCCTGCTGGAAAAGCTGAAGCTTGAACTTCTGCCAATGCATGAGGATTCGCTCCTGATTGTACTGGAGAAAACAATCCAGTTCTTGCAAGATCATTTTTTACAATATCAGAAAAATCCAAAGCACCAGAACCTGTTTGCCCTGCAAATGGTACTACCGCAATTTTTCTACCACTATCAATGCCACCCGTGATTTCAAGATTCAGATCAGCATAAGCTACTGAAATCGAAAAAATCATCAACATTAAAGCTTCTAATGTTTTTTTCCAGATTTTCATATTTGTTAGCCTACTCAAATCGTAGGTCAATCTCCTTTTATATTGATATACGTGTATCAGATTCTTGGTGTCATTTTCAAATGCACAACTTTACAATCCTGACAACCTGCAGGTGGTGCTGGGAATGCTCCTATACGACTTAAAGCTTGCTCCGCACTAGCACAAACCTTTGCATCCCCAGAACAACTTTTTCCTACAATATTTCCATTGTCTGAAATTTGAATGTTAAGAACAACTGTCTTGCCATTCATGGATTTATTAACGTGCCATGATGACTCAATAATATTCTTCAAAGATAAGCCATAACGAGTAGCTATCGCAGCATCTTGAGCACCATTACCTTGAGAACCGCCATTCCCTTGAGCATTTCCTGAAGCATTGTCTCCACGCTTTCCGCTACCTGAAGTATCACCATCAAGTTCCCCGAAAATATCATCTTCAAGAGACTTATTAGCTTTTTCACGAGCTTTCGCTTTTGCTGCTGCTTCTGCTTTTGCTGCTTCTGCTTTTGCCTTTGCATCTGCTTCAGCCTTCTGCTTAGCTTCCAATTCTGCTTTCGCCTTAGCTTCTGCTTCAGCCTTTTTCTTTGCTTCTTGTTCAGCTTTCTTTTTAGCTTCTAATTCCGCCTTCTTCTTAGCTTCCTGTTCTGCTTTAGCTTTCGCCTCGGCTTCGGCCTTTTTCTTTTCTTCAGACTTCTTTTTCTCAAGAGCTATTTTCTTTTCCTGTTCCAATTTCTTTTCAGCCAAAGCCTTTTCTTCGGCTGCTTTTTTCTTAGCTTCTTCTTGGGCCTTAATTTTCTCAGCTTGAGCCTTTTTCTCTGCAATTTCCTTCTTTGTTTCTTCAAGCTGACGTTGCTTTTCCAAAGCTACTGCTTTCTCTTGCTGGGCTTTCTTAGCTGCAGCTTCTTGTTGAGCTTTTTGGAGCGCTTCTCTTTCTGCCCTTTTTTGAGCTTCAAGTGCTTGAGCTTTTCTTTCGGCTTCTAGCTTTGCAGGATTGCCCTTACCAGGCTTGTTCGAGCCTCCTGCTTTTCCTGTACTGCCAGGTAAAGAACTTAAATCGACCATTGTTGCGTGCATAAGGGGATTATCCTGCTTAGGCTTATCGGGCCTACTCAAGTCTATATTAAAGAATAATATGCCAAACAACAGAACATGCAAAACAACTGCAATCACTGCTGAATAAGTCAGGCTATATTTCACCTTTTCACCACTTACTTATGCGCTAACAAATCATTTATTATCAATTGGCTCTGTAACAAGGCCAACGCTTTCAACTCCAGCTGCTTTAAGAGCGTTCATAAGTTGCACTACGCTATCATAAGATGCCTTAGCATCACCTTGAACTACAACAGGAGAACCAGGTTGTTTTTCCAAATAGCTTTTTACACCTTCTGTAAGCTCATCAAGCGACGAAACGCCAACCATAGCTCCACCTGCAGCTTCCATATAATAGTTTCCCGAAGCATCAACACTACATATGACTGGTGTTTTTTGATCTTCACTCATAGCTTGAGATTCTGCTTTCGGTAAATCAACTGTCACACCCTGCATTACTACTGGAGCTGTTGCAATAAAAATAACCAAAAGAACCATCATGACATCAATGTAAGGAACCACATTGATTTCTGCCATTGGGCGCTTTCTTGCACGGCTCCTGTTCATTTAAGCCTCTTTATGCTGCTCAGCATTTGCAGCAGTATTGCGGTTTAAGATAGTTGAAAACTCATCAATAAAGTTCAAATATTGATTTTCAAGTTTTTCAACCTTCGTTACATAACGATTATAAAAAAGCACTGCAGGTATTGCTGCAAACAAACCCATTGCAGTTGCAATAAGAGCTTCTGCAATTGGTGGTGCGACCATCGCTAAGGTAGCATTTTTTACAGCAGAAAGTGCAATAAAAGCACTCATTATTCCCCAAACAGTTCCAAACAAGCCAACATATGGACTTATAGAACCTATAGTTGCAAGTGTTGGAAGATGGTTTTCTAGTTCTTCAAGTTCTCTAGAACAGGTTACCTTCATGGCACGATAGGTGCCATCCATAAGAGTATCTTTATTCTTAACTCCCTGTTTATGCATTCTTGCGAATTCTTTAAATCCTGAAGTAAATATTTTCTCCATTGCTGTAGATTCACTTCTATTAACGCAATTCTGATACAGCTTGTTAAGATCGCTACTATTCCAAAATTCATCCTCAAAAGCATCTGCATTAGCACGACAACTTTTTAAATAACGTCCTCTTTGAATGATTATGGTCCAGCTTACCACGCTAAGCAGTAGCAAAAACAACATTACGCATTGCACAAGAGGACTTGCATCAACAATAAGCTGAGTTATAGACAGATCTGCACTTGGTGCTGAAGCTGCTACATTAGCAACATTAGAAGATGCATTAGTAGCACCAATGGATACTTCTTCGGCAATCACTTTATAAACCTCTAAATCTCACTCATAGAACGGAAATAAACGTTTACATTCTGAAAGAAACGCCATATTTAGGAAATTTGATATTTAAGTTTCCACCTAAACCTAGGCAAATATCTATCCTTAAGAATCATGTCCCTCTTCTAAAGACACAACTTTACTTTTCAATAAATATAAACGTCTTAACAATCTTAGTTTTAAAACACAAAAATTCATTAAAGGCTTATAAAACATAGCTTTTAACGTAATCATACCGTTCCAAAAAAATTTGAACTGCCTCGCATTATACACTATGTTTAGACATGAGCATTCTTGATGTGAATCATTAAAATTTTTAAGGCTTTATTTATTGTGAATTTTTAGATTTTCACAGCTGTTCCATACCAGCCGTGAAAGCCAATTTTATACTTGGAATAATGTCTTAAAATTTTCAGGGAACAACTTTGGACGCATAAGTTTCAAATCTACACAAGCTATTTTAACTTTTGCTTCTACAACCATTTCGCCATTACTGTTAAATATCTTTTGAGCAAAAATTACTGATGCTGAACGAAGTTGTTCTGGCACACAGGTAACAGTAAGTAGATCGTCAAGTTTTGCAGCCTTTCTAAAATTTATTTCAATGCTGGCCACAACAAAACCAAGCCCTTCTTCAAGCATTGAATGTTGCTCAAAGTTTCTACTACGTAACCAATCAGTTCTAGCACGTTCTAGAAATTTTATATAGTTAGCGTTATATACCACTCCGCCTGCATCAGTATCCTCAAAATAAACTCTAACATTGATTGAAAATGGCTCAGTCATCTTGTCCTCTTGTTATTCCAAAATATTCATATGCCTTGAGCGTTACAACTCTTCCTTTAGGTGTTCTTTGAATAACCCCCTCTTGTAAAAGATAAGGTTCCAAAACATCCTCAATAGTGTCTTTATCTTCACCTAATGTTGCAGCTAATGTGCTAAGACCAACAGGGCGCCCAGCAAAATCATTAATAATAGTAAGTAGATACTGCCTATCAAAGAAATCAAAACCATGACCATCAACATTCAACATTGCAAGAGAATTGTCTGCTATATCTTTTGTGATAAAGCCAGAATTATGTACATCCGCATAATCTCTTACTCGACGGAGAAGCTTATTAGCAATTCTTGGCGTACCTCTACTTCTTTTTGCAATTTCAAAAGCCCCATTATCATCAATATGAAGTTTCATCTTTGCAGCGGAATGCTTCACAATAATCATGAGTTCTTCAGGGGAATAATAATTAAGTCTTTCCACTATACCAAAACGCTCTCTTAAAGGAGATGTCAAAGAACCCGCCTTAGTGGTGGCACCAATCAAAGTAAATGGCGATATTGGAACACGCATTGATCTCGCTGCAGGTCCTTCACCCATCATAATATCGACGCTAAAATCCTCCATTGCAGGGTAAAGAAACTCTTCAATAACAGGATTTAAGCGGTGTATTTCATCAATGAACAAAACATCATTGGGCTTAAGGCGAATTAAAAGTGCAGCCAAATCACCTTTCTTTTCCAAAACAGGTCCTGATGTTGTTACGATATCGGACTGCATTTCATTTGCTATAATTCCGGCAATAGTGGTTTTTCCAAGTCCTGGTGGGCCATACACCAACACATGATCTAAAGGTTCTCCTCGCATTTTCGAGGCTGTAATAGCAAGATCTAAATTCTTACGTAACTGTGTTTGTCCAATGTATTCATTAAGGCTTTTTGGTCTTAACGCTCTATCAAGACTTTCATCGTCACCAGTAATACTTCTACCACTAACAATTCTTCCTGCTTCAATGTCACCACCAAGTTTTTTCTTTAACCTTGTGTTATTGATATTTCCTTCTTCGTTTGAAAAACCTTCTGATGATACTGAAAGATTATCCTTTTCAATTGCCATCGTTATGCACACCCGTCATATTATCTTAATCGTTATAAACCTAAATACATTACACCGCACTTAAAACGGCTCTTATTAGTTCTTCAACACTCATATTAGGTTTATAAGCCTTATGTACCATAAGAGATGCTTGCTCTGGTTTATAGCCTAAAGAAATCACTGCTTGAACAGCCTGTTCCTCAACAGGATCTTCTGGATGTGAAACATCATCAATTGGCACAATAGTAGTAGAACTAGCGGTTGATACGAGTTCCTTTATTCTATCTCTCATATCAATAATTAATCTCTCTGCCGTTTTTTTACCAATTCCAGGGATCTTGGTAATATGTTGCACTTTCCCTTCTTGAACATCCTTGGAAAATTCTTCTGGAGTCATCGCGGAAAGCACTGCTAATGCTGTTTTTGGACCAATTCCAGAAACCTTTAAAAGCTCAAGAAAAAGTGCCTTTGACTCTTTATTTATAAAACCAAACAGAGTTTCACTATCTTCTTTAACAATATGAGCTGTATAGAGGAAAGCTTCAGCATTAACACCGGGAAGTTCATAGAAGCTTGTCATTGGTACAAAAATCTCATACCCAACCCCTGCTGCTTCAATAAGGATTTCAGGAGCATTCTTTTCAAGAATTTTTCCTCGAATAGAACCTATCATTTTACTACCTCATACTTCTCAAGCATTCCTAAGCTAAACTAGCCAGTTCAATAAAGAAATAATTTATTTTACAGATTTTTTTGACTCTACAGAAATAATTATCAATATTAGAAATAATCTTTATTTTTTCTTTTTACTTGAGTCATTGAATTTTCTACCATTTTTATTCCAACTCTTGAATAAAAAGGACACATGCTATAATAACAAAAGACAAAAAATTATTAACACTAACCTTATGTCTATTCTAGAGAAAACAAAATTTAATAGCTAAATGCCTGTTTTGTAAATTTTCTCTAGAGATAAAAAAAATCTTACTTAAAAAGACTTTCTGTGAGTTTATTTAGAACATCATGATAGTATTAATTCCATTCAATTGGGAAGGCCAACCAGAGCATCCAAGAAAATTTAGATACCAAGGACTATATGGAGCTTCCTTATCTTTTTTTATAGCTGATGCCGTTAAAAAGGTAAATAAACCACTTTTGTTAGTAACCAGAAACGTACAAGAAGCCTTAGGCCTTGAACAAGAACTTCGTTGGCTACTCCCAAATACTACTGTTATGTATTTTCCTGATTGGGAAACTCTTCCTTACGATAGTTTTTCTACATATCAAGACATTATTTCGAGGCGCCTTGAAATTTTATCGAAAATGGCTACTTCAAAAAATCTAGTAGTTATTGCCACTGGCAACACCCTTATGGGACGTGTTGCTCCTAAAAGTTTCATCGATCGCGAGGCAATGATCTTTAAAAAAGGGGATCACGTAAGTATTGAAAAACTAAGAGAAAGACTTTCAAATGCTGGTTATCTTCTTACTAGACAAGTTTTAGAACACGGAGAATTTGCTGTTCGTGGTTCTATTGTGGATCTATACCCTATGGGAGGAAACACTCCTTATCGTATTGATTTCTTTGATGATGAAATAGACACTATCAGTATCTTTGATCTTGAATCCCAAAGATCCATCAAAAATTCAGACAAAATAGAACTTTTACCAGCCCATGAATTTCCAATAACAGAAGATGCCACCAATATTTTTAGAAAAAAATACCGCGACATCTTTAATCCATCTGATATCACTAAACACAACATTTATCAGCAGATATCTAGAAAAAATATTCCTGCCGGTATTGAGTATTACCTTCCTCTTTTCTTTGAAGAAACAGCAACAGTATTTGACTATTTGCCAAATGATGCTCTTTTGTTTGTTACTGAAGAACTGAGACCAACTTTGGATGAATTTTGGAAAGATATTCAAAACCGTGCGACAAAATATCAAGACACCCCTGATCATCCAAGTCTTCCCCCTGATATGCTGTATCTAAATCCAGAAAAACTTCAGGAAAAACTAAATAACTTTACTTCTTGCCGCATTTGGACTTCTAGAAATCTCGAACTTCCTAAGGGAACTACTGATTTAAAAACTAACCAGCTTCCACCTATTGCTATTAATCACACTGATGAAATACCTTGTCAAAAACTTTTGGATTTTCAATCAAGCTTCTCTGGAAAAATTTTGATTACCACTGCAAGTCCTGGTAGACAATCAATAATGCTTGATCTCTTACAAAAGCATTTAAAGGTTACTGTTTTTGCTGGGATCCAAGATTTTTATGATTCCGATGCAAAAACAGGCATCATTGTTGCTCCTTTTACCACCGGATTTTTACTTCCAAATATTGCGGTTATTACCGAAAGCGAATTACTGGGTGCTTCGTACACCGAAGTTAGAAGACGCGGACGTAATAGAACTATTAATCCTGATGCCGTAATTAAAAATCTCGCTGAATTAAAACCTGGTGAGCTTATAGTTCATGAAAAACATGGTATTGGTAAATACCAGGGGCTCACTACTTTAGAAATTGAAGGCGTCAAGACAGAATTTGTATCACTTCTTTACGCTGCAGATGCCAAGATGTATGTGCCAATTACTTCTTTACACCTTTTGTCACGTTACACTGGATCTGAGAACGCCTCTCTTACAAAACTCGGCACGAATCAATGGGAAAAAGCACGTAAAAAGGCAGCTGAAAAAATTCGCGACGTGGCTGCAGGCCTCCTCGATATCTATGCTAAGAGAGAAATCAAAAAAGGCTTTGCTTTTAAAGTTCCTAAAGATGAATATCACCGTTTCTGTGCTGGTTTCGGATTCCAACCTACCGAAGATCAAAATAAAGCTATCGCTGCTGTTTTAACAGATATGCAGTCTGATAAACCAATGGATCGTCTTATCTGCGGAGATGTAGGTTTTGGAAAAACCGAAGTTGCAATGAGAGCAGCTTTTGTAGCTGTAAGTAACGGAAAACAAGTTGCTATTTTGGTACCAACAACGCTTTTAGCGGACCAGCATTATGAAAGTTTTAGAGATCGTTTTGCACATACACCTGTTGAAATAGCCTGCCTAAGCCGTTTCAAAAGTACCAAAGAACAAAAAGAAACTGAAAGCAAACTCGCTAATGGTAGTGTCGATATTGTTATTGGCACTCATAAACTATTATCTAGTTCCATTCACTTTAAAGATCTTGGGCTTTTGATCGTTGATGAAGAACATCGTTTTGGCGTTTCACAAAAGGAAAAAATTAAAAAATTCCGCTCAGAAATCGATATCCTTACGATGACTGCAACCCCAATTCCTAGAACTCTTAATATGGCAATGAACAGTATTCGCTCTCTGTCCATAATTGCTACACCACCAGCTAAGCGTCTTGCTGTAAGAACCTTTGTAAATGAATATGATGAAAACATTATTCGTGAAGCTATTCTTCGTGAGCTTAAACGTGGTGGTCAAACTTATTATCTTCATAATGACGTAATGACTATAAATTCAGTAGCCGATACCATTAGAAGGATTGTTCCTGAAGCTAATGTAGCAGTTGCTCATGCACAGCTTCCTGAAAGAGCTCTCGCTAGAGTTATGCATGATTTCTACCATCAACATAATAATGTTTTAGTCTGTTCTACAATCATCGAAACTGGTATCGATGTCCCTACTGCAAATACCATCATTATTGATAGAGCAGACACTTTAGGTCTAGCCCAGCTCCATCAGCTTAGAGGTCGCGTCGGTCGCTCACATCACCAAGCTTATGCTTATTTATTAACTCCAGAAAATGCAGAGATTTCTGCAGATGCCAAAAAACGACTTAAGGCAATAGCATCTCTTGAAGAACTCGGCTCAGGATTTATCTTGGCAACACAAGATCTAGAAATCAGAGGCGCAGGAGAAATTCTTGGTGATGAACAATCTGGTCAAATCCAAAGCATTGGATTTAGCCTTTATATGGAAATGCTAGAAAATGTCATCAAAGCATTAAAAGAGGGACATGAAATCACAGACGAGAGTCTATCTTCAAACGATATTGAAATTGAGCTCCACATTCCAGTGCTCTTCCCTGAAAACTAT
This sequence comes from Succinimonas sp., assembly GCA_963628765.1. GTDB lineage: Bacteria > Pseudomonadota > Gammaproteobacteria > Enterobacterales > Succinivibrionaceae > Succinimonas. The sequence goes on from CAVGFV010000010.1 coordinate 15,225, forward strand.
ATAGGGGATGTTACAACTAGACTTACTTTGTATAAACGCTTGGCATCAACAATAAATGATGAAGAGACAGAGAATCTTAAATCAGAAATAATTGATAGATTTGGTCCACTTCCACAAGAGGCTATGAATCTCATTGAAATACAACGCATAAGAAATACAGCTAGAAGACTTGGAATTACAGCACTCGATATGAATGCAAAGAGTGGCTCTATAAATTTCGGAGAACACATTCATATAGATTTTGATTACCTTAGAGAGCTTATAATGCAACCAAATTCTAAGTTTAGAATGGATGGACCAAACCGCATTCGAATTTTAGAAAACATTCCTGACTCTAAGAAAAGAATACCATTCATAAAGGAGATTCTTGATGAATTTAATAAGCATTATGTTTAATAAAAGTTTATTCCTATCGCTAGTTCTCATAGCTTTAGGAATTTCTAACGTTGTAAATGCTATTCCTTTAAGAAAACAAGTTGATACAGCCTCTCTTGAGGCAGCAAGAACTGCCATAGATAAAGAAGCTCAAGCAAAGCAACTTCCAAAAGATAAAAACATCAAGAATGTTGAAAAGTATTGTTTGATGATTTTAAAAGTACGCTTAGGGCAAGGATATAGCAACATCACCATCGCAGACAGAAGGGTGCCACTTCCTGAAGAAAATGATCAAACTAAATACTCAGTGGCAGGAAACGCTGAAGGCAATCCTCCTTTAAGCTATTTATGCAATGTAAATGTTTCTCAAGGAATTATTCAATTAAAAGAGTTGCAGCTCTTCCATGTAATAAAACCTAAATAGTAATTTATCGCCCTTCTAAAATTAAGGGTAATTACTACACTGCATAAAATGGTAAAATGCGTCGGTAAATTACTATTGAAAGAATCTAGGAATTCATGGCGAAATTTTTAACTTATAAGATGCAGCCATGAATTGAAACTAAGGAACAAATAATGAGTTTTTATGTTGAAAAAACTTCTAATTGATCTTCATTCACACACTATTGCAAGTGCACATGCTTACAGCACTGTTTACGAGAACCTTTTAGGCGCCCAGGAAAAGGGACTTATAATGCTTGCAATTACGGATCATGGTCCAGAACTTCCTGATTCTTCACCTTTACTTCATTTCGCAAATGCTCCAAAAGCACTTCCTGATTCTTGGCGTGGAATCACTCTACTCAAAGGCATGGAAGCAAACTTTTTAAAAGATGGCGAAATAGATTGTCCAAAACGCATTTATAACAAGCTTGACCTTGTTCTTTCAGGATTTCATCACCGTGCCTGTGATGACCTTGGTTATGAAGAAAACACCGAAACCATATTAAAAGCAATAAAAAACCATTCTTTTGATATCATTGCACATCCTGGAGATCCTACTTATCCAAAGAATCTTGAAGAAATTGTTAAATGCGCTTCTGAAAACGGCGTTGCTATCGAAATAAATTCAGCAAGTGGTGCTGGATCAAGAAAAGGTAGTAATGAAAATTGTCTCGAAACTGCAAGACTTTGTAAAAAATATGGTGCTTTTGTAAGTGTCGGTTCTGACTCACACTTCCTTACTACTATCGGTAACCTTAATCATGCAATTGATATCATAAATGCTGCTGATATACCTGAAGAACAAGTTTTAAATACCGATCCACTTAAGGTACTTAAATTCTTGCTTGCACGTGGACATGAACACGTTTCTAACTATATTGATGAGCTTGAACAATAAGCTTGTATCGCATACAAAATAAAATTTTATAAATATAATATTTTATAGATTTTCCTTCTCTCAAGTATGAGAAGGAATGTGTATATAATCCTATAAAAACGCAAAATTTCTTATTATTTAATTTTCTCGTTAGACCTACCCCACGTTTATACATTTTTGGTAGTTTAAATTTAAAAAAAAAGACTATTATATTATTCTTAATCTTAGATTAAGGAATAACCCAAAAGAACATTCTATTTAAGAAAAATGGAAAAACACGTATGAAACTGAACAAACTATTCATTGCAATAACATTGACTGTATCCTCACAAGGAGCTATCGCTGCATCTACCGCAGACATGCTCGAAGCTACAAGAGTTATTGACCAAAACAAATCAGGTGTTGCTACTTCTTGTATAGTTATGAACGATACAATGGATGGCAGTCCTGTTCAAAGTGATATCAGAGCATATATTGAAATCAAAAATAAAAGTGGGGACACTGTTCCAGCCGATGCCATTGTTAATGAAAGTTCCATTTGCGTAACAGGACTTGATTTTGGTACTTCATACACTGCCATTCTTAAGAAAGGCCTAAAATCTGCCAATGACTATACTCTTCTTAAAAATCAAAGCATTGATTTCACCACCATCAACGCTTCTGAAAGTTTGAAGTTTATGTCAGGTAATATTCTTTCATCAGCCTCAAAAAATAAGAAAGTTGCTGTGGAAAGTATTAATCTTGACAGTTTTAAAGCCACTTTATTTCGTATATCTAATGACGATCTAGCCTCTTATTACAATCAATCATTAGGAGATATTAAGTGGAAATGGGATGGGATTTCATACATTCAAGATCATGGCTCATTCGTAGCAAGTAAAGAATACACTGTACAAAACAAACCTAATCAAAGCCAAATTACTGTAATAGATCTTAACGATTTCAATAATACGACAGCCTCTGGTAGTTACGTTCTCTTATTAACTTCAAAAGATACTGAAACTTGCGATGCCACTCTTACCTGCTTAGATTCAATAAGTGAATCACAAAATATGTCAGCCTTTAAATCCATTGTGATAACAGATCTTGGACTTACCGCATATAGCAAAAAAGACGGCATTGATATAGCAGTACGTTCTCTTAGCACTGCATTGCCTAGTGCTGATGCTGAACTGACTCTTATAAATTCGGCTAATGAAATTCTAGAAACTGTAAAAACTGATAAAAACGGCTACGCATCTTTCTCTAAGGAAGCTGTTTCTGGTAAAGGTGCTAGACAACCTGTTATTGTTAAAGTCAAAAAAGGTAATGACTTCTATGCTTTAGATTTAAGACAAGAACCTCTTTTCTTTGACGGTCTTACTGCTTCTTCAAATAGCAGTAATAACACTAATGTCTATGCATACACAAATAGAACCCTTGTTAGACCAGGTGAAAAAATTTGGTACCAAGCGATCGTAAGAGACAGTAAACTTAACGCTGCTAATTTCAAAGCTTTGAAGCTGATGATCTATCGTCCTGATGGCATGCTTTTCGAGGAAAAGACCCTTAATAAGCCTGAATCTGGCGCCTTTGGGACAGAGTATCAATTTAATAACCATGCCCAATTTGGAAATTGGATTTTTGCCATTGGTTTTGACAAAAATAACATTTTAAATCGCACTAAGGTAACTGTTGACAGTTTCATACCTTCTACCATTGAAGCAAATTTACAAGAGTCAGATGCTCCTTTTACACCTGGCGAAAAAATACAAGCTAATGTGAAATACACTTATGATGCCCCAGCATCTGATATCAACATTAGCGGTGAATATTTAGTAAAACCAGACACTCACCCGCAGGGCAAATGGAAAGATTATTTCTTTGGCCCTTCTGATATAGAATCAAATAGCTATTCAGGTGTTATTTCCGAAGTTCAAACAGATGCTAAAGGACAAGCAGCACTTGATGTTTCCGAAATTCAAAATTATGAATTTCCACAAATAATACACGTAAAAGGCTTTTTCACAGATCCTAATTCAAAACTCATCACCAAATCATCTGATTACAAGGTGAAATTTGAGGGATCAATGCCTGGTGTTAAAACAGATTTTAGTAAAGAAAATCCTCACGAGACTGCATTCAAGGTTATTCTCGCAGATCAAAATGGTAAGCTCCATGAAGGCAGAGTACAGTACACCATCATGAAACAGCATTACTCTTATCAGTTTGCATTTGTGGATGATCATTGGGAATATCTTGAAAACAAATACCAGACACCTGTGACCTCTGGTGAGATCGATGTAGCTTCAGACGATAACGCAAAAATTGTTAGTGAACTTGAAGATGGTAGCTATACCATCACATTGAAATTTGGGGAACGTACCACTTCTGCTGATTTCTATACTGGATATGCATCTGACCTTGATGCACATCATCCAGATCGCCTTGAAATCTTTACTGATAAACAAAGTTACAACAAAGGTGAAACAGCATACATTGAATTTGATAGTCAATATGAAGGCTATGCAGATTTAATGCTTGACGGCTTAAGCCAAAATACTCTTAAACATTATAAGATCGTACAAGGTCACAACCTTATTCCAGTAGATGTGAACAACGACTTTGTAAAAGGCTCATATGCCATAGTTACAGCTTATGCGAACCAAGAAAGTAAATTTACAGGTCCAAGAAGATCTATTGGTATTGCTTATCTCAACATCGCTCAAAATGACCGAATACTTAATGTTTCAAGCGACTTACCTAAGACTATCAAACCTAACAGTTCACTTGATATAAAGGTAAAAGTTGACAATGCCGATGATAATACATATGTAACAGCAGCTCTTGTAGATACAGGGATTTTGGCAGTGAATGGTCAAAAAGCGCCAACCCCAGATAAGAATCTATATAACAGTAAAATCCTTCATTCATCTGTTTACGATGTTTATTCCTACTTGATGAAGAGTGTTGACAGTAAAGGTCAAGGCTACGGTGGTGTTGATGAAGATGAAGGTGGTAATCCTGATGCTCTTTCAAATATTACCAAAGAGCTTCTTTCTTGTTATACCCCGAGCCAAAAAGTTACTGATGGATATGCAAATGTTCACTGCGATCTTGGTAGTATTAGTAGCAGTGCCAAACTTATGGTAAGCGCTTGGTCTAAAGACAAACTAGGCTCCTATTCCGACACTGTAGCAGTTCGAGATAGTGCTGTAAGTAAATTAAATATGCCTTGGTACCTTCATACCGGCGACTCCATTCAAGCACCTTTCTCTATCAATAATGTTGATGGAAATACCAATAAGTTCACCTATACTATTAAATGTAGTGGTGCCATTAGTTGCGATGCCAATGGCGATCTTGAAGTAACAAAAGGTGCAACTATGTCGGTACCTGTTCCTGTAAAAGCAAACAAGGAAGGCATTGGTTATGCCAACATTACCGTTAAAGGCGATGGTTATAACTTTGAAACCCAAAAAGAATATGAAGTTCTTACTCCTTATTCTTGGGTAACTGAAAATTTAATTTCTGTACTAAATACAGGTGCAGAAAAAGAAATCAAATTCCAAAATCCTTTTGTTAATGGCACGAATGCAAGAGTAGCTATCGGTCAAGCTCCTGTTACTGATGTTGATCTCCTTGTAGATGGATTAATAAACTCCAATTGCTGTGGCATGAACTCAAGAATTTCTGCTGGTCTAGCTGCTTTAAATGTTACTAAAAAAGCAGGTAAATCAAATGACGAACACCAAAGAAAGCTTAATATGTTTATCTATGATACCGTAGCGTATATCCAATCAAGCATCAACGCATACGGTAGCTTATCAGAGGATATGGATGTAGACTCCGATTACAGCGTTGCTTATGCAGCTGAATTTTTAATTAAAGCCAATAAAGCAGGTTTCAGTGTTAATAAAGGCATCCTAAACAAGGTTAAAGAACATCTAGAGTCATCTCAAAATAATAATAGTGATAATATCGCATCTCTTTCCATGCTTGATCTTGCCCTTATGGGTAGTAGCGTGAGAACCAATGCTGTATATCGTTTCGATAGACTTGATGATTCTCAGAATCATGAAATTGAAGCAATGGCTAACTATGCAGAAATTTTTACCCTTTACGGCGATAAAAATAGAGCAGATGCAGCGTTGAACAGAGCTACAAAACTTCTAAGTGATGTTCAAAATTTAGATAATCCTTATCAACCGAACAGAGTAGATTCTGATATTTTAGATTTTGTGAAACAGGTGAGAACCTATCTTCCATATAGCGTTAATACTATTGAGCACGATACCTTAAAACTTATTTACGTAGCACTGAAAGCTAAGAACAATGATGTTCTTCCTGTTCTTTATTCATTTATCAAAACTGGAAGTACTTATACCCCTGCTAGTATTGCTGTTCTTTCTGATATAGCATCACTCGGAAGCGCTCCTGCTTCTATTCAGAAGTTAACAACTACCGGTGGTACAATTAATGTTAAGGTTCCAGAAAGTAATGAAAGTGCTGCCATAGCAACAATCACCGCTTCAGGTTATGTTCAAGGCACTGCTCAAGGACAGTCAATGGTTACTTTCAATAGAAAGTACTTTGACTTAAAGGGAAATCCACTCAAAAAACCACTTGAAATAAATATCAATCAAGATGTTTTGGTTATTGATTCCTTGAAATTTAATAATGGCTACTATGGTCCTATAACATATGAAATAAAACTTCCTGCAAATACCATTTTGAACAGAGTTTTAGACAAATATACTATGGACAATAAATATAAGAGCCTCTCAGGAACTATCGGCTACTTTACCTATAAAACTGGTGACACCAGCATAAAGTTCCAAGCAAATGTTTCTAGTGGCAAAGGTGGTGTTTTATCAGTTCCTTATATTCTTAAAGGAGCTTATAAAGGAACATCAGTACCTTTAATGATGAGTGGCAAAATAAACCTTAGCTCAGGTGGTGTCTTTAATGCACTCGATAGCAACGATGTAGTTACTGTTAAGTAATGGCATTTAGCAAAATAAAAACCGCGATCCTCTGGACCGCGGTCCTATTTACTCTAGCATCTATTGCTGGAATAATTTTTTACATCATTGCAATCAATGAACTAGACTTTTCCATACTTGAGAATCGTTCAAAGGCTGTTTATGACGATTCTGGTCGACTTATCGGCTATTCCCTTTCTCAAGACAATGATTCACTGCGTCTTTTAACTAAAGCAGACGAAGTGAGTCCTCTCTATCTTAAAATGCTAATCGCTAATGAAGATCGAAGGTTTTATAGCCATCCTGGCGTCGACTTCAAAGCGTTAGGACGAGCTTTAATAACCAATATTCAAAATAATGAAATTACCTCCGGTGGCTCAACATTAGCCATGCAGGTTTCTAAAAAACTTACAGGACACCCACGCACCTATATAAATAAACTTAAAGAAGTAATTGAAGCAATCTATATAACTGAAAAATACGGAAGGGAACAGGTTTTAGATTGGTACCTAACTTTGGCTCCCTTTGGTTCAAATATAGAGGGTGTTAAAGCGGCTTCTCTTAGATGGTTTGGACATTCTCCTAAACTCTTAACCCCATCTGAAGCGGCCCTCTTAACAGCCTTCCCTCGGGTACCTGAATTGATTCGTCCTGACCGTAACCATAGAGCCGCAATCTTTTACCGAAATGAAGCGTTACGCATGGCTTTTGAAAAAGGAATTATCAGCGAAGATACTAAAAAAATGGCAATGCTGGACGAAATACCTGCAAAGATTTTTAAAATAAAGCAGGATGGCATAACGTTAGCTAACTGGCTTTTTAGTAATTATCCTAAGCATGAGTTTTACACATATATTGATCCTAAAGTTCAAAAAATACTACTTAACGAAGGTGAAATCTTTAAAAATACCCATCATGATGGTGCTGTACTTTCAATTGTGGCTATTGATGATGAAAAACACCGCATCACAGGCATTCTAGGATCCTCAGATCTTTCACTCACTGAACTCTGTTTACCTTTTATGAAAAGATCTGCAGGCTCGGCTCTAAAGCCATTCGCCTATGGCATGGCCTTTAATGAAAAGAAACTTCATCCAGAAACATTGCTTCATGATAATTCCAAACTTTACGGCCTCTGGAATCCCCAAAATTTTACAAAAAAATATATGGGACAAGTAACAGCTGCAAAAGCGCTTACTAATTCTTTAAATCTTCCTGCTTTGGAAGTAATAGAAATGGTAGGACCTGCTCGTTTTATAGCCGAACTTAATCGCGGACATAAGAGAATTTTTGCTCGAAATGATGGAGCTGATTATTCCGTAATTTTAGGAAGCCCTGCTATAAAACTTACCGACCTCACAGAGCTCTACGGCATGATCAACAATGACGGGCTCCTCTATGACTACCAGCTACTTAAAGATACCCCGATTGAAAAAGAGATCCGCCTTTTAAATCCTGATAGCGCTAGAGTTCTTTCAATGATTCTTAAAAGAACTACGAGACCGCTCAACGGGGCACCTGAAAAAGAACTCTTCTATAAAACAGGCACTTCCAGTAGATTTATTGATGCACTTGCTATAGGAAGCCTTGGTAAATACACCGTAGGCGTTGCTATTAGATTTCCCAATAACGTATCAGGTGCTTATCGCTACACTGGTTTTAAGGATGCTGCACCAATTCTCTTTAATGTTATGCATCAGATAAAACCTGAGCCCTTAGTAAAACCCGAGCTTACAAGCGAATTGTTTTCTATAACGCCACCACAAGCTCTTAAAGAAAATCGCAATGAAGAGAACCTTATTGATAAAAAAGCTCTGAAAATCATATTCCCAAGTAATGGGGCAACTGTGGTTCCTGATAACGAAGGCAGAGTTTATATAAAATATACTGGCGGTGAAGGTCATATTTACTTCACTATTAATAATGAACAACAAAGTGAAGAAAACTTCATTACTCCTGAGAAGGAAGGCATCTATAGCATCAGTGTTCTTGATGAATATGGTCGCTCCGATGCTATATCATTTAGAGTTCTTTTAGATAATTAACCTGTAACGATATAAATTTAGGTATGTAATTTAATTACTAATCTTACGAAACCACT
>CAVGFV010000011.1:0-17347 GCA_963628765.1 Succinimonas sp.
TTTTAAAAGTAGAACGCGGGCTTATCAACGTTTACACAAAGATCTTATCTCTCTCTCATCTTTTTTTACATTTATATAGATTACCTTTGGCAAAAAAATATTGTGTTACATATATTCTAGAGCTTACTAAATCAATGGTTATTTTTGATTTTGAAAACTTAGAGCAAAATAATTTTATGTTTGGTTATTGAAATCTTTAAATGTGCGACTTATATATGTATCTGTAACGCCAATGATAGATTGTTTTTGTTTGTTAGAAACTGAATATTAGGATAAAATCTATCTTAAGAGAATTTGTGTGGATAATACTGCTGGTAAGAAAAATACAGTAATTTTTATATGACGAAGAAAAAACACACCCCCAGTCAAACTAGGTGGTTGAAAGAACATTTTGATGATAAATATGTTCAAGAAGCTCACAAACAGGGATTAAGATCTAGAGCTAGTTTCAAAATAGAAGAAATCCAAGAAAAAGATAGATTGATAAGACCTGGATATAAGGTTGTCGATTTAGGTGCAGCTCCAGGTGGATGGTCACAGTATGCAGCAACTTGTGTTGGTGATAATGGTCGAGTAGTTGCTTGTGATATTCTTCCAATGACTCCAATTGTTGGCGTTGATTTTTTACAAGGTGATTTTAGAGAACAAGAGGTTCTTGATAAATTACTAGAGATCGTTGGCGATAATAAAGTTGATGTTATTTTGTCAGATATGGCTCCAAATATGTCGGGAAACCTAGGTGTTGACCAACCAAGAGCTATGTACTTAGTTGAATTAGCATTTGATATGTGTCGTCAAATTCTTAAGAAGGGCGGATCCTTTGTTGTAAAGGTGTTTAATGGCGAAGGTACCGAACAGTATTTGAAGCTTTTAAGAAGTTCTTTTGAAAATGTAAAGGTTAGAAAACCTGATGCATCAAGATCTCGCTCAAGAGAAGTTTATTTTGTAGGTTTAGGATTCAAAGGTGTCGGGGAACAAGAGTTCTTCCGATAAAAAACAAGGAAAACATAATGGTAAAAAATTTGTTTTTGTGGTTGATTGTTGCCTTAGTAATCATTTATGGTTTTGAAACTATAAATGAAGCGAGGAATGCTGATCAATCAAACAATTACATTGCCTTTAAACAGCAGCTTAATGATGATCAAATTAACTCAGTGAAGATTGATGGTCGCATTATTACAGGTGTAAGACGTGATGGCTCACAATTTACTGTTGTTCTTCCAATGTCAGATCCTGACCTTCTTCCTAAACTTGAAGAAAAGAACGTAGAAACAGTTGGTGTGAAACCTCAAGAGCCAAATCAGTTCCTATCTATCCTCATCTCTTGGTTCCCAATGATCCTCCTTATTGCTGTGTGGATCTTCTTCATGCGTTCTGCTCAAGGTGGTGGCGGACATGGAGTTTTCAACTTTTCTAAGAGTAAGGCAAAGCTACTAAGTGAAGATGAAGTAAAAACTACCTTTGCGGATGTTGCTGGTTGTGATGAAGCAAAGGAAGAAGTTAAAGAAATCGTTGACTACCTTAGAGATCCTAGCAAATATCGTAAATTGGGCGGAAAGATTCCAAGAGGTGTTCTCCTTGTTGGTCAACCAGGTACCGGTAAGACCTTATTAGCGAAAGCAATATCTGGTGAGGCTAAAGTACCGTTCTTCTCAATTTCTGGTTCTGACTTCGTTGAAATGTTTGTCGGTGTTGGTGCTTCTCGTGTGCGTGATATGTTCGCAAATGCAAAGAAAAAAGCTCCTTGTATTATCTTTATCGACGAAATTGATGCTGTTGGACGTAAAAGATCAGCCGGTTTTATGGGCGGTCAAGATGAACGTGAACAGACTTTGAACCAGCTTCTTGTAGAAATGGATGGTTTTGAAGGCCACGAGGCAGTTATTGTAATTGCAGCAACTAACCGTCCTGATGTTCTCGACTCAGCATTGTTACGTCCAGGTAGATTTGACAGACAAGTTACTGTAGGTTTGCCAGATGTTAAAGGTCGTGAACAGATTTTAGCTGTTCATATGAGAAAGGTTCCTGTTTCTGAAGATGTTAACATTGCGGTTTTAGCTCGCGGAACACCAGGCTTCTCAGGCGCAGAATTAGCAAATTTAGTTAACGAAGCAGCGTTGACAGCAGCTAGAACTGATAAACGTATGGTTACTATGGCTGACTTTGAAGTAGCTAAAGATAAGTTACTCATGGGAACAGAACGTAAGTCAATGGCTATGGATGAGCATGAAAAAGAAAATACTGCTTATCACGAATCTGGTCATGCGATTGTTGGTAAGTTGGTTCCTGATCATGATCCAGTGTATAAGGTTTCAATCATCCCAAGAGGAAGAGCTTTGGGTGTGACCATGTATCTTCCTGAAAATGATCGTTTCAGCCACAGCAAGCAATATCTTGAATCCATGATTGCCTCTTTATACGGTGGTCGTATCGCAGAAGAGTTAATTTTTGGGCCAGATATGGTAACAACAGGTGCTTCCAATGATATTGAAAAAGCAACTGAACTTGCGCGAAACATGGTGCTTCGTTGGGGCTTAAGTGAAAAAATAGGCCCTCAGCTAATGGACGATAGTAGCACTGAAAGCTATGCAGGTATGGGACAATCTAAACTTGCAAGTATGTCTGAGGCTACTAGACAGGAAATCGATAAAGAAATTAACAATATCTTGAATCGTAACTACGAAAGAGCAAAGAAAATTTTGGAAGAAAATTTAGATATTCTTCATGCGATGAAAGATGCGTTAATGAAATACGAAACTATCGATGCTGACCAAATTGATGATTTGATGGCAAGAAAGCCTGTAAGAGATATTGAAGGCAATCCTACAAAGTCAAATACCAAGCCAGAAAATGCTGGTGAGCAAGAAGAAGCTACAAAGACTTCTAGTGATGAAAATCTAGCATCATCGGAAGATGAAGCTAATAAATCTGATGACTCAAAAGAAGTCTAATAGATTTTATTAAGGACAAATCCCCTTTTTTTCTGTAAAAGAAGGGGGTTTTTTGTCACAGTACAATTACCCTTGAAGTGCTAAAATACGTGCAGGTTTGTAGTACGGTGGTTTTAAATGAAAATATCATACGCTGGTAGAGAACTAGACCTTAGTTCTCCAAAAGTCATGGGAATTTTAAATGTTACCCCTGATTCTTTTTCTGATGGTGGTATGCACAATAAATTGGATGCCGCATTATCTTTCGCAACACAAATGGTAAAAGATGGTGCTGAAATTATTGATGTTGGTGGCGAATCCACACGTCCTGGTGCAGATCCAGTTTCAGTACAGGAAGAGCTTGATAGAGTTGTACCTGTAATCGAGCGAATTTCAAAAGAATTAGATGTGTTTATTTCAGTGGATACATCTAAACCTGAGGTTATGGGAGAGAGTATCAAAGCTGGTGTTCATTTAATAAATGACATTAGAGCTCTCAGATTACCAGGTGCTATTGATGTATGTGCCAAAGCACAAATACCCGTATGTATTATGCACATGCAGGGAGAAGATCCACGAACCATGCAAAATAATCCTAAGTACAATGATTTACTTGGGGATATTAATGAATTCCTATATTCAAGAATTCATGATTGCCTTAATGCGGGAATTAAGCGTGAAAATATTATAATTGACCCAGGTTTTGGCTTTGGAAAAACCTTGGATGAAAATTATGAATTAATGGGTCGTTTAGATACCTTTTTATCATACGGTTTGCCGTTACTTGTAGGTGTATCACGTAAATCAATGATTGGAAAACTACTGGATGTTTCTGTATCTGAAAGAACGGCTGGATCAGTTGCTTTAGCTCTGTATGCTGTAAGTAAGGGAGCTCATATCATTAGAGTTCATGATGTGCGTGAAACATCTGATGCTTTAAAATGTTGGAATTATGCACAAAGTTTTTCGCATAAAGGCCCAAGTTTGAAAAAAGTTTTTGGTTTTAATAAATAAATCAAGTCCACAGGATAAGATCATGCAAAGAAAATATTTTGGTACTGATGGGGTAAGAGGTAAAGTTGGAAATTACCCAATTGTGCCTGAATTTGTGATGAAATTGGGCTGGGCCGCAGGAAAGGTTCTTTCAGAAAAAGGAACCAAAAAAGTAATCATTGGAAAAGATACAAGAATTTCAGGCTATATGCTTGAGGCTGCTCTTGAAGCTGGTTTCAGTGCTGCTGGTGTAAATTCTGTGCTCTTAGGACCAATGCCAACTCCTGCTGTGGCATATTTGACCAAAGCTTTTAGAGCAGAAGCTGGTGTGGTTATTAGTGCATCTCATAATCCATACTATGATAATGGCATAAAGTTCTTCTCAAAAAATGGCACAAAACTTCCTGATGAAGTTGAAGCTAAAATTGAGTCTTTAATCGATTGTGATATGACTACAGTTGAATCTAAGTATCTTGGCAAAGCTACAAGAAAAGATGATGCTCCTGGTCGTTATATTGAATTCTGTAAAAGTACCTTCCCTAATATCTATTCTTTGGAAGGTTTGAAGATCGTTCTTGATTGCGCTAACGGTGCTACCTATCAGGTTGCCCCAGATGTTTTCCGTGAACTTGGTGCTAATGTTATAACCATTGGTAATACTCCAAATGGTATAAATATAAACGATGGTTATGGTTCAACACATCCAGAAAATCTAATATTGAATGTTCTAAAACATAAAGCCGATCTTGGTATAGCATTTGATGGCGATGGCGATCGCGTTATGATGGTTGACCACAAGGGACAACTTCTTGATGGTGATGTTCTTCTTTACATTATTGCCAAGTACCAACAGAAGCTTAATAAACTAGAAGGCGGTGTTGTTGGAACTCAAATGTCAAACCTTGGTCTTGAACAAGCAATAGAACGTTTAGGCATACCTTTTGCGAGAGCTAAAGTTGGTGATAGGTATGTTATGGAACAGTTACTCGAAAAAGGCTGGAAACTTGGTGGTGAAAATTCAGGTCACATTATCAGCTTAAGACATACTACCACTGGTGACGGAATTATTTCCGCATTGCAAGTTCTTAGAGCTATGTGTGAGGATAAAGTATCACTAGCAGAGCTTCATAGTGATATTCAGCTATATCCACAAGTCCTTGTAAACGTCCGCTTAATAGCAGGTTTCGATGCTACTACCGATGAAAAGGTAAAGGAAACCATAAAGGCTGCTGAAGCAAGATTAGGTAAAAAAGGACGTGTACTATTAAGAAAATCAGGCACTGAGCCAGTAGTTCGTGTAATGGTTGAAGGTGAAGATACTACTTTAGTAAATGAATTAGCTGCAAATATTTCAGATACTATTGTAAAAGAAAGCCAGAATTAACTGAGTTAAGTTTTGGGTTGAGTTTACTCTTCCATAAAAATTGAATTTAGAGAGTTACTCTACTAAGAATTGCATTAGTTAAAAACCTTTTTAGTAGTGAAAATCTTCGAAATTATTGTCTAATAAAACCACTTGTTGCTAATACAAGTGGTTTTTTTGTCCAAAAACGTTCAAATTGCTCCGAAAACACGTTACCATCTTGCAAATCTAGCTATTTTTGAAGTTTTTTTAGCAAAATAATGAAAAAGTGTAAAAAGTTCTTGAAAAGAATAAAAACTTTGCTAGAATAGCCGCGTTGACTGAGACGTAGATGTTTAAGGAATTAGGACGATGTCCCTAGCGTATGCAATACTTTTAGTAATCTTCCTAGTGGTTGCTGTTCTTTTAGTTGTGTTCATTTTGGCACAGCAAGGAAAGGGTGCTGGAATGGGAGCTTCTTTTGGTGCTGGTGCGTCTAACACATTGTTTGGTTCTGTAGGAAGTGGAAACTTCTTTACTAAGGCAACTTGGGTTTTAGCACTACTTCTAATGGTTGTTTGCTTAATGTTAGGTTATATTAACAGCCATAAGGGTGAACAAGCTAATACCTATCAATCTTTAGAGGTTGAAGAACCTGCTAAAGAAAACGTTAAAAGCGACAAAGTAGAAGCGCCAGTTGCTTCCGAAAAGGAAGAAGTTAAAACTGAAAATAAAGCTTCAACTGATAGCAGCAAAGAAAATGCTGCGCAGGATACAAAACAAGTTAATGATTCATCTGCTAAGGAAGAATAATTAGCTTATACCCAATGTGCCCGGGTGGTGGAATTGGTAGACACGCTACCTTGAGGTGGTAGTGAGTAACTTCGTGAGGGTTCAAGTCCCTCCTCGGGTACCAGTTTGATTGAGAGTGATTCACTTAATCAAATTTACCAAAAATTGAATCGTTATTTGTTGATGCGCCCGGGTGGTGGAATTGGTAGACACGCTACCTTGAGGTGGTAGTGAGTAACTTCGTGAGGGTTCAAGTCCCTCCTCGGGTACCAACAAAGTTAGTCAAATTTTCAAATATTCATTTCTCCTTTCAATTAAAAAACTAACATCTAAATTTAGATGTTGTGTTTTCCACTTTTATTACTCATTACGTAAAGAATTTGTGGTTATCAAAATTTTTATTTAAGTATTCATGAGCCAACGTTTTAGCGAATACATCGCGTCAATGGTATAATGAAAATGATTTATTCGTGAGGTTCGAGACAATGTTGAAGTATTTTGCCACCTGTCCTAAAGGATTAGAAAGTTTACTTAGGGATGAGTTACTCGCACTAGGTGCGCAGAACCTTAAAGAAACTGTAGCTGGTGTAAGTTTTTCAGGTGAGTTAGAAGTAGGTTTAAAAGCTTGCTTATGGACGAGATTTTCAACAAGAATTTTGTTGTCTTTAGCAACCTATCATGCCGAAAGTGATCTCGAATTTTATATGGGATGCTACAGCATCCGCTTTGAAAATTATTTTGATCACGACAGTACTATTGCTGTCGATTTTAATGGTCAAAACGATTACATTAGAAATACTCAATATGGTGCTTTGCGAATCAAGGATGCTATTTGTGACCGCTTTGTAAAAGAACAAGGCTTTAGACCAAATGTAGATCGCGTTAGCCCTGATATTAGAGTAAATGCACATCTTGATAAGCGTAATAATGTAACTATTTCTTTGGATCTCTCTGGTAAGCCTTTGCATCAGCGTGAATATCGTACGTCTGCAGGTACTGCTCCTTTGAAGGAAAACCTTGCAGCTGCAATTGTAAAAAGAAGTGCTTACAATGGTTCCTCAGTTGTGGATCCGATGTGTGGTTCAGGTACCTTACTTATAGAAGCGGCTCTTCAAGCTGCAGATACGGCACCAGGTCTTTTTAGACATCAATACGGCTTTTATAAGTTAAAGCAATATGATGCTTCTCTTTTTGCTAAACTTAAATATGATGCGGAGCAGCGTGCTGAAAAAGGACGTAACAAACTTCGCGAAAATAAGATCCGCTTTGTAGGTTTTGATATGGATGCTGGCGTTCTTGAACGTGCAACAGAAAATATCAAGAAAGCAGGATTGTCAGAATTTATTTTGTTACAAAAATGCGAACTTCACGCATTAAAAAATCCTTTTGAAAATAATGAGAAAGGATTAATTGTATGTAATCCACCATATGGTGAAAGACTAGGTAATTTTGCTGAGTTACTTGAGGTATATGCCGAACTTGGCAATAAAATGCGTACTGAGTTTTCTGGTTGGAAAGCAGGCGTAATTTCTTCATCCGTAGATTTACTTAGTAGCTTAAGACTCCGTCCACGTAATCGTTATCACTTATATAATGGTGCTTTGTCTTGCGAGTTACGTACGTTTGACTTAAAAGAACAGACCACTCAAACTACTGAAGTTGTTAAAGAAACCACCGCTAATGAAAATCAGGTAAGTGCCCCTGTAATTATTGCTGAAGACTTTGCTAACCGCCTTAAGAAAAATATCGCAAAATTAAGTAAATGGGCTAAAAGAGAAGGTCTTGAAGCCTATCGTATTTATGATGCAGATCTTCCTGATTATGCAGCTGCAATCGATAGATATGGCGATTATATTGTTATTCAAGAGTATGCAGCTCCAAAAAATATCCCTGCGCAAAAAGCCCATCAACGTCTTTTAAATATGATATCTGCTGTTGTTCAGGTAACTGGGGTAGCAGGTGAAAATGTAATTCTGAAAGTACGTGAGAAAAAACGTGGTGATTCTCAATACGAAAAAATCGACGAATCTCGCCATACTTTATTAGTTAAAGAATATGGCATAAGTTTCGTGGTGAATCTTTGGGACTACTTAGATACTGGACTTTTCTTGGATCACCGTTTAACAAGAAAATTGGTGGGTAAATTAGCAGAAGGAAAGAATTTCCTCAATGTATTTGCTTATACCGGAAGTGCAACTGTATATGCTGCAACCCATGGGGCTTTAAGTACTACTACGGTTGATATGAGTAGAACCTATTTGAATTGGGCTAAAGAGAACTTAAAAGCAAACGGAATCCATTCTGCTAACAATACCTTTGTGCAGGCTGATTGTCTAAAATGGATTAAAACAGCTAACCAACGTTTTGACTTAATATTTGCCGATCCTCCAACTTTTTCAAATTCAAAAAGAATGGAAGAAACTTTTGATGTACAGCGTGACCATGTTGCTCTGTTAAAAGACTTATGCAATCTTCTCACACCACATGGGCAAATTGTTTTTTCTAACAATAGTCGTAACTTTGTTTTAGATGAAGAAAAAGTTAAAGAGTTAAATCTTTCTATAAAGAATTTGTCGAGTGAAACACTTCAAGAAGATTTTAAGCGTAATAAAAAGATCCATTGCTGTTGGCTTTTAACCTTAAATGAAGAAGGAGAACAGAAATAATGTCAATTATTTCCCTAAGCGATATGTATTTGTCGTACAGCGCTGCTCCTCTTTTTGATCATACGGATTTTTCGGTAGATACCCGTGAACGCGTGGCTATCGTAGGAAGAAACGGTGCTGGTAAATCCACTCTTTTAAAAATAATAGAAGGGTTGGTTAAAATCGATGACGGCAAGCGTATCGTAAAACAGGATTTAAAAATTTCTAGATTAGAGCAGGATCCTCCAGCTCATTTAGATACACCTGTTTATTGTTACGTAGCTACTGGCGTTCCTAATGTTGGTGAACTTTTATCAGAATATTTTTTACTTATAAACGATAATAATGAACATTCTGAGAGAATCAGCGAACTTACACAAAAGATCGAAGTATTAGGTGGTTGGAAATTCGATACAGAGATAAAGCGTGTCATAAGTTTGATGCAGCTTGATGCTAACCAAAATATGTCTCTTTTAAGTGGTGGTTGGCTTCGTAAAGTTGCTTTAGCAAGATCTTTGGTCTCAAACCCAGATCTCCTTCTTCTTGATGAACCTACTAACCATGTCGATATTCCTACAATTGAATGGCTCCAGAAATTCATTAACGATTTTTCAGGTGCGGTGGTTTTCATATCTCACGATAGAAGCTTTATTAATGCCATTGCAACAAGAGTTGTAGATGTAGACCGAGGCAAAATTTCATCATTCCCTGGAAATTTTGAAGCTTACATTAATGCGAAGAAAGAAGCTTTAAGATTAGAAGAACTAGATAATCAAGATTTTGATAGAAGACTTTCAATAGAAGAAGCTTGGATTAGAAAAGGGATCAAAGCTCGTCTTACAAGATCTGATAGTCGTGTGAGACATTTGAAAGAAATGCGCCGTGAACGCCAAGAGCGTCGCAATCGCCTCGGCAATGTCTCTATGAAAATAGATGACAATGAGCAATCAGGAAAGATTGTTTTAGAAGTTGAAAATTTAACTCTAAAATTTAAAGATCGTACGTTAATAAACGATTTTAGTGGCGTTGTCACAAGAGGGGATCGCATCGGTATTGTTGGAGCTAATGGTACCGGGAAAACCTCCTTTATAAAAATGGTG
Source organism: Succinimonas sp. (assembly GCA_963628765.1). Lineage (GTDB taxonomy): Bacteria > Pseudomonadota > Gammaproteobacteria > Enterobacterales > Succinivibrionaceae > Succinimonas. Next base: position 9,803 of record CAVGFV010000011.1, read on the forward strand.
TTAGGTGAGCTTGAACCTAGTTCTGGAAAATTAAAATTAGGCAGTAGAATTCAAATTGCGTACTTTGACCAGTATCGTGAACAGCTCGATCCTGAAAAGTCTGTAATGGATAACCTTGCTTTAGGTAAAACAGAAGTTGAAGTAGGTGGAAAGAAAAAACACGTTTATAGCTATCTACAAGATTTCTTGTTTTCACCAGAAAGAGCACGTACTCCTGTAAAAGCTTTATCAGGTGGTGAAAAGAACCGTCTACTTTTAGCTAGAATATTTTTACGTCCTTGTAACTTATTGATACTTGACGAACCGACTAACGATCTTGATATTGAGACACTGGATCTTCTTGAGGAAATTCTTGAAAAATTTCAAGCCACATTGATTGTGGTTAGCCATGATAGATATTTTCTCGATAGGGTAGTTACGGATGTATGGTATTTTGATGGTAGTGGCAAAATAGAAACCTTTATTGGTGGTTACAGCGATTGCAGAAGTGTTCTTGATGCAAGAGAAAAAGCTACTGTTATAGAAGCACCTAAAAAAGAAGTACCACCAATTGCAAAAAAAACTGAACTAACACCTAAGGTTCGACGTCTATCATATAAAGAAAATAAAGAGCTTGAGGCTATGCCTAAGCTCATTGAAGATTTAGAAAATGAGATTCAAGAGTTAGATGCTCTGTTTTGTAGTGCTGATTATGCTAAATCTTCACCGGAAGAACAAAAGAAATCCAATGAGCGTTATAGTTCTTGCTTGCAAGAGTTAGAAAAAGCGTATGCAAGATGGGAAGAGCTAGAAGCAATTTCAAATTTAAAAGGAAAAAGTAATTAAATGTGCGCGTTTAATAGTAAAAAATATCTTGGCATGTCCATCTTGCTATCGTTGAGTGCATTTGCTGAAGCTTCGCAAGAACCAGCTTTTTCTATTACAGAAGTAGATTCATCAGCGTCAGGAAATTATGGACCTTTTGCAGTATCCATGAGTGATGGTGATACCCCATCAACAGCATCTGTCTCATATCAGAACAATATGTTCTCTTATATGATGATCGCTCCACATGAGTATGATCTCGGACAGCATATGCTTCGTATGTATGATTGCTACACAATTATGGATTCAAGCGTATGTAACGGTTATTGGGATGGTGATAGCCATTACGCTTCAACCTGGCGTTATGACATGCTCTACTATAAGCCAGAAGTTAGTTCAACTGTTAATGGTAATACAACAGATGAAAACACTTTTGTAATGTTAAAGGCTGCAGACAATGGCGATGGTGTTGGTTATCGTGTTAATCAGAATGAGTACTATTCTGCAAAGAATTATTATCGTCGTGAAGGCTACGCAGTTTTTGATGGAAAAAAGTATATTCTCCAAAATCCTTTAGCTTGGGGGGATAACGCTGAAGCGTACAAGGATATCGGTGGATATGCTACGGCATTAAGTTATAAAAAACTTTCAGATGGCCGTATTTTAGTAGGCGGTTATTCATCTTTTGGTCCTTTGAATGGCGATCTTTATGATTATATAAATAGCTGCTACTTAGGGGATCATGACGCAAATAGTGATTTAAACGCTTGCCCTGGTTTTAGAACCCAAGCAACAATATGGATTATTGATCCTAATACTATGACAGACGGTACAACAATTATTGGTACTCAGGCTGCATCATACTTAGACTCAAGCAATAATATGGATGGTTTACCGCAATCAGCTGTAACATCTTTTGTTGAAATTAATAACCAGTTGTACGCTTTAGGATATTCTGCTACTGACGATTATAATAGTGGTGGAGCTTTTATTTCAGAAGTTGCAACCTATTGGCCAATAACTGTTGATACTACTGTTTCTTTTGGCCAAATAAAAGAAATCAACGGCATGGAAAGACCAGGTAATGGAGATGATACAAATATCTATACTTGGATCCAGGCTGGCAATAAGCAGGGAACATTATTAACAAATAGAAAAATGGATAAGAGTGAGAACTCTAACCGTGCCATGATGTTTGGCTTTTCTACCTTAAGTAGCGATGGCACAACAAGTGTATTATTCCCATTCCATAACGTTCCTATTAATGGTGCTAATTCACAAGGTGCTGACATTAACGATCATAATGTGATCGTTGGTTGGCGAGATAATAGAAATGACAAAAAGCCTGTAAACTATGGTGTAGATCGCGCGCAAGAAGGCTTTATCTATACAGTGTCAGATAAGGGATCTTATTATCTAAATGATCTTATTTGTGGCTTAGATGATCAATCAAATGCCACTTGTACTCAGAATGGGGTTTACTACTATATTGAATGGCCGGTAGCAATAAATAACAACAATATTATTTATGCAACTGCGTTCCGTTACAATTCCTATGAAGATTGGCAGAACTATCGTAATGCAACGACAGTTACCGTTAAGCTTACCCCAAATTCTGATTTGTTTAGCACAGATTCTAAAACAGAATCATCTACAATTAACACCAAGTATGTTGTTAATTATCCAAACAAACTAGCTACATATTCAGAATCTAGCTCAGGATCAGGTGGTGCAATTACTCCTTTTTGGTTGTTAATTCTCGCTGTATCAAGTTTTTGTTTGGGTAGAAAAAGGAAATAAAAAATGACGGATGCGATTAGCTCAAGTAGTGAAGATATATCTCTTTGGCCAATGCGTTATGATCTGCATTCTCATTCCAATTCTTCTGATGGCTTCTATACTCCAAGTGAGCTTGTTGCATATGCACAAAAACGTGGTGTTGAGGTTTTGGCTTTAACAGACCATGATACAAGTAGAGGGGTACAAGAAGCTTTAGATGCTGGAATAAAGCTTAAGATGCACGTTGTTGTAGGTATTGAACTTTCATGCCTATGGCATGGCAATCAAATCCACATTGTGGGCTTATGTTTTGATCCTAAAGCAGAAGCTATGCGCACTATGGAAGCAAATCAAGCTGAAAAACGTGATGCTAGAGCTCGCGAAATTGGTGCAAAACTTGAAAAGTGGGGCTTTAAGGATGCTTATGCTAGAACATTAGCAATGGCAGCTCCAGGAGCCTCTATAACTAGAGGAAATTACTCTGCCTTTTTGGTAAGTGTTGGCGCTGCAGTAACTGAAGATAAATGCTTTAAACAGTATTTAAGTAAAGGTGCTCCAGCATATGTTGCACCTAAATGGGGGCCTCTTGAAGATGTGGTTAAAGCTATATTGGAATCAGGCGGAATACCAGTTTTAGCACATCCAAGACGTTATGATCTGAACAATAAATGGATCCGTAAATTAGTTAAAGATTTCAAAAATGCTGGTGGTGAAGCTATGGAAGTTGCAGGCGCAATGCAAGCACCTTCTGAACGTGAATTTTTATGTTCATTAGCTTCTGAATACGGCTTATATGCATCTTGCGGATCTGATTTTCATCATGAAAAACCTTATGTAGATTTTGGTATTGATTTACATATTCCTGAAGGTGTTGAGCCTGTTTGGAAATCACCAAAATTCCATCTTGGTTGCTAGAAAATTCAAAAAATAAATTTCTTACTTATAAAAGTAAGCTAAAAAGAACCCACTACTCTTAGAGTAGTGGGAATTCTGTTTAAATAGTTTATAAAAGAGATATTCATATGGTTGAAAGACTTTATATTCACCCTGAAACTCCACAAGAAAGAAATATCAATAGAGCTGCCGAATTAATTTTGAATGGTGCTGTAGCGGTGCTTCCAACTGATTCTGGCTATGCTTTGGCTTGTCAACAGGAAAACAAAGATGCAAGGGAGCGCATACTTCGTATAAGAGATGTGGATAAATACCATAATTTTACCTTGTTATGCTCTAATCTTAGTACTTTGTCGACTTACGCACATGTTAACAATGTGATGTTTAAGCTTATAAAGAATAATACTCCAGGACCATATACTTTCATTCTTAAAGCCACCAAAGAGGTGCCTAGAAAACTTATGAATGAAAAGAAAAAAACTATTGGTATTAGAGTTCCTAGTAACCCAATAATGAAGTCCTTATTAGCAGCATTACCAGAGCCAATAATGAGCGTATCTTTGATCCTGCCAGGTAAAGATGTTGCAGAAAATGCTCCTGATGAGATTGAGGATATTTTAGGTAAATCTGTGGATTTAATTGTTGATGGTGGCTTTACTGCAGAAAAACCAACAACAGTGATATCTATGGTAGATGAATCAAGTATTGAAGTACTTAGAGTAGGTGAAGGTGATACGAGTCCTTTCGTTTAACTAGTAGGTTGGAAATATGGAACATGTAGTAGCATTTGATGGAAGTGAATACGATATCTATTTTCCTGAAGATAGTTATGAGATAGCAGGTGTCAAAGCACAAGGATTATGGCTTTTGTGCAGTAATGATATTAGTTTAAATCCTGCGCTATTCGATGTAGAAAGTGCCTTGCATCTCCAGTTGTTTCCAACCTTAGATATTATTCCTAACCTTAGTAGTGAGTTACTCACTAAATATTCGAGATATTTATTAAATTTAAAAAAATCTACTGAATATGCAGACTCCAGTAACCCAGGAGGGGCGTTTAAAAGACTTTACTACGCTAATCTTTTTGTTATTGCTTACCTAATATCTCCAGCAAATAGAAGTAAAGTTTTGCAAGAATTTTGTGATATTTTTGCGCAAGATAAGAATGCAAATGAAGATACATTTCTTTTTAACACTTTATTAGGCTACTTAACTTTTCTTATAAACATAACAGACAATAAGTACATTCCAAATGAGGTTGGGGATTTTTTCCTTTCTAAAGCTAAAACTTATTTTAAGAACGATTCATTAATTTACAAAGAAGAAAGGATTTATGTAAATAGTGCTATTTGGCATCTCACTAAGGATTTTGATAGCTTGGTGTATAAGTACTCAGATTTTATGCCAATGAGCGCTATACAAAATGCTTCCTATGGTTATAGCACGAGAGGCAAGATCATAGAATTTGTTTTTGACCACGTTTTTGAAAACACTCCTATAGAGCAAAAAATTTCCATCAGAAAAAATATAAAAACCTCTTATAAATTTGAATATGAATGTAGATGCTATAACTTAAAACATAGTTTTTTTTATGAAGTTCCTATTAAGTACGATCGAGTGATTCCATCAGGGAATGTTAAAAAAATTTGGAATAATGTAAAAAGAATCTTAGAAAGTAATTATGGTTTTCGGTTAAAGCATTGGGATAGTAAAGAAAATTCTAATTGGGATGTATTTATCAGCGTTCCAGAATCTATAAGATCTTATCTTAAGAAAGAGATTCCTTTCTTTAAGAATTATAAAAACGAAATCATAACTTATAACCAACTTTTAAAAGTATTAGGGCTCTCTAGCACAGATGACTCGTTACCAACCAAGAAGGCCTACTATTTAAGGAATATCATTCATAGTTATGGCTTTTTTATAATTCCAGATACTGTACCATTTGGTTTTAAGATCAATTGTGATGCACCATTATTACTAAAACGAATGGAAAAAACATACCCTGAAATATTAGATGATAATGGTATTGACGATTCAATAGGGCAGAGTAATGAATTTATTGATCTAGATACTGAAGATTATGCTTTAGGTGGGATGTTGGTTGATATATTTTGCGTTATGTACCGCTTGGGTATGAAAGAAAACCAAACTAAATTTAACTATGAGGTACTAAAGGAAAATTTAGAAAAATTATTTTTAAGAAACAAGCTATTTAAAGAGTTAACCAAGCCTTACTTAGCTAATATTTTTGCTTATACCAAGGAACGTTTTGAGCGCTTTGATGAACTCGGAATTGATGAAAAATATTTAAAAAGAGAGCTTTCTGCAAAAACTTTCCCTATACTTTTTAACTTGTTTCATGTTGATGATTTTCAAACTGATTTTTTCTATGAGTTTTTGAATATTTTGCTATCGCTTACGGCTAATAGTGATGGTGGCATAAATAAGAAGCAAGCAGATTTTCTAACATACATGACTGATATCGCCTTTCAAACAAAGTTTGATGAGGAGCTATTACAGAAAGTTAATAAGGTAACCTCACGAAAGCTGCCATATTACATCATTAAAAATACCAGGAAAAATAAGAAAGATGACTTTGTACCTGCTTCCTTTAACCTCGATGATAAGACTTTAGATCGTATTTCAACTATGACTTTAGATGTGAGAAATACGTTAAATGATATATTTAGTGATGAGGAGTCCGAAGTTCAGAAACCAGCGAGTGCACCTAAAAAAGAGAAGGTTACAAAGCATATTGATGACAAGAAGAGTTCAAATACTACTAATAGTAAGGAAGTATCCAAGGTAAAACAGTTTGATGCGGGTTCAGCTATTAGTAACATCATTAAGAAAGATTTTTGGAAGTCATCTGAAATAAGAGAACTTGCAAAATCATATGGTATGCTTGAAGGTAAATTTGTTGAATTTTTGAACACCTTTACTGATGAAAATTATGGTGATTTTATTCTAGAGGAAGCCGACGGTGGGTATGACGTGCTTTCTTATATAAAATCTATGTTAGAACCAAAATCTTGAGAAAGTTATGACTAATATTACAGGAATAATAATTACTCTGAATGAAGAAGACAATATTGTTCAGTGTATTGAAAATCTTAGCCAAGTTTGTAGTGAAATTATAGTTGTAGATTCTTGTTCTAAAGATCGTACTGTAGAGCTTGCTATTAAGGCTGGAGCCCAAGTTATTACTCAAAGCTACTTAGGTGATGGTCCTCAGAAAAATGTGGGACCTGATGCCGCACAAACTGAATGGGTGCTAAGTCTTGATGCAGATGAACGTTTAAGTCCAGAGATGGTTCAAGAGATTAAAAATTTGGACCTTGATAATACTGAATATAATGCGTTTGGTTTCCCAAGAAAGAATTATATAGGTAGTAGATGGATAGCCCACTCAGGTTGGTATCCTGATGTTTGTGTGCGCCTTTATCGCCGAAATAAAGCAAGATGGACGGATGTGAAAATGCACGCCTATGTTGCCGTAGATAATTTCCAAAAAATGCAGGGAAATATAATTCACTATTCTTACCACAATATTGGACAACTATTTAGAAAGGCAGATAGCTATTCAAATGCGCAAGCAAAGGTTCTTTACCAAAAAGGTAAAAAATGCAGTAGTTTAAGTCCTTTTATCCATGGCTTTGTGGCCTTTTTTAAGCATTATTTTGTAAAAATGGGCTTCCTTGATGGTTTAGACGGTCTTACCGTGTGCTTAAGCTCAGGAATTAACTCCTATTTAAAATATGCCAAGCTTTTAGAGTTCCAAAGAGATCCTAAAATTTTGGAAAAAGAAGACTTTAATAAAGTTTGGTAAGACATTTTCCATAAAATTAAGTTTTTGGAGATTTTATTTGGCTGGAGTAATCTAGAATTAGCCCAAAATAGTGTTTTATGGACGATTTTGAAGGTCAATGGCACTATTTTTGAAAAAGTTTTAAATAAAATTCAAAAAAGTGTTGCAAGTATTGTTTTTTTATATATAATTGCACTTGCTCTTTGCGGGAGTAGCTCAGTTGGTAGAGCACAACCTTGCCATGGTTGGGGTCGCGA
>CAVGFV010000012.1:0-5835 GCA_963628765.1 Succinimonas sp.
CTTTTTATGTCTAATGACATCTTATAATGGTTAATTTGTGTGTTTTAACATGGGGGCATCGCAAAAAAGTTAATTTATAGAAGTCCCCTAATGTTAATAATATCACAAAATTTTAAAATTCATAAGTTTGAATGTAGTTAACATCTGATGTTTTTTTCATTTTTATTAAAAGAAACTGCAAATACTAAGAAATTGACATTTCTTTTTATTATCTGAAACACAAAAGCGCATGTGAACCGTCCTCATGCGCTCTAAACAATATACTATGTAATGCTTATTTATTACTTTTTAAATCCAAAACTGGTTTGGTATTTTAATTAAATTTTAAAACTAAGGGGCAACATTGGTTGCATCGTCTCTTACTTCGCTATTTTTTGCATCATCATTAGTATCAGTGTTCTGCGTCTTATTTTCGTTCGTTTCTTCGGATGCTTCTTCTGTAACCTCTTCTACGACCTCTTCGGTTACAGTAGTCTCTTCAACAACCCTTTTTTCATCATTGTTTGGTGCTTCTTTCTTATCGGATTCTTCTTTTAACTCTTCCTTATTTGTATCCTTTTCTTCGGTAACTTTTTTCGGCTCTTCTTTATTGGCTATATCCGACTCGAAGATTTCTGGTACAGGCATAAGATCGTGTTCCCCTTCATCATCAGTACAGCTCATAAGAGCAGCTTCATAAGATTTAGCAAAACTGTCTAGAGGCAAGTAATAATCCCATACTTGGGAACCTTGCTCAAATCTTAAATACACGGCTTTGTTTTCAGGATTCGACATGGCCATGTAAAGTTGTTCCATCTTACTCGTGATCCCATTGTACCCAGTTGGAATTAACACAAAGTCCCCATGCTGAACTAAGGCAGGAAATTCAAGAGCCTTATTTTTATGAGTTTGGGGATTACGGTATAAATCCTTATACTTTAAAGCAAAGGAAAAAGTTGCCGGTGTATCAGGATTGATAATATCGGTAGCTAAGGCGGGAAGCCTAAATGAAATCGAAGGGATGGGCCATGAATTCCGACACCCCACAGACATTTCAAACCAATCTATAAACTGTTTATCATAGTAAACAGCCTCGACTATGGCGGGATTGCCATCACGAACTACAGAATAGCCACGTGTTGTTTTCCAAATTGCGGCATAGGCACTAGTGAGGCTTGTAGAAATTAATATCAGAAGCACCAGGGATAACTTTTTGTACATTGGCACCTCTCATTTCTCAAGCTCGAAAACACTAACACCATATTACCCCGTCTTCAAAATTAGGTCATTAAAATTGTCGTTATCCTGCGACAGAAGAACCTACTTCTAAAACAAACAAGCTATTTTCTACTGATATGACTAATTAAATTCTGAGCCTTTCTTAAATCCATTGTTTCTTCAACAAAAGAACGTAATAGTATTTCTCTTGGTAAGTATTCATCAAACTTGTGTAGGTAAAGATCACTATCTTCCTTGCCATAAAAAATTTTTTCAATATTAAAATCAGTAGGCAGGATTTCTTTAAGTTTTTCCATAATATAGCCAGTACCTCTTCTAGAAAAGAGGCCAATTCTAGCATCATCTATTTCAGTAAATTCCTTTGATTGAAGTAAGTAACGGAGTGCAGCCTGTACACGCGTACCCATAAATATAGGTAACAAGGTTCCGTTTTTACCAGTCACTTCATGATACAAAGCATAAGCATCAGTTAGCGCAGTTTCCGCATAAGGCGTTAGATACGAAGGCAGATAGGCCTCTTCGAAAATCCTTCGCATTTCACTATGGATCTTAGGATGCACGGTGATAAAAGAAGGACCACAAAAGAGATCGATTATCTTACGCTCTTCCGTTGGAATTACTTTAATATGTCGGGTCTTACGAATAATTTCCTCAACCTTCCAGCGTCTACCACCTAGAACAAAGGCATCTCCCTTTTTTAATAGCAGGCCACTCTGAGGATTAATTGTTCCAATGGATTTACCCTCTGATGAAACACTAAATTCTGGAAGGGTATCAAAAGCTGCATAGAAATCAAAAAACTCTGTGATTTGTTCCCCTTTAGGTGCTAAAGCTAATACTCCAGTTTTGTATTGCATAATAAGGTTACGTTCATAAAGACCATTTAACACCTTAGAAAAATCTTCTTTGGAAAAATACGGTTCTACTCGCTCATTTTCAGTGCCGTCTTTACTTAAAAGATAAACATGTTGTCTGAAACAAACTGTACAAATTTCCAGGTAAAGATCTTTAGGCTTCATACCACCATGTTCTGATAATAGAGACAGAATCTGATGCACTAAAGTTGACCAGTCAAAATGCCTCGTATTTAAAGGTTCGGACCAACCTGACTTCATAAGTTCGATCTCAGCAATGCTTTTTACTAAATCGAGTTTTAAAACTCCCGCAATATACCCTTTATCTTCTGGATATTCTGGTAAAAAGAATTGAAATTCTTGACTTGCTCCTTCCTTACGACCACAGCGTCCGAGTCTTTGAATCAAAGATGAAACTGTATGGGGAGCCTGTAGAAAAATCACCCTATCAATACTTCCGATATCGATCCCCAGCTCTAAGGTATTGGTACAAAAAACGGCAATATTATCCTTACTCTTGAGATCTTCTTCTGTTTTTTTCCTATCTAATCGCGAAAGAGAAGCATGATGCACGCCATAGATATTTGGTGTGCCTGTTAACTTTGCAATCGCTCGAAGAGTACTTGAGTGTTCCTCAAGACCATTTTTATTATTACCAAAGATAAGGCTTTTTCCGTTTAAGGTGCGCTTATGAAGTTCTAAATCCAATTCACTATAAGCGACATCTGGAGATAACTCCTCATTTTTCCCTTTAAATCTTAGAGATCTTAAAAGGCGTACCTTACCCACACGTTTTTTAGTTCCTTCGGTGCTGGTGATGATCTTTACACTCTTAGGATTTTCAGGGTTAAGGAGTTCTGCGAGATCCTCGGGGTTTGTAACCGTTGCAGAAAGTGCAATCTTACGAGGTTTTATATTGAGTTCGTATTCGAGTCTTCGAATAAGGCTAACAAGATGAGTTCCACGAACATTACCTGTAAAAGAATGAATTTCATCGATCACAATAAATGATAGCTGTCCTAAAAGTCCCCGCATCTCTATATGATGATTGACAAACATGGCCTCGAGAGATTCAGGAGTCATAAGGATGATGCCCCGAGGCTTTTTGATAACCTTTTTCTTTGCGGAAACACTAGCCTCACCATGCCACATGGTTACTGGAAAATCTAAATAGCGACAAAGGTCCTGCACCCTCTTAAATTGATCGTTTATAAGAGCTCTTAAAGGGGAAATATAAAGAATCTTAACAGCGTCTTTAGCTTCTTCTCCAGAAAGAGAAATGATAGGTAAAAAGGCAGCTTCGGTTTTACCACTTGCGGTAGGAGCCGAAATTATGAGATCACTAGTACCTGAATTTACCGCTTTAATGGCGTCTATTTGAATTTGTCTAAACTGACGCCATTCTAGTTCATATATCGCCCTTTGCATCTCAGGGCTTAAGTAATCAAATACATGCATGGCTAAATGCTAGTAAGATCGTCAAGATCCAAAGATTTAGAACTCTCAGAACCACTTAAATCAGCTTTTGGTGCTTCCTCTGTATCACCCAAATTTACATCCTTAAGGTAAGTACCAATATCAGTATTCGGATTTCTTTCTAAGAGACTCAAAAGACCTACAAAGATTCTTATAGATTCACGAGGAGTCATATAAGCTTTGGCCCCTAATCTTCCTAAGAGCCAAGTCATAAAAGTCTTGATATCATCATCTGATACCAAAAAGGCATTCTTGTCATAGGAGGCAAAAACATTTCGGATATTTGAAAACAAAACATAAAGTTCTTCCTGTAGCAGGTTAGGAAGACGTATCACAGGTTGGGTGAGATCGCGATGGCCCTGAGCTGCAAAAGGACTATCTTGAAGGCGGCTTTTTAGAGCTTCATAACTAAACATGCCGCGGTTTTTGTCTTCTAGAAACTCCGGTGTACCACTAAAAATAAATTCCAAATACTCAGCAGTTTCACCTTGGGTCGTATCATTCAAAATAGAGAGAATTTTTTCGTAATTCTTCCCTCGAGATGATGGACGTAATCTAGCTAGTACTGCTAATTCGTCAATGGCAACTACTAAACCGGAATAGCCTGCTAATCTCACAAAGCCCGAATACAATTTTAGGTAATCATAGAAATTTTGGTCATCAATGATGGTACGCACATTGAGCTCCTGTCTCGCTTCGGTTTTAGTAGAGTATTCTGCTCTCAGCCAACGGAGTGCTAAGGAAGCCATTATGTCATTGCCATTTTGATAGGCTTTAATGTAGGTAGCAAGAACCTTGGCAAAGTCATAACAGTTAGTATATTTTTCTAAAGGCTTTAAAATTTTTACAATATAAGCTTCATCAGGATCAGGATTCTCGGCAAGTATTTCTGAAGCCCAACTCTCTACTATGGTGGACAAAGCTCCACCTTGAGGTTTAGTTCTAGTAGAGATATTAGTTACTAGTTCTGAAAACAAAGCTCTCGAAGAGGAATTCGAGCTACTTAGTACCTTTTCCATAGAAACATCGGCATTCATCACTACTAGATTTTTCTTATGGGCTATCAGCTTACAGAGAGTAAGGAAGAAAGTTTTCCCTGAACCAAATTGCCCCACAATAAAACGAGTCTTTGAACCACCATTTAAAATCAAATCATAGTCTTTCAAAATCTCATTGATTTCTTCGCTACGCCCTACTTGAATATGCTGAAGGCCAATATTAGGCACCATGCCTTGTCTTAAGGATTCTAAAATTGCCGTTCTTTCGCGAGGTTTAAGAAGTATTTTGTTAGGGAGTTCAGACATAGAAAGATCCATCCGTAATGTACTTGCAGAGTTTTACAAAGTTTATATTTTTAGGTTACCTTGCAAATTTTAACACATGCGGCGGATCACATCATTGAAATTATAAGTATGGAATCTGCCTATTTCTTAATTAAACCTACCCAAGAGGCAACTTAAATCATCATGCGAACCATGCTCTTTGGCCAAATCGCAGAGATTCTGAATCTTTTCATTATCACTATCTGGTTTTGCCATAACATGGGCAATATCTTCTAAAGATAAATACTCATGCACGCCATCCGTTGTCATTAGTAGAAAATCCGAATCATTTTTTGGAATTTGCGTAGTTACTAAACGAAGAGCCCAATCCGTACTGCCACCACCAAAGCAAGCAGTAATGATATTTCTTGGGCATTGAGGTTCTTTTTCCCCCATATCAAGGTGATCTTGATATGCTGTATGGTCGTGAGATAGTTGAGTGATTTTAAATCTATCACCGATATATATTCGCGTATTCCCCGCATAGCCAAAGTAAATATCATGTTCATTAATCCAAGCCACGGCAATGGTGGTGGCCATCTTGAATTCTTGGGGATCTTTTCGAGAAACAGCAAAGCAAATTAGTTCACGATTTGCCAGAGTTAGCAAATTTCGAAATTCCTGGAGATTCTTAGGCTGTTTCTGAGAAAAGGCGTTTCTGAAAATAGTGAGGGCCATAGTGCTAGCAAGTTGCCCACCAGGAGTGGAACTCACACCATCAGCAAGAGCACAAGAGAAAGGAAACTCTGAGTTAACTACTCCAGAATTACCACGTGAAACTTTGCCACTTGCAAGGACCGAGTCTTCACACCGTAGATTATCCTCTCCCTTGGAAGAACAATATACAATATTCATCTTTTAATCCCTTCTGTTAATCAGTTTTTATAGTAGTGATAATTGTTTATTATAAGGGGACTTCTATAAATTAACTTTTTTGCGATGTCCCAATGTTAAAACACACACAA
>CAVGFV010000013.1:0-20042 GCA_963628765.1 Succinimonas sp.
CTTGATTGTTAAGGGAGATTGGACAAAGGCTGGTCAGCTTGACTGGTATACTGATCCTGCTTCTTCTTGCGTAGCTGCTAAGCTTTGTAACCCAGGTTCATCAAGCTTAAAGTAATCGTATAGGTTAAATCTAGTTACATTTTATTTTAAGGCAGGTTTATTAATCTGCCTTTTTATTTTTAAACCTTAGTAAGGAAGTTCCTAAACTCTGTTGTTATTTGTATGTTTAGGTGTAAAAGGATTGAACGTAAAGTTCAGTCCTTTTTTATTTGAAGATTATTGTAGACTACTAAGGGTCATAGCTAATTCATCTAATATTTTGGGGTAATAATCTTCATCCACATCTTCGATTTCATTAAACGATTTTTAGTGAATCTCTGTCATTCTGTCATTGGCATAGTAATACCTGATATTGCTAATATTCTTTGTAGCAACAATTACTGTAGTGAAATAATTGTCTTCTTTGAATTTCGTTTGTTCAATTGCATTATGTATGAGCAAATGGTTGTATCGATGAAAATTCTGATAGAATACCCAAAAAATGAATTCTGGCGTCTTTGTGTTAAATTTAGATGTCTATGCAGAAATGACTCTATCTATATAAGATTACTATGAAGAATATTGCAAATAATTTCATAAAATTTAAATCTATTGCCTTACATCTTTTGGAATTCATTTCATTTGTATTTTTCTCACTTTTATTTTATTTAGTTACTGTTTATTCATTTGCAGATTTTTATCAGATTTTGTTTGCTTTACAAGCGCCTTTAGGAAAACTTACCCCAACGGTATATCTCCCATTCGTATATTTTTTTGTAATACCGTTTGTTTTTATTACTGCCGTTTACTATTGGTTAATTAGAAAAGTTTCATTTTTAAGAATATTTTATTTAGTGTCAGTTTATGGATCTTTCTTGTTATATACATATTCGATCGGGGTATTCTCATATTTCTTTAATGATATAAGCGATTCCGATTTTATAAAAAATAACTATGTTGCTCCTAATAGTGACTTAGTAAACTTTCCGCAAAAGAAAAGAAATTTAATTCATATATATCTAGAATCAATGGAGAATGCTTATACAGGCAAAAATGGTGGCGCTTATAACGAAAATTTTATACCCGAACTAACAAAGCTAGCATTAAACAATATTTCGTTTAATGGTGAGAATACTAATATTGTTAATGGTTCATTTAATCCTTTTTCTACAAGTTGGACAATGGCAGCAATTTTTGCCCAAGAATCAGGGGTACCCTTAAAAATTTCTATTGGTGATAAAGCTGTTAGTTCAAGTAGTTTTTATGACAAAGCTGTTACGTTAGGAAATTTGTTAGCAAAAAACAACTACCATAATGTAGTGATTCAAGGTCACGATATGGTTTTTGCCAATAGTGAGATCTTTCATAAAAATCACGGTTATCAAGAAATCTTAGATTATAAAGAAGCAATAAAACGAGGTTTAATACCATCAGATTACCGTGTATGGTGGGGATTTGAAGATAAAAAGCTTTTTCAATTAGCAAAAAATAAGCTTGTTGAACTTAGTAAATCTAATCAACCATTTAATTTATCTTTACTAACGGTAGATACACATTTTGAAGATGGATATTTAGATCCTGATGTTTGCGAGAATAAGTTTAACAATAAATATAAGAACGTTCTTGCTTGCTCTAGTAAACAAGTGTCAGAGTTTGTAACTTGGGTGCAACAGCAAGATTTTTATAAGGATACCGTGATTGTTATATCTGGTGATCACTTAATGATGGGAAATCCCATTGGCGAGACGCCTTTAGAAGGTTACGAAAAAACAGTTTATACAGCATTCATTAATTCAGTAGTAAGTCCCAAAATACAAAAGAGAAGATCTTTTTCCACTTTTGATTTTTTTCCGACAATTTTGGCGTCATTAGGTTGTGAAGTAAAAGGAGATAGATTAGGTCTAGGTGTTAATCTATTCGGAACAAAGCCAACATTACTAGAGCAATACGGCAAAGAAACATTAGATGCTGAACTTATGAAGCATTCTACCTTTATGGAAGATTTAGCTGGTGTAAAAGAAAGTATCTTGATTGAAAAATCTAACTTACAAGCTTACCTCAAGGATTTATCAAATTCTGAAAAAGATTCTGCTCTCGACATCATTGAAATAAAAGGTCTAGACAAATATTTTGAAGCTTTGGAAAAGATAACAAATGACTCAAGATATGTGGTTATGTTTTCTTTAAGTAATGGTTTGTCTCCTAAAAGCAAAAATTACGAAAAAATTATTAGTTATTTGAATAATTTGGAGTTAAAGGTAGATTTTTCAAAATTAACAAGTTCAAGCTATGCAGCATTAATAAATTCTTCAAAAATAAATGAGAAATTTTCTGAAACCGAGGTCTCAAAACTTTCTTTATCCACAAATAACCATAATTTAGAGATTGTTTCAGGTGGACTTAATCAATATGCTTTAATAAAAATAGACGATGTTGATTATTCTAAGAATATGAATGGCCTTAACATTGTTGTATATGATGCTGTTACAAATAAAGTATTAAGTTCAACAGTGCTACTAGCTCATTGATTTTTCTAGTCATCGTATAACGTTTAGCTCCTAGGGTGTGCCTTTCTATACTTCTCTTGAAGAGTCTTTTGAAGAGTTTGGGTATAGATATCTGTAGTTTCCATACTAGAGTGTCCTAAAAGAGTCTGGATGGTTCTTAAATCGGCTCCATTATCAAGTAAATGTGAGGCAAAGGAGTGTCTTAAAACATGTGCTGATAAATGAGTTATGCCAGCTCTTTCAATGTGCTTTTGTAGGATTTTGTATAGATACATTCTTGTGTATGGTTTGCCCGTTCTATCGCTCACAAAAACGTATTTTGAGAGATTTCCACCGTTGCGAGTACGTGTTTCAAGGATATATTTTTCTAAAAGCCTAAATGCTTCTTCAGCAATAGGAACTACTCGTTCTTTGCTACCTTTACCTAACACCTTGATGGTTCTATCTATGAAGTTAATATTATTGAAGGTCATATTCAGCATTTCTGAGGATCTCAGACCTGATGCATAGAGAAGAACGATCATGGTTTTTTCTCTAAGTTCGTCATAGATATCTTCATTAGGGGAGTTTAGAAGCTTGAAGATGACATTTTCAGTTTTGAAAGGGGGTAGTTTTTTCTCAATTTTGGGACCTTTGTAGCCAATGAGAGGATTATCATCCCGAAGATGCTCAAGCTCTTGGTATTTAATCATAGCCCTGATACTAGATAGTATTAAGGCAATAGAGCGTGATTTCATTGTCCCGAGTTTTCTTTGATGTTCAGAAAGATAGTTATCTACATCCATCATGCTGAATTTGGAATTTTCAATGCTCTTACTTTCAAGATACTCAAAGAAGTTTGTTAATTGGGTTAAATATGTTTGAGAGGTATTTTTAGAAAGCCCTAATTCTCCAATAAGATAGGAGTTGAAGTTATTAAGTAATCTTTTATTATTAGCTTCCATTTTATTTTTTCCTCAATTCATATTTGTAAGATAAGACAAAAAACCCCGCATTGAGCGGGGCTTTTAAAACTGTTACGGTTTTAATTATTCACCGTGCTTCTTAACATAGGTTACAGGAGCTTCGCCAGTAACATCAATGTAGAAGTCATAAAGACCATCTTCAGCAGGAGAGAATTTAACTTCTTCGAATACAGACTTAGGATTTAATACAACTGGTTCGCCACCGAGTTCAAAAATACCAGGCTGTTCTTTGTAACCGAAGTTAGTACCAGCAGTCCAACCAGCGTCAGCGAACTTGAACTTGTATGGAGCCCAATCAGCCTTGAGTTCAGCAGTAGCCATATAAACTTTGTCAGAGATCTTCTGAACCATGTACTGTGAACCTACGTTCCAATCGTTCATTTCGCCACGAAGGTAAATCTGGGTACCGAAAACTTCAGCACCGCCATCACCACCTGCAGCACTAGCAGAACTTGAACCACTGTCTGATGCACAACCAGTCAATGCGATTGCGCCAGCTGCAATAGCAGCTAAAAGCATCTTCTTATACATTATTTTGAATCCTAGATATGAAATAAAGGTTGGGTTAAGTATATCTTTCTCTTAACTACATAAAAGAGTAATACTTCACAAAACATTATAAAAAATCGGAGTTTTATGTAAAAAGATGTAATTTTTCATAATTTTGAAAACAAAAAAGGAGAAAAACTAAGTTTTCTCCTTTTTATTTATTTGACTTTTAGCTTTTAATTTTCAAGTCTGTGCTCGAGATAATGAATATTAAAGCCACCTTTATTAAAGGTTTCGTCATCCATAAGCTCAGACAATAAAGGTATATTTGTCTTGATACCATCAATAACTAATTCATGCAATGCTTGGCGCATTCTTGCAATCGCAAGTGCTCTATTGTCGTTATAGGCAATAAGTTTACCAATCATTGAATCATAGTATGGTGGCACAATATAGCTTTCGTAGATGTGGGAATCCCATCTAATTCCAGGACCACCAGGGGTATGCAATCTTGTGATCTTTCCTGGTGATGGAATAAAGGTCTTTGGATCTTCAGCATTGATTCGGCATTCAATAGCGTGTCCTTTGATGTGTACATCGCTTTGTTTGAAAGTTAAATAATTACCTGAAGCAATCTTAAGCTGTTCCTTGACGATATCGATGCCTGTTACATATTCAGAAATCGGATGTTCTACCTGAATACGAGTATTTACTTCGATAAAGAAGAACTGACCTTGTTCATATAAGAATTCAAAGGTACCTGCGCCACGATAGCCAGTTTCAATACAAGCTCTTACGCAACGTTCACCGATATCACGGCGTTGCTTTTCAGTAATACCTGGTGCAGGAGCTTCTTCAATAACCTTTTGGTTCTTTCTTTGCATTGAACAGTCACGTTCACCGAGATAAACGGCATGCCCTTGACCATCAGAGAGAAGCTGGAATTCAACATGTCTTGGTTTTTCAAGGAATTTTTCCATAAAAACATTAGGATTGTTGAAAAAAGAATCGGCTTCACGCTTGGTAAGAGCAATTGCATCGATGAGATCTTCTTCTCTTCTCACAACTCTCATACCACGGCCACCACCGCCACCAGCAGCTTTAATGATTACTGGGTAGCCAAGTTTCTTAGCCCAAGCCTTGTTTTCTTCTGCATTATCACTTAAAACGCCAGAACCAGGAACACAAGGTACGCCTGCAGATTCCATTGCTTCAATTGCAGAAACCTTATCACCCATGAGTCTAATGGTTTCAGGACGTGGACCTATGAAGGTAAAGCCAGATTTTTCTACCATTTCAGCGAATTCTGCGCTTTCGGAGAGAAAACCATAACCAGGGTGGATAGCATTAGCACCAGTAACTTCTGCTGCAGCAATAATAGAAGGAATGTTTAGATAGGATTCCTTAGCAGGAGCAGGACCGATACAAATTGCTTCGTCTGCAAGTTTTACATGTTTGAGGTCGCGATCTGCAGTTGAGTAAATAGCTACAGTCTTGATTCCCATTTCCTTACAAGCACGAAGCACGCGGAGAGCAATTTCTCCACGGTTTGCAATTAATACTTTTTCAATTTTTGCCATGCTTGAAACCTATTATTCAATTACGAACAGAGGCTGATCAAATTCTACAGTGGATCCGTTTTCAACGAGAATCTTCTTAATTACACCTGACTTGTCAGCTGCAATCTGATTCATCATCTTCATAGCTTCGATGATACAAACGGTATCACCTTCCTTAACGGTCTTGCCTTCTTCAGTAAATGCAGGAGCTTCTGGATTTGCAGAACGATAGAAAGTTCCTACCATAGGAGACTTCATTACGTGACCAGTTTCTTGAGCTGGTGCAGGAGCAGCTTCTTCGCTAGCTACAGGAGCTTGTGCTTGTGGAGTTTGCTGAACCATAACAGGTGCTGCTTGGATAGGAGCCGCTTGAACTAGAGTCTGAGTGTTTCTAGAGATTTTGATCTCTTCTTCACCTTCCTTCATGGAAAACTCTGCAATGTCGGATTCAGAAACAATCTTAATTAAGCGGGAAATTTTGCTGATATCAATTTGCATAATCTGACTTCTATGTTGTTTGTGGTTATTTGTTGATTCGATTCACTGCTTCTAATAAAGCATAGTCATATCCTCTACTGCCAAAGCCGCAGATTACTCCGACAGCGATGTCTGAAAGATATGAATGATGCCGAAATTCCTCGCGTGCATGCACGTTAGAAATATGAATTTCAAAAAATGGAATTTTTACTGCAAGTAAAGCATCTCTGATTGCAACAGATGTATGAGTAAATGCTGCAGGATTTATTAATATGAAATCGTATTTGCCCATTGCATCGTGGATATGGTTAATAATTTCATATTCAGCATTCGATTGAAAGGAATCCAATTCTACAGAATGCTCTTTTGCAATTTTCTCAAGTCTGTTGACAATATCATTGAGACTTTCGGAACCATAAATGCCGGGTTCACGGACGCCGAGCATGTCCAAATTAGGTCCATTCAGAACCAAAATGCGGTGGTTCATGCACACACTCCCGAAAAAGTTATAAAAAAACTGCTTCGGACCTTAATACATAATGGTGCAAGCGAAACAGTTGGGAAGTACGCATAAGCGTATTTTTAAAGAAGGGATTTCTGAAGAACTAGAAATCTCTCATCAATTTCTATTTTCATAGAAATCACGGAGTGAGATTTTAGCCTAAATTTCATTATAAAGGGGCATTTTTTGTAAAAATATGGGTGTTTTGCTCCAAAAATTGCAATTTTTTAATTTTCTTGGGTTTACGACTTTCTGTTTAAGCGAATTTTCTTACTGTGATTTTATCTCTGTAATGCTATGAAAAAATACACAAACAAAGTACAATAGCGCTAGTTTTTGTTTACCCATGTCTATAGACAGAATAGTGGAGATATAAATGCTTAATCCAGCAAAGAACATCGCCGAATACGATCCAGAACTTTGGGATGCTATCAGTGGTGAAAATACCCGTCAGGAAGAGCACATCGAGCTCATTGCTTCCGAAAACTATGTTAGTAAATGTGTAATGGAAGCACAGGGCTCACAGCTTACTAATAAGTATGCTGAAGGCTATCCTGAAAAGCGTTACTACGGCGGATGTGAGTTTGTTGATAAAGTTGAAACTTTAGCAATCGAAAGAGCTAAGCAGTTATTTAATGCTGAATATGCTAACGTTCAGCCACACTCTGGTTCTCAGGCTAATGCAGCTGTTTACATGGCTCTTGTAAAGCCAGGTGATACCATTATGGGTATGAGCTTAGCTCACGGCGGTCACCTTACTCATGGTGCAAAGGTAAGTTTCTCTGGCAAGATTTATAACTCCGTTCAGTATGGTGTAAATGCTGACGGTGTAATCAACTATGACGACGTTCTTAAACTTGCAAAAGAATGCCAGCCAAAATTGATTGTTGCTGGTTTCTCTGCTTATAGTGGAATTGTTGATTGGAAGAAGATGCGTGAAATTGCTGATGAAGTAGGTGCGTATCTTTTCGTTGATATGGCTCATGTAGCAGGACTTGTTGCTGCAGGTTTATATCCTAGCCCAATTCCATTTGCTCATGTTGTAACTACTACCACCCACAAGACTCTTGGTGGTCCTAGAGGCGGTATTATTCTTTCAAGTTGTGGTGATGAGGATATTTATAAGAAACTTAATTCTGCAATATTCCCAACCACTCAAGGTGGTCCTTTAATGCACGTTATTGCTGCTAAAGCTGTTGCATTTAAGGAAGCAATGGAACCATGGTTTAAAGAATATCAGAAGCAGATTCTTGTAAATGCTCAGACTATGGCAAATGTATTTATTAAGCGAGGTTACAAGGTTGTTTCTGGTGGTACTCATGACCATCTTTTCCTTCTTGATTTGATTGAAAAACCATTCTCAGGTAAGGATGCTGAAGAAGCACTTGGTCGTGCAAACATTACTGTTAATAAGAACTCAGTACCTAACGATCCAAGAAAGCCATTTATTACTTCTGGTCTCAGAATCGGTTCACCAGCTGCTACCCGTCGTGGTTTTGGTGAAGCTGAATTCGCTGATCTTGCTGGTTGGATGTGCGATATTCTCGACAGCATCGGAACTGACAAGGCTTCTGAAGTTGAATCAGAAGTAAAGACTAAGGTTAAGGCTCTTTGCGCTAAGTTCCCTGTTTACATGAATAAGTAATTTTTAATAATTTGAGAGAAAGCCTGTGAATAATTTTTTGTTCGCAGGCTTTTTTGTTTTTTAGGTTGAAGATTTTTAGAAATTTCGAAGCCTATATTTAAAATGATTGGGATCATTTTTAATTAAGTGTGTTAACTTGAGATTTGCGATAGTATAAGAAAATCTGTTTTTGGCTTTTAGTTGTGAGTAATTATGCGTTGTCCTTTTTGTAGTGCAGATGATACAAAAGTTATTGATACCAGGCTAGTTGAAGATGGCAATGAAGTGCGAAGAAGAAGGGAATGTAATGTCTGCAAGGCAAGATTCACTACCTTCGAACGAGCGGATATGAGAATGCCATTAATAGTAAAAACAAATGGTAACCGTGAGCCTTTTAACGAGAATAAACTAAGAAGTGGTATGCTTAGAGCTCTTGAGAAACGCCCTGTAAAAGTAACCTTGATTGATGAAGCCTTAAGTAGAATAAAAAATAAACTAAGAGCTCTTGGAGAAAGAGAAGTGAAATCACGTATTGTAGGTGGCTATGTTATGGGTGAACTAGCGAAGTTAGATCCTGTTGCCTACATCCGCTTTGCATCGGTTTACTTAAGTTTTGAAAACCTAAAAGACTTTGGTCTTGCTATTGAAAAATTGGAAGCAGAAAGAACTAAAAAATAAAGGAATGCCTATATGAATCAAGCCAATGAACAGTTTTTTGATAAGACCGATGAAGATTACATGAATGAGGCTTTGGAACTTGCTAAAAATGGTTTATACACTACGCTGCCAAATCCGTCAGTGGGCTGTATTTTAGTAAAAAATAATAAAATCATAGGTAAAGGATGGCATCATCGTGCGGGTGAACCTCATGCTGAAGTGATGGCTCTTAGAAATGCCTTAGAAAATGGTAATGAAATTCAAGGTGCTACTGCATATGTAACATTGGAGCCATGCTCTCATTATGGCTTAACACCACCTTGTGCTCTAGGACTTGTAAAGGCTGGAATTAAAAGAGTAGTTGCTGCTATGCAGGATCCTAATCCTGATGTTAGTGGCAAAGGGTTTGATATTCTTAAGAATGCTGGTGTTTCTGTCGCTTATGGACTTTTATCCGAGAAGGCTGAAGAACTCAATAAAGCTTTTTTGTATGAAATGCGTCATGGTATTCCTTATGTGACACTTAAATATGGCATGAGCTTCGATGCAAGAACTGCACTTAGTAATGGCTTAAGTAAGTGGATTACTTCTCCAGAATCGCGTAAAGATGTGCAGGGGCTCCGTGCTTTTAACCAAGCTATTCTTACTACTGAAAGTACCGTTCATGCTGACGATCCTCTTATGAATGTGAGATACAGTGAGTTACCTCACGAGATTCAAGATAGATATTTAGAAAAAGAGCTTCGCGTACCTTTAAGAGTTATTGTTGATCCTCATGCAAAAATTTCATTTACTGAAAAACTTTTTTCCGTTCCAGGAAAGGTTATAGTTGTAAGACCATCTTCTTCTCAGCAAATTTTGGAAAAAGACATTAACGAAAATGTTCTGGTATTAGAACTTCCTTGTATAGACAGAGAACGTGGTCATGTAAATCTTCGTGAGCTTATGACTTGGTTAAGTAGTAAAAAAATTAGAAATGTACTAGTTGAAGCGGGCGGAAATTTTGGAGCCGAACTTTTAAAAGAAAATTTAGTTAATGAGATGGTTATCTATGTAGCTCCTAAAATAATGGGAGCTGATGCAAAGGCGGCTTTTATGCTTTTAGGATTCCTTGATATGAAATCAATTAAGGAATTTGAATTTTCAGATGTTGCTAGATGTGGCCCTGATATTCGTATTACTTGTCATCTGAAGGAGAATTAAAATGTTTACTGGAATTGTTGCTTGTACTGGTGTTTTAAAATCATTCATGAAGTCAGGTAATGGTGGTGTTATCACTGTAAAAGCATCAAACCTTGATTTATCAGATGTAAAGATTGGGGATTCAATTGCTTGTAATGGGGTT
This sequence comes from Succinimonas sp., assembly GCA_963628765.1. Classification (GTDB taxonomy): domain Bacteria; phylum Pseudomonadota; class Gammaproteobacteria; order Enterobacterales; family Succinivibrionaceae; genus Succinimonas. The sequence continues at coordinate 10,165 of CAVGFV010000013.1, forward strand.
TGTTTAACAGTTATCCGCCTGGGAAGTGGAGAGTTTTCTGCTGATATCTCTTTTGAAACGATGTCTGTTACCACTTTTAAAAAACTCGAGATCGGCAAAATTATTAATCTTGAAAAAGCCCTACGTGCAGATGAACGCTTAGGAGGACATATTGTACAAGGGCATGTGGATGGTATTGGCACCATAAAGAGTGTAAATACAGAAAATGGTGTCTCCGATGTGTGGATAGAAACAACTCCTGATGTTGCTAAATACATTGCAGAAAAGGGGTCGATTACAATTGATGGAATAAGCCTTACTGTCAATGATGTTCAAGATAATAAATTTAGGCTTACCTTGATACCTCATACTGGTAGCATTACAACAGCATCGTATTGGGCAGTAGGGCAGGAAGTTAACATTGAGGCAGACGTTTTAGCTCGCTATATTGAAAGGTTATTAAGCTATAAAATTGCTTCCAATAATAGTAAAAAAGAAGGTGACCTTACTATGGAAACATTACTTTCCGCAGGATTTTGATTATTAAAATTTAAGGTCGCATTTTCCGCTATACGAAAATGCTTAAACGTCATTTTTTCTATTGTGCTACAATAGGAAAAATCTAATTTTATGGAGCATTGGTATGCAGGTTATTGAAGGAAATTTAGCGGCACCTGACGCAAAGGTGGCAATTGTTGTTTCCCGTTTTAACAGTCTTGTTAATGAGCATCTTGTTTCAGGTGCAATAGATGTTTTAACACGTATTGGAACCGTAAAGGATGATAACATTACAGTAATACGTGTACCAGGTGCTGTAGAATTGCCACTTACAGTTAAGAAAGTAGCAAAAACCAAAAAATATGATGCTATTGTTGCTTTAGGTTCCGTTATCCGCGGTGATACCTACCATTTTGAAGTAGTTGCCAATGAAAGCTCTAAGGGGCTTACACAAGTTATGCTTGAAGAAGAAATACCTGTAGCTTTTGGCGTATTAACTACTGATAATTTGGAACAAGCTGTTTTACGTGCTGGCTCTAAAGCAGGTAATAAAGGTTCTGAAGCAGCTAGCGCTGCTCTTGAAATGATTAATGTACTTAAACAAATTTAAGAGGTTAGATCTGTGAGTCAAGGTCCAAGACATAAGGCAAGACATTTTGCTATGCAAGCACTTTACCAATGGCAGCTTAATAAAGAGCTTCCAGAAGTAATTGAAGCAGAGTTTCTTGAGGATCAGCCTTTCGGTGATGATACTGATAAAGAATATTTCCATACTCTTCTTGTAGGAACAGTAAGCCATATCAAAGATATCGAAGCTGCTTATGCACCATATCTTTCACGAAAGGAAGAAGAGCTCGATATGGTAGATCAGTCTATATTGCGTCTTGCGACATATGAGCTTCTGTATCAGAAGGATGTACCTTTTAGAGTTGTTATAAATGAAGCAATTTTGCTAGCAAAGAAATTTGCTGCTCAAGACAGCCATAAATTTGTAAATGGTGTTTTGGATAAAGTTGTTCATGCTCTGCTTCCTCAAAATAAATAATTTACATTTCTAATTAGGAGGGCTCAATTCCCACAGGAGTTGAGCCTTTTTTATGGACGAATTTGAGCTTATAAAGACATATTTTTCAGATTGGGAAATTGCATCACCATATACCGTTCTCGGTATTGGTGATGACTGTGCCATTTTTGATTTACCTAAAGGTGAAGTATGTGCGGTTTCCACTGATACCTTTTTGGAAGGCACGCATTTTTTTTCTCATACTGATCCTTACAGTGTTGGGCATAAGGCTCTAGCGGTAAATGTTTCGGATCTTGCCGCAATGGGAGCAAGACCTTTGGGGTTTACGTTATCTCTAAGCATTCCAAAATTTGACAGAGTTTATCTTGAACGCTTAAGTCAAGGCATGAAAGCTCTTGCCGAAAAATGCCAAATACCTCTTTTAGGAGGGGATACGGTAAAAGGCCCTTTATCTATCACTATTACTGTATTTGGAAGTGTGGTCTTAGGGCATGAATTTAGGCGTAGTCTCGCTAAAGCGGGTGACCATATTATGGTATCCGGTGCTTTAGGGGGAGCATCTATAATTGTAGAAAAAAGATATCTAGAAAAAGCTCCTAAGGTCGAATTTTGGGAAACTAAAAGCTCTTTAGATCTTCCTAATCCGAGAATCGATTTAGTGGTATTTTTAAAAAAGTTAAAGGTTAGATGTGCAATGGATATTTCTGATGGCCTTCTAGGCGATCTTGGGCATATCCTAGAGACTTCTCATAAAAAAGCCGAACTTTATTGGGAAAATATTCCTAAAGCAGTAGAGGTGAAAGATCTACCATTTGAAGAGCAGGCACGACATGTCCTCTCTGGTGGTGATGACTATGAATTACTGTTTACACTTTCAGAAGAGTCTTTCCTCGAATATAAGAAGCTCAAAAACTCTCAAAGTCTAGAGATTCCTGAACTTTATGAAATCGGGAAAATTCTTAATTTTGATGATGCTTTAGCCGATATATGTTTATTTAGAGATGGTAAGTCGGTAGATATTTCCAAAATTCACGGTTATAGCCATTTTTAAAGTTAGTAATGAGGCGGTGGAGTTTCTTCACTTCTAGACGCGATATTAGATGCCTCATAAGATTTAAGCTTGTTTGCTAGAAAACGTAATTGGATTTGTTGCTTTTCAATAATGAGACCTTGTTGATAAAGTTCATTACTGAGTTTATCAAGGTTGTATTCAAGAAAGGCAATTCTGCTTTCTAATTCTTCATTATTTGATGTCTTATTTTGAGATGTGTTTTCTTTGTTCATGTTTTGATCGGCGATCTTAATTTAAAAATTGCTAATAATAAAGTACAATGCATTTTAACAAAAAGAGGAGTTTTTATCAGATACTCTGTTTAGCTCCGCTATTTTTATCATTAATAAAGGGAAAAATAATGGTTAAGAAGTTTGTTTATACCATGCTTGCTTCTGCAATGGTACTTGGTCTTACTGCTTGTAATGATAGTGGTGCTGCAGCAAACGATCAAAAGGCTACCGCTACTAAGACTGAAGCTCCTGCAAAAATTGAAAATGCAGCTGCTAAAGACACCAGCGGGCTTACTTTTGAACAAAAGGTTGCTGTTTCTTTTGGTACCATGGTTGGAAAAAATCTCAAGGGTTCTTTTGATGAAATGAAAGGCCTCGATTTTAATCTCGATCAGAAGTTATTCCAGGATGCATTCGCAAATGCACTTGCTGGTAAAAATGCAAATTTAAGTGAGCAAGAAATCCAAGATACTTTACAAGAATTCGGCCGTCAGATGCAAGATAAGCAAGTTGCTAAGGCAAAGACAGAAGCGGAAGCTAACTTAAAGGCTGGCGAAGCTTTCCTTGCTGATAATGCTAAGAAAGATGGCGTTAAGACCACTCAATCAGGTTTACAGTATAAGATTACTGAAGAAGGTAAAGGTGAAAGCCCAGCCCCAGAAGATACTGTTAAAGTTCAGTATACTGGTAAACTTATCGATGGTAAGGTATTTGATAAATCAGAAGAACCTGTTCAGTTCACTTTAAACGGTGTAATTCCAGGCTGGACTGAAGGTTTACAGCTTATGAAGAAGGGCGGTAAGGCTACATTCTACATTCCTGCAAAACTTGCTTACGGTAGCAATCCTCCAACTGCTGAGATTCCTGCTAATGCAGTACTTGTATTCGATGTTGAATTGGTTGATGTTGTAAAAGCTACAAAACCAGCTGAAAAGCCTGCTCAAAAGTAATTTAAAATTATTTGATTGATGAGGAAACCCCGATGTTATTTGGGGTTTCTTTTTTGCCGGTTATTCGTTTAGAAGTTTTAGAAAATCTTCGGCATCATGGTAGCCAGATATTTTCTTGGTGAGTTTCCCGTTTTGGAATACTAATATTGCAGGGATTCCTGTAACTTCGTACTTCTGCATTATCGGGAAAGCTGAACTATCTTGAGAGGTCACATCAGCGAAATAGGCACCTCTAGTTTTAAGATAAGCCTGCACCTTGCTATCTTTGAATGTCGTGTTTTCATAGTGCTTACATTCACGACACCAATCAGCTCTGAGATCCAGTATCACTTCATTTTGGCTATTTAGAACAGCTTCTAAATCATTGACACTCATAACTTCTTTAAAGATGCTATTTTCTTCAACCGTATTAACAGATAGTCCTCCTAAGATAGAAAGAACGATTCCGGTAATGGCACATACGGAGGTAAAAATCTTTTTATGAGTTTTACTGAGTACATAGAAAAGATAAGAAATAGTAGCAGTGGCAATTAAAATTACAAGCACAATGATTAGCCATTTAGGAAGGAAATTTTGAAGCAAAATTATAGGAACCGAAAGCATAATGAAGCCACATAAGGTTTTTATAATTTGTGTCCAATTCCCTGATCTTGGAAGATATTTCTGACCTAGTAACCCGAAAATAAATAATGGGGTGCCCATACCAAGAGCTAATATATAAAGGTAGATACCACCTTTAATCATATTGCCATCTTGAATGATAAACATTAAGGCTCCAGCAAGAGGGGCTGTAGTGCAAGGAGAAGCTACAATGGCGCTAATAACTCCCATTATGAAAACGCCTATAAAAGAGCCACCTTTTTGTTTGTCAGATAAATTTTGGAGCTTTGTTGTTAGCGAATTCGGAAGAGCAATGTTAAATACTCCGAACATAGATAGTGCTAAAACGATGAATAATACACTTATTGCAATAAGAACTATTGGTTGTTGAGTAAAGGCATGAAATTTTGCCCCGGCAGAGGCGAGAGCAAAACCAATAAGCATATAAGTTATGGCCATGCCCTGTATATAGGCAAACGAAAACGAAAAAGCTGTGGCAAAGTTTTTCTTTCGGCCACCGAGAATAATAGCACTCCATATTGGGTACATCGGGAACATACAAGGTGTGAGGCTAAGTAAAAGCCCTAACACAAAAAACGCTAGCATTCCTAAAAGAAAGCCATGTCCTTTGATCTCTTGATAGAGAGACTCAGCTTCATCTTTTGGTTTATTGTCTTGAGATGTGCTTTCTACGGTTGCGCTTGCATTCGTTGCGCTTTCTGAACTGGTAATCTTTTTTAAATTTAGTGTTTTGGTAATTGGTGGGTAACAAAGGTCTGTAGTACAACCTTGATAGGTGATTAATACCTGAGGAAGAGGAGCAGTTTTTATAATATTAAACTCTAGTTCTGCATTTTTATAATAAATATGAGATAAGCCCATATATTCATCATCATGGGGAATACCGTCTTGAATTTTGAATTTAGTAATTTCGGCATTTCTTGGCTCAACTTTGAATTTTTCTTGATAAAGGTAGTAGCCATCAGCAATATCGAATTTGATTTTTACTTGTGTTCCATCCTGGAATATTTCAGGTGAAAAAGCCTCACTTTCTTTAAGAAATTTTTTTTCTTCTGAGGCTGATGCTTCTGAAATCAAAAATGAATTTAAAGTAGTGTTAGAAAAAACTAATGATGCAATGAACAAAAGAAAAACTACAAAGTGTTTTCTTAAAAGGACTGAGAGCAAGACTGTATCTCCTATTAAGTGTACTTATTATTAGAAAGATTTTAGCACAAGAATTTTTTTTAATGTTTTTAAAAGGTTCTTTCAAACTAAAGAGTTTTTTTTGTTTTAGAAAATTTTTATATTTGCCCTTGAATTATGAATTTATATCCCTATATATCAGTCAGAGATTAATATACTAAGACAGTCTTAGGTAGAGTTTAAATGGAGGCGGTTCAAAGGTTTTAACTTTGACCAATAATCAGATATGACAATTCGTCCTTTACATGATCGTGTTATTGTTAAGCGTACTGAAGTTGAAGCAAAGTCAGCAGGCGGTATCGTACTTACTGGTGCTGCTGTAGACAAGTCAACACGTGGAGAAGTTATTGCAGTTGGAAGTGGCCGTATACTCGATAATGGTACCGTTCTTCCAATGGGCGTAAAGGTTGGTGACAAGGTTGTTTTCAATGAAGGCTACAGCGTCAAGAAAGAAAAGTTAGACGGTGAAGAAGTCCTCATTATGTCAGAAAACGATATTCTTGCTGTTATTGAAGACTAATTGTTTTTTTTATTGTAATTTAGAATTTAAAGTTTGATCTGAGGTATCAGGTCATAAAGCTACAGGAATAAGTAAATGTCAGCAAAAGATGTAAAATTCGGCAATGATGCCCGTGTTAAGATGCTTGAAGGTGTTAACGTACTTGCTAACGCTGTTAAGGTTACTCTTGGTCCAAAAGGCCGTAATGTAGTTCTTGATAAGAGCTATGGTGCTCCACAAATCACCAAAGATGGTGTATCTGTTGCTAAAGAAATTGAGCTTGAAGATAAGTTCCAGAATATGGGCGCTCAGATGGTTAAGGAAGTTGCTTCTAAGGCTAACGACGCTGCAGGTGATGGTACTACCACAGCTACCGTATTAGCTCAGGCAATTATCAATGAAGGCTTAAAATCAGTTGCTGCTGGTATGAATCCAATGGATCTTAAGCGTGGTATTGATAAAGCAGTATCTGCAGCGGTAGAAGAATTGAAGAAACTTTCTACTCCTTGTGCAGATAGCAATGCAATTGCGCAGGTTGGTACAATCTCTGCAAATTCAGATGCTACCGTTGGTAAGTTAATCGCTACCGCTATGGAAAAGGTTGGTCGTGACGGTGTTATTACCGTTGAAGATGGCAATGGTCTCGAAGACAACCTTGATATCGTTGAAGGTATGCAGTTCGACCGAGGCTACTTATCACCATATTTCATCAACAAGGCTGATAGCGCTTCTGTTGAATTTGATGAACCATACATTCTCCTTGCAGACAAGAAGATTTCTAACATTCGCGATATTCTTCCAGTTTTGGAAGGTGTTGCAAAGGCTGGTAAACCACTCCTTATCATCGCTGAAGATGTTGATAGTGAAGCTCTTGCTACCCTTGTTGTAAACAACATGCGTGGTATTGTTAAGGTTGCCGCTGTTAAGGCTCCTGGTTTTGGTGATCGTAGAAAAGCAATGCTTCAAGATATTGCAATTCTCACTAGCGGTACTGTAATTTCTGAAGATATCGGTATGAAGCTCGATGCTGCTACCATCAATGATCTTGGTAAAGCAAAGAAGGTTATCGTAACCAAGGATAACACCACTGTTATTGACGGCGCTGGTGACAAGACCACAATTCAGGATCGTGTTGCTCAGATTCGTAAGGCTATTGAAGATACCAAGTCTTCTTACGATAAAGAAAAGCTTCAGGAACGTGTTGCTAAACTTGCTGGCGGTGTTGCTGTAATTAAGGTTGGCGGTGCTACTGAAGTTGAGATGAAGGAAAAGAAGGATCGTGTAGACGATGCTCTTCACGCAACTCGTGCTGCTGTTGAAGAAGGTGTAGTTGCTGGCGGTGGTGTTGCTCTTATCAGAGCTGCTTCTAAGATTCAGGATCTCAAGGGCGATAACCAGGATCAGAACGTTGGTATTAAGGTTGCTCTCACAGCTATGGAAGCTCCTCTTCGTCAGATCGTTACCAACGCAGGCGATGAAGCTTCTGTAGTAGCAGATGCTGTACGTAAAGGTGAAGGTAACTTCGGTTACAACGCTGCAACTGGTGAATATGGTGATATGCTCCAGTTTGGTATCCTTGACCCAACTAAGGTAACAAGAAGTGCTCTTCAGTATGCTGCTTCTGTAGCTGGTCTTATGATCACCACTGAATGTATGGTTACTGAATTACCTAAGAAAGATGCACCTGTAGCTCCTGCTGGAGCTGGTATGGGCGGCATGGGTGGAATGATGTAATTTACCCATCAGCAATGATTTTATAAATTGCCGTATTGATCAAAAAAAGGAGGTTTTTACCTCCTTTTTTGTTATCTAAATATGCTATCAAATAAAAATTTTTGAAGAATTTAAGGTTATATATTATTTTGGAACAAACGGTTTTTTATTTTTTTATCCTCTAGTCTTGTGGGATTGTAGAGGCGTTTTTTTATGACAAAAGTGGTTACCAAATGCTTATTTTTTTGATTATCACAACAATCCTTTCTATTTCAGCTTTAATCTACATTTTTTTATTATGGTCTAGAACGCGTGATGAGATAAGTGCTTTACGTAAAGAAAATAAAGAATTTTCAAACCTATGTAATTTGATTGAAGCTCCTATTTGGTTTAAAGATAAAGATCTACGCTTTACGAGGGTTAATGATTTTTATGCTTCTATGTTTGGCAGGGATAAAGCCTTTTTTAAGGGACTAAGAGATCAAGATATCGCCCCGAAAAAATTAGTTGATGGGTATGTTCGCGATGATAAGTACGTTTTAGAGTCTAAAAAGGTTTATCACTATATCGAAAATGAAAAAGTAGGTCTTTGGTATAAAAGTACAAAATTTCCTTTAATTGATGACAACGGGACTGTTCAAGGTCTTGGTGGTATTGCTATTGATGTAACTGCGAAAAAGAAATCGGAAAAACTTCTTCAGAAACTAGCTCATAGCGATTACATCACAGGTTTATATAATCGAGTTTATTTGGCTGTGAAGGCTACTCAGGAGCTTTCTTATGCTGATGAATCAAGTACTAAGCTAGCCTTTATCCTTGTGGGAATTGATGATTTTTCAGAAATTAGTAATCAGCGAGGGGATGTTGTAGGAGACGAAGTTTTAAAAATAGCAGCTGAACGTCTCAAAGATATCGTTCCTGAAAATATCACAACGTTAGGGCGCTTTAATGATGATGAATTTATGATTATTCTTAGAGATTATTCGAAGGAATATAATCTAAATTCTTTACTAGAAAAAATTCAGAATTGTTTAAAAGAACCTTTTGAAATTTTTAAGGATAAATTCACTATAAGCGTATCTTTTGGAATTAGCATCTACCCTGATCTAGGTTCCGATTATGAAACAGTAATCAGAAAAGCGGATCTCGCATTGAAAAGAGCTAAAGAAAATGGGCCACGTTCTGTAGTTTTCTATTCAGATGATATTGGAAATGAAGATTTAGAGCGTGATTCACTTGAGAGAAAGCTACGTAATGCCATTGATAAGCATGAATTATCCCTAGTGTATCAACCTAAATTTATTGGTAATGCAAAGACCATTGCCGGTATTGAAGCGCTAGTGCGTTGGAAAAATAAAGATTTGGGTAGTCTAGAGCCTAATGAGTTTATTCCTATTGCGGAAGAATCAGACCTAATTGTAAGCATCGGTGATTGGGTGTTACGTACGGCGCTTCTGCAAAATTTGGAGTGGAAGAAAAGCACAGGTGTGATGTATACCATGGCTATAAATCTTTCTAGAAACCAAATCTTAAAACCAGACTTCCTATCTAAAGTGGTTAACGTTTTAGAAGAATTAAACTATCCGCCTTCAGCATTAGAGTTTGAGCTTCGTGAATCATTGGTTTCAAATGTAAATCAGCGTGTTATTGATGCGTTTACAAAATTACGTAATATGGGAGTTAAGATAAGTGTCGATGATTTTGGTACAGGTTTTACCAATTTATTAAGTTTGTGTACATTCCCACTCGATACGTTAAAGATCGATAGAAGCTTCGTAAGTAACATAACAGGTTCAATTAAGAATCAGGAGATTGTTAATGCGATCATTAATCTTGCTAAGTCCTTTGGCTTGTCATTGGTTGCAGAAGTCGTAGAAACTGATCAAGAGCTCGAATATGTACACAAAACGGGAATCGATAATGTACAAGGCTTTTATTTTGCACACCCATTGAATGAGGATGGCATGAATGAGTTCTTTAAGGATCTATTGTCAGGAAAATTTCAATCTGCACAAAAGAGTTAGTCTTAGATTAAAGATAACTTAATGCGAAGACAGGAGGGTTAATAATAGTTGTGTTAAATATATAAATAGTTTATAATATATGAAAATAATTTATAGATATT
>CAVGFV010000014.1:0-15860 GCA_963628765.1 Succinimonas sp.
TTTGATGATATGCTTGAGGCAGATAAGAAGCAAGATGCAGCCTGAGTAACACGAGGCAGGAAATCAAAGATGTTTACACAAAATACTTGACACAATCGTTTAACTCTACAATCTCTGCGTTATTCTAACCTTTTAATAGCAAAAAAAAACGCACTGTAATCATAAAAATTAAGGCTTAACTGAGAACTTTCTCTGATTCGTAATCTATACAGATATAAAGATTGGTTTTTTGCTATACTTATCACAACAAAATTAGTAATAAACTTTTTATGTAAATTAAAAAATTCAAATTAGTAATTTCACGTAAAATATTCTAAAATAAAAACCACAATTCATATATGAATTACGTGTAATATAAAGGAGCTAACGGATGGCAAGATTGTTCACCTCAGAATCCGTGTCAGAAGGACACCCAGACAAGATTGCAGACCAAATTTCAGATGCTGTTCTGGATGAAATTTTTAAAAGTGATACCAATGCTCACGTAGCTTGCGAAACTTTTGTAAAAACTGGCATGGTATTAGTAGGTGGTGAAATAACCACTTCTACTTGGGTTGATATAGAAAGTCTAGTAAGAAAAGTTGTTTGTGATATAGGCTACAACAGCTCTGACGTAGGATTTGATGGTAACTCATGCGCTGTTTTAAATGCTATTGGCAAACAATCTCCTGATATAAACCAAGGCGTATCAAGAGCAGATCCTAAAGAACAAGGCGCTGGAGACCAAGGATTAATGTTCGGATATGCTTGCGACGAAACTGATGTTCTCATGCCTGCACCTATTACTTATGCTCATAGATTGGTTATGAGACAAGCAAAGCTCAGAAAAGAAGGTGCTGTTAAATGGTTACGCCCTGATGCTAAGAGCCAAGTAACATTTGTGTACAATGATGATGGTTCTATACAAGGTGTTGACACTGTAGTTTTATCCACACAGCATTCAGAAGACGTTTCTAACAAAGAGCTCCATGAATTTGTTATTGATGAAATCATCAAAAAAGTAATTCCTGCTAAATGGGTAAGTGAAAAGACCAAATTCCTAATAAATCCTACTGGTAGATTCGTTATCGGCGGACCTATGGGAGATTGCGGACTTACTGGACGTAAAATCATAGTTGACACCTATGGTGGTTATGCACGTCATGGTGGTGGTGCATTCTCTGGTAAGGACCCATCAAAGGTTGATAGAAGCGCTGCATATGCTGCACGTTATGTAGCTAAAAATATTGTAGCAGCTGGCTTAGCTAAGAAATGCGAAATTCAGATTTCATATGCCATTGGTGTTGCTAAACCTGTATCTCTAAGCATTAATACATTTGGCACTGGCATTGTTTCAGAAGATCGTCTCATTAGCATTGTTAACGATAATTTTGATTTAAGACCACACGGCATTATTGAAATGCTTAACTTAAAGCGCCCTATTTATTTCAAGACTGCTGCTTACGGTCACTTTGGTCGTGAAGAATTCCCTTGGGAACAGATCAATAAGGCTGAAATTCTTAGACAGGCAAGCTTATAAAATCACTTAAATAAAGCTCTTAAAAAAACGCCACCAAAAAAATTGGTGGCGTTTTTCGATTAATGAGAATTTAGTAAATTAAATTAGCAAACTTCCTGCTTTAACACGCTAATATTGCTTAAATGTTTCCAAGACTCTGTCCAAATAATTTCACGAAGTTCAGAATGTGATAATGCTTCTGGATAAACTACAACATAGCTAACATCGCCTTTTTTCAAATATCCAGTTTCACCAAACTCTGTATAACGAGTAGCACCAATACTGATTAGGGCATATTCAGGATAATTACAAACCTCTAAATATCTGTGAATATTTTCTGCAGGTCCTTTGTCTTCCTGATTGTTCATCTTATCAACAATCCATTCTAAAAGGCGACCATACATATAGCTGTAATCTCTAACAGCACTATCAACACCATAATCTAAAAGCTGACCATCTCTCTTTAAGAAACAAGCCAGGCGATAAGAATTGATTTTTCCATTTGCATCAAAACTATCTATGGTTATCAGATTATCAGATACACCTTTGGTATCACTTCCCCAATTCTTCTTAGTGCTAATCTTAACTGCGCCTGGTCTTCTTATTGAACAATCGTTATAGGCACCAAAGTATTTAGGATCTAAAGATAAAACTTTTCCGTCTTTATCATAATTAATCTTTAATAAGAGTCCTAACTCAGGTTCGGTCTGTAAATTTGCAGTAGGTTCGTTTTCCGGAAATTTTTCTTTGTCTGATGATAAAGGGAAAGTCTTTAAGAAAGAATCTGCCATTTCTTCCTTAGGATTTGGTAAATAAAATGGAAAAAGAGCTTTGGGAGCTGCTGCGTCTGCTACTTTCACATCATTAAAGCTTTCTGCTTCACCTGCTTGTTCAAGATGCCCCGCAAAATTACCTGCAACACCTAAACCAATTACTTCCTTTAAATCCATGTCAAATACCTCTTTATAAGCCTCGGTAATAAAGGTATTATAACATTGAGATTTTATTAAAATATCCTAAAAATGCTTTAAATATAATGGATTTACTTCCTTTAACGCTTAATTAAACTCAAATAAGATAAAGAATTCCTAAAATACCTACTTAAATAACTAGCCAGATTAGAGATCGCACATGAACAACTTTAATGATGAAAAAATTCTTTCTAATTTATCACTAGGACACAAAATAAATTCCGATTATTCCTACACCCCATCATTAAATAATGGTCAGAAGTTTTATCAAACACTGACTCAAAATAATCTTAAAAAACAGCCTTACAATCCGAAATTTCTCGAACGTGTACCACGTAGCTTAAATCGTCAAAAGCTAACTATTAACACCCAATTTTTTGGGTATGACTGTTGGCACATGTTTGAATTATCATATCTAAATCCTAAGGGACTTCCTCAGGTTATGATTGGGGAAATGTATGTGCCTTGCACTTCCGAATATATTGTAGAATCTAAATCATTAAAGCTATATCTTAATAGCTTCAATATGACCGTGCTAGGCTCTAATGAAGACTTCAAAAATATCATCACCAAGGACATTTCAGCCTTACTTGAATGCGAAGTAACAATAAAACTTTATTCTAGAGGGGACTGGCAAAATCTAAATTGCCAAGAATTACCAGGCCTAGTACTAGAAAACGAATCTTCACTTAATAATCCAGCACTAGAGAATCAAGTAATAGAACCGATTGTCGACTTTGAAGTAAACCCTAATTTAATCAAGCAAAGCTCTGATAACACAGAAATTTCTGAAACTCTCGTATCACATCTTCTGAGATCAAACTGTCTTGTTACAGGACAACCTGATTGGGGCACCATCGTTATCAAATACACTGGAGCACCACTTGATCACGACAGTCTCCTTAGATATCTAGTGTCTTATAGAATTCACAAAGAATTCCATGAACACTGTGTAGAAAGAATTTTTACAGATCTTGAAAATCACACCAAACTTTCATTTTTGGATGTTCAAGCTTACTACACGAGAAGAGGCGGACTTGATATAAATCCTCGTCGTTGTTCACAGACTATAAGTTACGAATCTAAGAGATTGGTAAGACAATAAGGGATTTGATCTTCGTTTATTTAATATTGCAGGCCTCTTTCGCGAGGCCTTACGCCTTACAAGTAACATCTTAGCGACAAAATGTTACGGCGCATTTATTAAATTCTGCAAGTTTTTGTAAAATATAGCTTTAGAAGCGTATTTCAATAATCGCTTAAGGTGTTTCTTATTCAGAGGTATATATAAATGTTTTTCGATTCATTTCTACTCGCATTTATTTTACCAGCTTACCCAGTTTCAAGTATTTCAGAGACACCTGAGCTTTTAGAAATAGCAGCAGAGCAAGAGTATACAAATCCTTATAATTGCATCAAAACATCCCAAAAATACCTTTCACAACAACAACCTAAAGACGTAATAAAAAATTTAAAGGATGGCGCAGATGCAGTGAAGCAATATTCTGATAGTTGGCTTATTGCTAAAAATATAGAGTTTTCATGCACTATATCTTTGGGACAATATACAGAATTTGCAGATAAAGAGCTTTTAAATAAACATTTACATGATACTGACGACAACACGATAAAAAATTTTCAAGCATACAATATCGTGAGAAATGATTTTATTAGAAAAAATTATGTTAAAAATTCTATCTACGAAGCTCCAGAATATAAATTTTTTACCCAAACCTCTACAAACGATGCTTGGCATGAAAGCATAAACACCATCATAAGAATTTCAAATTTAGTGCAGAATGACAATATTATAGAAGCTCTGCAAACCTTTAATAAAAGCGTTTCTTCAAGTGCGTTTAAAGAAGTACCCCCTGATGTTAAAGCCGCAATTTTGCTGGAAGGCGTATATATTATGCTTAAAGGTGGCGAAAATGAAAAAGCCATTAGCACCCTTAAGCAGATATTAAATATTCTAAAGGAACCGCAATACTCATACTCAAAAGCAGTAATTTCTAAAAAGGCCTCTAAAGTCTTTTATAAATTTGGTTACTTAAACGATGCGATGACTCTTTTAAAAGATTACCTAGGCACAGCAGAAAAGATCCCTGCTCTAAGTTATGAGTATTTAGACTCTCTTAAAGACTTTGTTAAATACAGTATAGAACTAGGAGATTTGGATCAAGCCTACATGGTTCTACAAAAGGCAAAGGTGTTAGTTAAAACAAATAAGCTTGAAAGAACGCCTACTGAAGCAAAAATATTAAAACTAATAAGTTTTATTCAATCCAAAAGACATAATCACGCAGTAGCTAAAAGGCTTATTACTCAAGCTTGTGCAATTCTAAATAACTCTGGAAGACAACAAGAAAATCAACACGAGATTATCAATTGCAATCTTGATAAACTTTCAATTATGGCTGAAGCCGATAATTACAATGAGATTAAACAAGTAATACAAGATCTCGAAGAAGTTCAGCCTCTAATGACAGAAAAACAAAAAACGCAATTTATTTATGCACAAGGAATAGTAGAAGCCCATCAAAAAAACTATAAAGAAGCTTTCGAGCTCTTAAAATCTATAAGATCGCCTCAAGTAACTTTATATTCTAATAATATTAAAAATGACAGTGCTGATGATAATAAGGGCAATGAAAAAGAGGTAAAGAAAGGTTTTGAAGAGAAGATATCATCATTTAATGATAGCTATTTTATATATTCTAGTGCAGCCATACTCTTAATTATATTGGCTATGTCGCTAGCTCTACTAAATCTAAATAGAAAAAATAGTACTTTAAAAAAGAAGTTAGATTTTTTTAATGCCGATTCGAATTCCCGTGCAGTCATTTATGATGATAGAAGTTTTTTGTCATACATAACCCAACTTCGTATGGATTTTATGAATCAAAGCACCGCATCTAAAATGATCGTACCTGAGGATAAGTACATATTCATTCTTTCGGTTCCTGGCTTAAAATCTTTGAATATTTTAAGAGGTAATGAATTTTCATACCAAATTCAACGTCTTTTTATTCAAGCCTTAAATACTAGCTTTTCGGATTCCAAAATATTTAGAATTTCCGAATCTGAGTTTATTATCGTAAACAAAGTAATTTCCGAGAATACAACTCAAAAAACAATTGAACTCGTGACTGGCGAAATAGAAAAAATAATTAATGAACTGAGGCTTAAGAATAACTATTTCTCATGTATTATTCAGTACCCTTTCCTTCCAAATTATCCCTTTAGCGTTCCTGCTAGCAAAATATTGGAAATACTTCTTGCAGGCCTTTCCGGTGCTTATGAAATCGGTAAACAAACCTCAAAATCTGCTTGGGTTAATCTAAGGTCTAACATGATGGATAAAAATATCTATGTAGGCGATGCAAGACAGTGTACTTTTGACGGCATTATAAAGGGAGCAATTCACGTTAGAACATCTGATCAATCAGTAAACATAAATTGGCAACAAATAAGCGAAAGAAATAATTACTAAAACAAAATAGAAAAATGAACTAAAAAACGAAAGGATTTAAAAGAAGAAAACTAAGAATGATTGGTGGTACGGGAAAAGAGACTTGAACTCTTACGCCTAGGGCGCCAGAACCTAAATCTGGTGCGTCTACCAATTCCGCCATTCCCGCATATTGGGGTGGCCAGGGGGATTTGAACCCACGACAACTGGAATCACAATCCAGGACTCTACCAACTGAGCTATGGCCACCATCGACTAATCAAGAACACCGCCATAGTGGCGCACCCTGAAGGACTCGAACCTTCGACCCACGGCTTAGAAGGCAGTTGCTCTATCCAGCTGAGCTAAGGGTGCCCTTTCAGGACCTGGTCGGTGATGTAGGATTCGAACCTACGACCCTCTGGTCCCAAACCAGATGCGCTACCGGACTGCGCTAATCACCGACGTTGTCTTGCTTAACAGTTGTGTATGATACAGTGCGTTCCTTTATCCGTCAATATTTTTTTTAAAATCTTTCACTTTTTACCGTTTTATTCTCAATTTAGTGGTATTTTGGGAGAATATTGACCATTTTTTCGCAGTATTGGATCCCTATAAATAAAAAAATTAGCTATTTTCTGCTTTTAAAGACAATTTTTACCTTTTAATCATTACAATACACATATTCTCTTAAATAGGTATTTTTCAATAATGGATGCAATTAGTAACTTTTTACCCCTAATAGGAATTCTTGCTGGTGCTGGCACTTTAGCTGGATTTCTTGCTGGACTTCTTGGTGTTGGTGGCGGAATCATATTTGTCCCAGTGTATTATTTTCTTTTTATACACTATTTTGACATGTCTCAAGATGATGCAATTATGCTAGCTACAAGTACCTCATTAGCAACCATGATCCCTACTTCTATGTCGAGTTGCCTATCACATATTAGAAACAACAATTATTTAAAAGATTTAGTAATTAAATGGCTACCTTTTCTTATGCTTGGAGTATTAATTGGTAAATTATTCTCTTATTATTTTGGTGGTAACTGGTTAACCCTCTTATTTGGCGCTATTTTGCTATTTGCTGCTTTCAACATGATGTTTTTTGCTAAAGCTAAAGGCATCTTTGAAAATTTACCTTCTTTTTATCCATGGCAAAGCCTTATGGCAACAACTATATCAACAATATCAGTAATGCTTGGCATCGGGGGAGGTACACTTACAGTTCCAAACCTCACCCTTTTTAAGACCTTGGATACCAAAAAAGTTGTCGGCACTGCATCAATATTTGGCTTTTTAATTTGCTTGCCTGGAGCCCTCATAACAATAATCGCTGATATTATTGAAGTAACCAAATTACCAGAAGGTGTTTATACCAATTTAGCCTCAGCTCCAACCTTAACATTCGGACAAATTTGCTATTCAGGCGTGCTCTGCATACTGCCTTTCTCAGTACTAATGGCTCCTATTGGTGCAAAGGTTAATAGAATGCTCCCACCTCACGTAATTAAGATCGCATTTGGCATTCTTATGATTTTTACCAGTGCTAAGATGCTTATGAGTGGACTAGGAATGTAACGAAAAATATTTAGTTGTACATATTTACGAATACCTTAAGTTTTTTCTTAAGGTATTTTTTTTATGGTCACAACTAACTCGGAATTTCTTTTATCTTTGGAATAAATACCAGTGTTATAGAATTGTGCGAGAACTTCTTTATAGATGTTTTCTTGATAATCAACATTAACAACTTTATCACTATATCTATTAATAGCGTAAGCCATATCAAGATCTATTTTAAACGTATAATCGCTAGGAATTTCATTGCTTTTTAAAGTAACAAAATATAACGCCAATGGATCACTATATTTCTTTAATTCACTTAAAGCAATTTTATTTAAATCCATCTTGGTAATTTGCTTTTTATGGAGTTGCCAATTTTTGTGTCCCATCTTTGCTTCAAGGACTTGACCTATGGCTTTAGCATTACCTGTTATATGTCCTTTGGCAGTACACCATATAAAAGAGTTTGTAGCTTCAGACCTATTGAAATCAGAGAAAGTTATTTGGGGTAAATCTTTGTCAGCTAATAGTTCGTAGCTAAAATTGTACTTCAAACTCTTTAATGTAGATGGCGATGCACAGATTTCTGCATTGTCACCACATGCGGAGCAAATACAAGCAATTAAAAAACTAGCTACAAATCTCATTACGTTAATATTCTCAAGGAAACAACAATGATTCTACAAAACCTTATTCGTATAATCAACCCAACATAATCCGCTTCTTAAAACAGAAGATTATTCTGTTCTATTATTTGCCACTATTGTTTATAAATTCGAAATAACCTTACAAAACAAGAAACTTTTTTAAAGCTAACATTTGTTATTTGTGTATCTCGAAAGCCTCCAAAATGATAAAATAGCACCAAGTATTGAAGTTCTATGAATAATAGCGACAAAATATAAAAATTCTAAAGCTCTCATAATCAGCTACCGTTATTAGCTAGAAACATTTTCACATCAGGAGAATATAATCCATGACCGCACAGATAATTGACGGCAAAGGCATTGCAAAATCCATAAGAGATGGACTTGCACAGAAGGTATCAAAGCTACAGGATGAAAATAAACGTTGTCCTGGACTCGCCGTAATTCTTGTCGGTGAAGATCCTGCATCTCAGATTTATGTACGTAACAAGAGAAAGGCTTGTGAAGAAATTGGATACATTTCTAAGTCTTACGACCTTCCTGCAGACACCTCTGAAGAATACATTCTAAGCTTAATAGATGATTTGAATAAAGATGATACTGTAGACGGTATCTTAGTTCAGCTTCCACTTCCAAAGCACATCGACTCTACCAAAGTAATTGAACGTATTAGATATGACAAAGACGTTGATGGTTTTAACCCATACAATGTTGGTAGATTAGCTCAAAGAATTCCTGCCCTTCGTCCTTGCACTCCTAAGGGAATAATGACTCTTATCAACAGCACTAAACAGGATATTTTGGGCAAAAACGCTGTAGTAGTTGGAGCATCAAATATCGTAGGTCGTCCTATGACCCTTGAACTTCTGCTAGCAGGATGCACCACCATTACCACTCACAGATTCACAAAAGATCTCGAATCATTTGTTCGCCAAGCAGAAATTCTAGTTGTTGCTATCGGTAAACCAAATTTTATCCCTGGTGAATGGATTAAAGAAGGTGCTACCGTAATCGACGTTGGTATCAACAGATTGCCTGATGGCCATTTATGTGGTGATATCGAAGCCACTGCGGCAAAAGAAAGAGCTGCTTTCATAACTCCAGTACCTGGTGGAGTTGGCCCTATGACCATAGCTTCATTAATGGAAAATACCTATGAAGCTTACGAAAGATATCATTCCAACCCAAATAAGTAAGAAGATAAATTCTTTCTTATTTAAAGTTTTGATTAAATCTTAAAATAAAAAATGCCCGCATTTAGCGGGCATCTTTATTACTAAGTTCTTTTAATTAGTTTAAGGTGATTACGTCAAAAGGTACGTTAGGATTTACATCTTCATCGTAATTAACACCATCAACACCGAAACCAAAAAGTTTCAAGAAGTCGTGCTTATACTGTTCATAGTCAGTAGTAGACTTCAAGTTTTCAGTGGTAATCTTAGACCATAATTCCTTACAAGTATCTTGAACCTTTGGATCAAGTTCCCAAGAGTCCATTCTGATACGATTCTTATCATCGAGTTTGAAATCAGAAGTATTGAGAGCGGTTGAGAATAATCTATAGATGTGCTGAATTACTTCTTCATGAACACCCTGATCCTTCATAATCTTAAAGCAGATAGCAATATAAAGTGGCATTACAGGAATTGCTGATGATGCTTGGGTAATAACAGACTTTAATACAGCTACATTTGCAGAACCTGATACAGGAGCTAACACTTTATTGATTGCTGCTGCAGCACGATCCAAATCTTCCTTAGCTTTTCCTAAGGTACCATTCCAATATATTGGCCAAGTAAGCTCAGTACCAATATAGCTGTAAGCAACGGTTCTTGCACCTTCAGCTAAAACGTCAGCAGAAGCAAGAGCTTGCATCCATAGTTCCCAATCTTGACCACCCATAACCTTTACAGTATCAATGATTTCTTGTTCGGTAGCAGGTGCAATTGAATCTTCAATAATTACATCTTTGTTGGTATCAACAGCGGTGGTGGTATATACCTGACCAATAGGCTTTAATGAAGACTTAACAGTTTCACCAGTAGAAGGAATTGTTCTTCTTGGTGAAGCTAAAGAATAAACAACAAGATCAATCTTACCTAAATCTTGTTTTATGAGTTCGATAACCTTGTTACGACAAGCATCTGAAAAGGCATCGCCATTGATGCTCTTTGCATACAAACCTTTTGCGTGTGCAAATTTATCAAAAGCAGCTGCGTTATACCAACCTGCTGTGCCTGGCTTGGTGTCAGTACCTGGTTTTTCAAAAAATACACCAATAGTAGCTGCTCCAGAACCAAAAGCTGCACTAATACGAGATGCTAGACCGTAACCTGTAGAAGCACCGATAACAAGAACTTTTTTTGCACCATTCTTGATAGGACCTTGAGACTCAACATAAGCTATTTGGTCTTTAACGTTTTTTTCGCATCCAGTAGGATGAGCTGTAGTACATATAAAGCCACGTACTTTTGGTGAAATTACCATAATTTTCTCTTCCTGAATTTTATAAAAGATTATTCTTTGTTATTAAACTTGTGAACTATCCCACAACCCAAAGGTTGTGAATTTTATAGAGTTCTTATTATCTTTTAAAAAGTTTAGTACTTAATTTTTTAAAAGAAACACATAAGTAGTTATTATTTACTCTCACTGGTGCGTTCACATCACCATTAGATATAGCCTTTTAAGTACAAAAAATACTTTTGAGCATATCCACGCGAATAAATTAGAGAAATCAAGAACCATTCTAAAAGCCGTTTAAGCCTTAAAATAAAAAGGTTCTTCTATCATCTCTCCTAACAGGTAATATCCCGTAAATACCTTGGGCATTTTATCATACCTATTGATAAATTGTAGCCTTGAAAAAGCGGTTAAAACTGTGGGTATTTAGGCAAAATTCCTGTAACTTCCAAAAACACCAACCCATATTGTAGAATATGGCAGGAATACACTTATCTCCTTATGTTAAAATCATGCTGTTTAGTTCAAATACCTTAAGTAGGTATAGCATGAGCACGCTTTGATAATTTTTAGTTAAGATCTTTACTTTGGCATATAATCAAGAAAAACTTCTAATAGGTGCCTTTAAAGATATTACAAAGTGCCTAATAAATAAAAAAACAATAGATTGTTTTCTAGAGAAGCAGATATGCAAAACAAATACTATCTACTATTTACAATTTCAATTCTCATACTGCACATCTGTCTGGCTATTTTGTACGCTAATAATCAAATCATAGATGATAGCCAAATATACCTAATGACTAATGCATATGATGCCCTATATAACGGTAACATTAGCACATTCGGTGAAAGTTTCCCTGGCATAGGTCCAACACCAGGATCTATCGTTTCAATTATGTCTTATGGAGCATTGCTATTATGGAATAATCCGATGGCAATCATGACTCTTATTATTATTTTAAGAGTTGCTTCTTTCATAATCTTAAGTGCCTGCCTTAAAAGATTTTTTTCCAACATTACAATGTGCTGGTTTTCCGCAGGGTTTTTGTTATCGCCATTTATTCTATATAACACCACAATAACTCAAGATGCCTTTCTTTTATTTGGTGTCTCTGCAGTTTTTGCTTCTTATATTATGTTAAGAAGAGGAAGCGCATATTTAAACGCCTACAATAGAACCGTATATTTCACCTATGATAATAAATGGTGGGCCTTCTTTGGCACTATTACTTTGGTTTTAGGATTGGGATGGTGCTTAGAAACAGATTACATTGGAATAATTCCTGTTATTCTCACGATTTGCCTATACGTAAGAAGAATGTTGGCTTTTTCGATTACTGGTTTCCTTATAGGAGGCTCCATAGTCGGGCTTTCAATTTATCCATATATTCAAGAGCTTATTTCTAACGAAACCTTAAGAAACCTTTATGGTCAGGATGAAGAATATCCTTTATTCTATGGCTTAACCCACGTTTACCCATTATTTATCGCAATATTCGATTTTTTAAGAATCGGAACCACTAACTTTACACACTACCTCATAAAGGAGTTCGATCCATCATTGTTCACCCAAGAACCATTAAGTAGGGCCATCTCTAATGTTTGGATTATTGTGTTATACATAGTAGGAATATTTACTTTTATCATAAATGCTGGTGCTTGGGCTTTAGCTCTAAAATATAGCTTAAGTATCGCTTTCAAAAATAAAGTAGAACCAGATAAACAGCAGTTCCTAATATTGATTGCCTTTTTTACTTTCTTTGCAATTCTATTAACTGCAGCGGTATATACCGATAAATTACCTTTTGTTGCCTTAGGAGCGTTGTTACCTTTAGCAATGCTTCCAACACTTCACATTATTGAAATGTATAACAAGCATGACAAAAAAGCTCATTTTGCATTTTTGATAATTGTCATAAGCTTCCTAACCATTGTTAACCTATGCGGTGCTACATCGTCAGGACACTTTAGTAGTGAAAAAAGCCTCAACAATCAAATTACAGAAAGTCTAAACGCGATAAGACTAACGGACGATTCAGAATAATAAATTTTGTAAACTTAAATCTATTTTTGTTTTAGGATTATATGCTTAAACAGTACCTTTTATTTTCAATATTTGCTCTTTCTTGTGTTTCAATTTTCGCAGCAGATAATTCACAAGATATTAGAATTCAAGAAGGCGCTCTCAATGGAGTGGCTTATTCATTAGATAAGAACACAGTGCTTGGTTATAACCAAGATATGTATTTTAGACCGGCCTCAACCGAAAAAATTATTACTGCATTGGCAGCACTGGTTTACCTTGGGCCTAATTACCAAATAGAAACGATCCTTAAAGTAAAAAACCGTGCTCTTACGTCTAATAGTACTCTTTATGTAGAAAACGGAGTTCTAAACAGCAATATTGAAATCGAATTCCGTGGAGATCCATATTTCACAAGAGAAAACCTAAGAAGCCTTTTATCTACACTAAAATCAGCAGGTGTTAATACTATAAACGGTAATGTTTATATTAATTCAGGATACTTTGCAGGACATAACTACGCTACAGGTTGGTCTTGGGATGATTTATCCAAATGCTTCACAGCCCCTCCTTCTGCTGTAATTATTGATGGAAACTGTGTTAGCGCTAAATTAGTTGCCACTAAAATAGGCGGAAAAGTTACTGCTAATGTACCAACCGGTACTCCAATATCTGTAATTACAGAAGATGTCGAAGCTGTAACCCCTTCTGAATTCTACGGTGGCTGTGAACTCGAAATGGATCGCAATTCACATAATGTATATCGCCTTTCTGGATGCATTCCAGTTCAAAAAGCTGGAAAACCTTTAGGTCTTTCTTTTGCAATTCAAGATCCTGAAGAATGGGGAAAAGACATTGTTAGCGACCAATTAAGAAAATTAAAACTAACGGTCAAAGGAAATGTGGTTCCTGTAAGAAAGACTCAAGATGGTATGACTACATATGCAAGATACCAATCTCAACCTTTACACAAAATGCTCAAAAGATGCTTAAAATTTAGTGTAAATCTTATTGCAGACAGTGTTGCAAGAACTATCGGCACTGTTTTTTATAGCCACCCTGCAACATATGCTATGTCAACAACTGCAATTAGAAGAATATTAAAAGGTAAGGGAATCGACCTTGGAAAAGCAACATTAATCGATGGCTCTGGTCTTTCTGCTCACAACAAAATAACTCCACGCCAAATGTTATCAGTATTGAAATACATTGAAGATAACGATAGCTCCTTAAACATGATTGAATTACTTCCTGTAGCAGGTCAAAGTGGTACCTTGGCAGAAAGAGGTAGTGTAATGAAGCAACCTTTACTTAATAATGTAAAGGCAAAAACAGGAACCCTTAATGGTGTTGCTAACCTTGCTGGTTTCTTAACAACCAAAAGTGGCAAATTAGTACCGTTCGTTTATTTTATGAATAACCTTTCATATGACGAACAAACTGCTAAAAAATTGGCCCAGAAGAGAATAGCAAAGCCTCATTACAAACATGAAAGAAAAATTCTCGAGAACATTTTTAATGAAAATGTTGTAAGAGAAGAAAGATAACCTCTTAGGCACTTAGCTAACGAAAAATCCTCTTCTACATCGTAGATTTACACGATTAGAAGAGGATTCTTTTTTATAGTTTTATCCATTTTTAGCGAGCTTGACTGCATAAAAATCTACGCTTAAATATACTTGTAGATAAATATACCAAAACATTTTAAAAATAATTTTAAATATAGAATATTATTCTATATTTAACAGCAAAACACAGATAGATTGTTAGATATTTTAAAATATATTAAACAATGATCCTATGTTTTGACAGCTCTAGCAATGCAGGCTTTTTCTAATGGTGTTAGAATCAACACCAGTTAAAGTTTTTATACAAATCTGTAGCAGAACTCCCCCTACCTCTAGTAGCAGGATGAATGTTACTCAAACGACTGTGGTTTTAGTAAATATTCATTATGAAAGTAATAGAAAAATCTCATAAATTAGACAACGTATGTTATGACATCCGCGGCAAAGTAATGGTGGAAGCGCAACATATGGAAGAAGAAGGCCAAAGAATTCTTAAACTCAACATTGGCAACCTTGCGACCTTTGGCTTTGAAGCACCTGAAGAAGTAATTAAAGACATCATCATAAACATTCCTAATGGACAGGGATATTCTGATTCCAAAGGAATTTTTATTGCTCGTAAAGCAATCGCGCAATATTACCAACAGAAAGGTCTTCGCAACGTTGATCATAATGATATTTATATCGGCAATGGTGCATCTGAACTTATCGTTCAATCAATGCAAGCATTACTTAACAATGGTGATGAAGTTTTAGTTCCAGCTCCTGACTATCCTCTATGGACCGCTGCTGTAAATCTTAGTGGTGGTCATGCTGTGCACTATATGTGCGATGAACAATCCGATTGGTTCCCAGACCTTGAGGATATTAAGAAAAAAATCACCAGCCGTACCAAGGGAATAATCATCATCAATCCAAATAACCCAACTGGTGCTGTTTATTCCACAGAATTTTTGTTACAACTTATCGAAATCGCAAGACAGCATAACCTCGTTATATTTTCAGATGAAATGTATGATAAGATTTTGTATGACGATATAGCTCATACCAGCGTTTGTACTCTTTGCGACGATGTTTTATGTGTAACCTTTAACGGTCTCTCTAAAGCATACAGAGCTTGTGGTTTCAGAATGGGATGGATGTTGATAAGCGGTCCTAAGCAATACGCTCAAGGATATATCCAAGGCCTCAATATCCTTGCTTCTATGAGACTCTGTGCAAATGTTCCAATGCAGTATGGTATCCAAACCGCACTAGGTGGCTATCAAAGTATTAAAGAACTTACCCGTCCTGGCGGGAGATTAAGACGTCAGCGTGATAAAGCTTGGGAATTAATAAATTCAATTCCAGGCGTAAGTGCTGTAAAACCGAAGGGTGCGTTATATATGTTCCCGAAGATCGACACTAAGGTCTACAAAATAAAAGATGACCAAAAGATGGTTCTCGATCTTTTGAGACAAGAAAAGATGCTTCTTGTTCAAGGCACAGGCTTCAATTGGCCAGCACCAGATCACTTTAGACTTGTATTCCTACCAACCGAAGAAGTGATTGAGGATGCTTGCGGAAGACTTGCAAGATTCTTAAAAACATATCATCAAGACTAAGATCTCCTAAAGATAGTGTATAATATTTTGTGTAAACGATAGTTCCTAAGGTATGGAAAAAGGAAC
>CAVGFV010000015.1:0-11365 GCA_963628765.1 Succinimonas sp.
TAGAGTTGGTCAAGAGAAGTTCGTAAACTATGTCAACATCTGGATTCGTTTAACATTGTTAATATCTTTTTAGATAGTGATACTCTTATTTTTAAATTGGCATTTCTATTACTAGAGATGCCGTTTTGAAAGTAGAAAAAATAATTTGTAACTTTAAAGAATTTTAGAATTCATTCCCCAATATAAAAATCGTATATAATTTACGAGGTAGCACTGTTATCTATATTGAAGAACTTGTGCTAACTTTGCTAAAAAGAAATCCTCGAATGGCGATATAAAAATACCCTAAATGGAACAGTAACTATAATATGGAGATGGCTTTTTAACACCAAAATTTTCTTAAAATTACCGTCCCCCCATCACTTTGACTAAATATTTTAAAACACGGAGTACCGAATGGATCTTAATAACATAGAAGTAGGACAGACTATTGAATTCGGTAGTTGGCCAGTAGAAGAAAATGGCGAAAAACAACACATAGAATGGCGTGTTCTTGAAAAAACAGAAAAGTCAGTACTATTAATAACTAAACATGCTATCGAGTGTCATATCTATCATGAGGAATGTACTGATATCACTTGGGAAAAATGCGATCTTCGAAAATGGCTCAACAATGACTTTTTTAACGAAGCCTTCTCTCAAGACGAAAAAGAACTCATCCAAACCATGAATATCAAAACTCCAGATAACACTGAATACAAGACTAAAGGTGGAGTAGATACTGAAGATCAAGTATTTTTACTTAGTATCCCTGAAGCAGAACAATATTTTCATGATGATAAAGATAGAGCTGTCACTCCAACCGATCTTGCCAAAGCTCACAATGTTTGGACAGACAAGGACAATACCTGCTATTGGTGGCTTAGATCATCAGGAATACTTCAATACAATGCTGCATCTGTCTATAACACTGGAATTATGAGTTATATTGGCTGCTACTCTGGAGATAAAAGGATCGGAGTAAGACCAGCTATAAGAATTCATAGATAAGGAACTGACCTTACTCTTTCTAACAAAGCATCACTTAAAATTAACCAAGCAACAACACTTAGAAGTTAAACAACTCGGTATCTATTATCAAGGCTTGCTATGATTTTATATGCATCTTCTTTCGAAACAGCCTTTTCATCCACATAAAAATCACCGTCTTTTTTCTGCACAATACTTCTAGGTGTAGCACCTGAATTATCGATGATATTGCAGTTAGTAAACATCTCAAGCGAGCGATATACGGAAGATGTTAGATTACGATAATTATCGATAATCTCTTTTTCATTTATGATGCTTTGATCTACGACCGTATAGCCTTCTTTTGAAAGTTTGGCTCTTTCCCTTATTCTTTGGATATTTATTTCAGGATCACAAGTTAAAACTATAGCTCCTTGAATAAGATATCCCTTTGCAAAGGCTTTTCGAATCACAGGATATAGACAGTCATCGCCCGTTGTTTCTAAACTAAAGCTTGTTTTATTCTGAATAAGTTTTTCAGATAAAGTATTTAAAAATGACTGAGTTGCCCAATTAAGTTTATTAAAAACTTCTTTAGGTAGTGAAGATAATTTCATGTCCTGATATATCGGGTTCTTGAGGCGAGAACGCAAAGACTGGCGGTATTCATCAAAATTTAGATGATAAGGCCAACGTTTTTCGTCAAAACGATAAATGATACGTACTGATGTTTTTCCAGAGCCAGCACATCCTAATAAGACCTCTAAAACTGGCTTAGTATTCTTATCATACATGACTTTTTCCTCGGAAATATTATGAAATAATGGTTTTTGCCAAACCGATGTTTTATTTCCTATATCTAATTGCTCTTCTTTTTGTCTTGTTAAGAAGAGGTACGACTTTTTTCTTTGTAGTTCTAATTCTGGTTCGAGTAGAATTTCGTTTCCGATTTTCTCACTGAAGCTATGTTGAGAATCATAGAGAGCATGAATACATCTACTAATAGCTTCCGGATCTTTAATAAAAAGCTCACCCGGAAGTGTAGCAACCATGGTAGATATTTGTTCAGAGAGTGTTAAAACTTTGGCTTCTGTAATAGGAGTAACATTTCTAAAGCAATTCTTCTTCTGATCAAAACGTAAATCAGAAATCATTCCTTTCATGGAAAGCCTTCTTAAACTAAATAACAGGTCTTAAAGACATGTCACCAGCCAAAATAATCTTAAGACCGTCCTCTGTTTGCATTTTAAGGGCACCCGTTTCTGTAATTCCTGTATTTATTCCTTGAATTTGTCGTCTATTGTTTTTAACAACTACATCTTTGCCAAAATAAATATCAGCTTTTTGAAAAGCAGAAATAAAAGGAGATAGCCCCTCGCTTCTAAAGATCTCGATGTTCTTTTTCAGCTGATTATAGATTATTTTTAAGAGGCTGTTTCTTGAAAGCTTAGCTGGAGTAGCAATCGGATCGTTTTCAAGAGATGTAATTTTTTGGGTTAATAAAGTATTTTTTTCAATAATATCTATGAATTTTTTAAAGACATTTAATCCAATACCAATTGCAAAAAAGGTGTTTTCTTTTCTTACAATGCTTTCTATAAGGATTCCACCTACCTTCATGCCGTTTAAATAAATATCATTAGGCCACTTAAGTCCAATGTTTTTGAACCCTTTTATTTTAAGAGCATTATAAACAGAGATGCCCGCAACAATACTTAGTCCCTGAGCATTTAGCACATCCTTAAAAGTTGCCACATATGAAAACAATAGCTGATGAGCATAAAGACATAAAAATTTACGTTCCCTTCTACCCCTGCCACCTGTTTGATATTCAGCAGAAATTACAGCGCCATCTGGAAGCTCTGGGTGCCTAAAAACACTAAGATTTGTTGAATCTGCAACATCAAAAATTAGAAGTCTACGAATTTCAGGGTGTTTTCTAGGGCTAATTCTATCGGGAATAAAATGGGCACAATAACCTTTACCAGGTAAAGTATAAATCTCAATACCTATATCGTTAAATTTACGAACAACATGAGATATCGCAGCTCTAGAAATACCTATGAACTTACCAATTTCCTCCCCTGAATGAAAGTGCCCATCACTAAGAATTTGGAGCACTATGTTTTCAGTGGTGTTAAATGATCTTTCGTACTTTCTTAAAGAGGGCATTCTCCATTTTCTCCATAGATTCTGACCTCAGGCTCAAGTTTGATATCGAAGGTTTCTAAAACAGAATCCTGCACATGACGTGCTGCTTTAATGACTTCATCTGGTGTTGCTCCACCATAATTAATAAGCACTAAAGCCTGTTTATCATAGGTACCAGCATTACCTAGCTTTAGACCACGACATCCTGATTTATCAATAAGCCAAGCAGCTGCAAGTTTTACTTTATTTTCATCATCAACCACAGGGTAATGCGGAACGTTTTCGAAACGCTCTGAAATTTTTTCGTAAACTTCTGTCGAAACAGTTGGGTTCTTAAAAAAAGAACCTGCATTACCAAATTCTTTCGGATCTGGAAGCTTGTTTTTTCTTAATGACACCACAAAATCAAAAATTTCATTTGCATTATTAAAGGTATGACCATTAAAGGCAGCATAGTCAGTCTTAGGATGCCAAGCCTTAGGGAGGGCAAATTCTACCGCAGTAATAATATAGCGCTTTTGATTTTCTGGAGTTCTAAAAATTGAACTACGGTAGCCAAAATTACAATCTCGGGCCCAAATACGATCAAGCTTATTATTAGAGAGATCTAGTACTTCAACATAGCGACAAAAATCGGAAAGGGAAACCCCATAAGCACCAATATTTTGCACAGGGGCCGCGCCGACCGTGCCCGGAATCAAAGCAAGGTTTTCAAGACCTGGCATGCCACGTTCAAGAGTAAGCTTTACCAAATCATGAAAGTATTCCCCCGCTTGTGCCTTTACAAAATAGTAATCAGCATCTTCGTTAACTTCAAACCCACGAAGACGATTTACAAGCACAGTACCTTTAAAATTTTCTTTGAAAAGAACATCAGAACCTTGGCCAAGGACAACAAATGGCCGCCCGCTTTTCTGAATACGATCAAAAGCCATTGAGAAAACGGCAAAATCGTTAACCTCTATCACAGCATCGGCTTTCACATCAAGTCCAAAAGTATTATAGGGCTTTAAGCTGGCAGACATTCTCTATTCTCCTTGAAGAAGATCCAAACTAACCATCAATACGTTCTATGACACCACCAAGGGCTCTGAATTTCTTTTCGATATTTTCATAGCCACGGTCCATGTGATAGATACGATCAACGATAGTTTCGCCCTTCGCTACAAAACCTGCTATTACTAAAGAAGCACTTGCACGAAGGTCTGTTGCAATAACTTGGGCTCCAGAAAGGCCTTGAGATTCCTTACAAATGGCCGTATTTCCTTGTACTTCAATATTAGCACCCATACGGTTCAATTCTGGAACGTGCATAAAGCGGTTTTCAAATATGTTTTCTGTTACTACACCTGTACCCGGAGCAATTGCATTCAATACTATAAATTGTGCTTGCATATCGGTAGGGAAAGCAGGATAAGGAGCAGTAATAACATTTACAGGACGAAGCTCACGACCACGCATGTCAAGTTTGATCCAATCTTCACCACATTCAATTAAAGCACCACTTTCTGAAAGTTTAGCTAAAACTGCTTCAAGATTTTTTGGATCAGTATGATGGCAGGTAACACATCCCTTAGTTGCAGCAGCAGCTACAAGATAGGTGCCTGTTTCAATACGATCTGGCTGTACTGTATATTCGCCACCATGGAGTTTTTCTACGCCTCTAATGGTGATTTCACTAGTGCCTTCACCGCTGATGTCTGCTCCTAAAACTCTTAAGAAACGTATTAGGTCGACAACTTCTGGCTCCATTGCAGAATTCTGGAGTACAGTAGTGCCATAAGCAAGAGTAGCAGCAGCTACAAGATTCTCAGTACCTGTTACAGAAACTACATCAAAATAAAAAGTCGCGCCAACTAACTTCTTATCAACTCTTGCTTTGATATAGCCATTTTCAATAACAATGTTTGCTCCCATCGCACGCAAACCTTGAATATGGAGGTTTACTGGACGGTCGCCAATCGCACAACCACCAGGAAGAGAAACATCAGCTGCTTTCATTCTGGTAGTAAGAGGACCTAATGCTAAAATAGAAGCTCTCATGGTCTTTACAAGATCATAAGGTGCTACATAATTTGATACAGCACCTGTAATTTCATAAGAAGACTCATCAAGTTTAGTTACTGTCTTTCCTTGAATTTCAAGGAGCTTTAAAGCAGTTCCCACATCACGAAGATCTGGGATGTTATGTAATACTACCTTCTCATCGGTAAGAGTTGTCGCAAGTAGAATTGGTAATGCCGCATTTTTAGCACCAGAGATATCAACATCTCCAATTAAGGCATTGCCACCGGTAATTTTGAATTTCTGCATAATGTTATATGTAAATAGTTAGCGAAAGTTCTTTACAAAAAGAACTCCAAGAGTTTCTGAGAATTGCACTCTAGCATTAAAAACTAAGGCGACTTACATCCTCTTTAATGACTTAAATTACCGTTCGACCACGGAATTTTGTACAAATAATACTATCAAGAGATGTAAAACGCAATTACAAGGTTCTTTTAAAGAGAAGTTTATGTATTCTTAGATTTCTAGATAACTTCTATTCTCTTTAAAAAACTTTAGATGCTAAAAATGGCTTACCTAACGCTTTATATTCAAACAAAGCATATAACGTAAGCCATTTTAAAACCGTTAATATTTGGCGGTTATACTATAAGTAGCCTATTTCTCAACTTTAATAGGAATTTCCTTAGATAAAGCTAAGGCTTCATCAAGAGTAGACGTAAATCTAACTTCAGGATGTTTCTTATCAAAAGAAGACTTCACCATACAACGAAGTGGTTGATACTGTAAACCGGTGAATATTAAAGTCACGCCTTTTTTCTTCATATCTTGACAGAATTGCTCTAAGCAATGATCACCACCAGCATCAAGCATATTCATAGAGATAAAGTCTAAGATGAGGCCAGGTTCATTTATGCAATCATGACGAATCTTTCTAAAAGTACGCTCTGCTGAAGCGAAGAATAAAGGTCCTGAGATTGCGAGTACTTCATAACCTTCACCTGCTTTTTCTGCGATGTGTCTTTGTAATGATAGATTATGCACTTTAGTCATCTTCGCCATATTACGCATAAACATCACTGATGCCATGATGATACCAAAGGTAATAGCAACAACCATGTCAAAGACTACTGTACAGAAAATACAGCAAACCATGATGAGTACATCGGATCTTGAGGCTGAACGGAATAGATTTACCACCTTACGCCATTCACTCATATTGTAAGCAACTTGTAACAAAAGAGCACTCATTGCAGCAAGAGGGAGGAAACTCAAGAATGGAGCTAGGAACAAGATTGCAACTAGAACCAATAGCGCATGCACAACAGAGGCTATAGGAGAAGTACCACCTGATTTTACGCAAGCCGCCGATCTAGCAATAGCAGCAGTTGATGTTATTCCTCCAAGGAAAGGAGCCGCAATATTTCCAAGACCTTGACCAAATAGTTCGCCATTAGAATGGTGTCTTGTGCCAGTCATACCATCTAAAACTACAGCACAAAGGAGAGATTCAATAGCACCAAGTAAAGCCATCGAGAAGCCTGCAACAATTAATGCCTGCAAGGTTTCAAAGTTAAAAATAAGCTCTTTGCCACCAGGTCCTGGGAGATCCCAAGGCAGTACGAATTTTGGCAAAAATGGTGGGATACCATTGCCTTGGCTACCATCAGGGTTTACAAAATGGAATCGGCTTCCAATGGTGGCAATTTCTTGTCCACCAAACTTTGTAAGTAGGTATGCAGCAAGAGTACCTAAAAGAACAGCAGGCAGGTGTCCTAGAAATTTAATATGGAGCTTATTCCATAAAATAAGTGTTCCAAGACTAACAACACCAACTACAGCATCACCCCATTTAAAGGTATCCGCAGCACTGGCTAGAGCAAATATCTTTCCGATAAAAGATTCTGGTAAGGCAACATCAAGGCCGAAGAAGTCTTTAATCTGGAGAACGGCAATAACGATACCAATACCCATTGTGAAGCCAAGAGTTACCTCAATTGGAATAAATTGGATAAGTCTTCCTAAACGTCCTGCCGACATTATTAATAGGAAACATCCACTTATAAGGCTGGCAACACAGAGTCCCGCCATTCCATAAGTCTGAGTCACTGGGTAAAGGATTACCACAAAAGCGGCGGTTGGACCAGAAATGCTGAATCTAGAGCCACCAGTTAAAGAAGTGATAATACCAGCAGCAAGTGAGGTATAAAGACCATATTCTGGATTAACACCTGTTGCAATTGCTAGTGCCATTGATAATGGAATTGCAATAATACCAACGGTAAGACCTGCAATGATGTCCTTAACCAAACGAGAGCTTGTATACTTTTCTCGAATCATGGAATCACGAACAGCGCTTCCAAAATGGAATAAAGAGTTCTTAAAAGTGACGATTCGCCGCTTTGTCCTGATATTGCTCATAACAAAAAATTAATTTAATAGAAAAAAAAGACAACAACATCCTTAAAGATTGGGACGTTACATAGAAAACTTGAGGATTATACAACAAAGATCACATTTTTCAAGATTTGAAGTAAAACTTACCGTCCCATTGATGTAGGAATCACCTATTATGAGCGGTATTTTAAAGAAATACTCCTTACAAAAAGAGATAACTTTAAATAAGTTTTGTAAAGCACCACACCATAAAAGGCATTGTTATAATGCAAGAGATTACTGAATACACATTTACTATTGACGAATACTTAAAGTCCTTATTAAATAAAAAAGCAAATTGCGTAACCATAACTGCTGTTGGTGCAGATGCAGCAATAAAGCTGATTAAAAGGATGTTAAAAGCATCTTTAGATTTGTATAAATCACTATAACCACTGTATTTAAATACCAAAATCAAAAGTACCGGAAATAGTATCAGCCGGAGTAACGATATAAGTATAGCCTTTAAATTTAAAAGTGCTCTGACATCTGTATTTCCTAAAATCACCCCTATTACAAACATGGAGACAGTACCTATCATTGATCCCACGTCGTACATAGCTGTATATAGAATTACTGGAAGCTTAATTTTAAATAAAAAGAATAACACTCCTACAAAAATTGCAATTACATTCACATTCAAAAGGATATTTCGCCATTTATTGCCCTTGGTACCACTTACGAGAGTCACACCATGAGTCCAAATCAAAAATGTTTGTACGGCAAGAAAGGTCGAGGTATACATCACGGAATCATTTCCCATTACAGCAGCAACCAAAGGGATCGTAAAATTGCCACTATTGGTATAGATGAGATTCGTCCTCTCAACAGATGTTAAACTAAAGAACTTCTTCAATATCCACGCCAGAATAATAAAAAAGATATGGCAGATTACAGCAGCTCCTAACGAATAAGCCAAACCTGTAGCTAATTCTTGGGATATCTCTCGTTGGTATGAACAAATAATGACACAAGGAGTAATTACATAGAGGATAAGAGAAGTTAGCACTTTACTATCGTTAAGGGAAACAACCTTATATTTTGTTGCAATTATTCCCATCACAATGATGAGAAAAAATATCAAGGTTTGTTGCATCAAAAGATAAGGCAGTTCCATATATTGGCCACTCCAACATAGCATCTCTAAATGTTCGGAAGATTTAGAGATACTTGTGCTTCACAATATTTGTAAAAATTTTTGACGATTTTATCAAAAATTTAAGACATAAGACTGCAGATTTTTGGATAAAAATAGAGCTATGGAAATGTCAAATAAAAACTATTAAAATGCGCACTAATTAATCATTAGATTAAGTTTACAAAATAGGACATTCAAAATAGCAAAGAAATTTTTTGCAGAATTCTTCGGAACTTTCTGCCTTGTATTTGGCGGTTGCGGTACAGCTCTTTTCGCATGTGGCTTACCTAACGTAGGTGTTGGCTATGCAGGTGTTGCTCTTGCATTCGGTCTCACAGTGCTCACTATGGCTTATGCTGTAGGACACATCAGTGGCGGTCACTTCAACCCAGCTGTTTCTTTAGGTCTTTGGGCAGGCGGTAGATTCTCTGCTAAAGAACTCGTTCCATACATCATCGCTCAAGTTATTGGTGGTATCGTAGCTGCTGGCGTTCTTTATCTTATCTATACTGGTAAAGCTGACGCTACTGTTGGTGGCTTTGCATCAAATGGTTATGGCGAACATTCTCCAGAAGGTTATAGCTTCCTTGCTTGCGCAGTTACCGAAGTTGTTTTAACAGCTTTATTCCTCATCGTTATTCACGGTGCTACTGATAAGCGCGCTCCAGCAGGATTCGCTCCAATTGCAATCGGTCTTGCATTAACCCTTATTCATTTAGTATCTATTCCTGTTACCAACACCTCAGTAAACCCTGCTCGTAGTATTGCAGTTGCACTTTTTGCTGATGGCTGGGCACTTGAACAAGTATGGTTCTTCATCGTATTCCCAATCGTTGGTGGTGTTCTCGGTGGACTTGTTTATAGATTTCTTCTTGAAAAGAAAGACTAATTTTATAGTTTAAAGCCAAACGAAAAAGCCACATAATTATTTGGCTTTTTTTATGAATGTAGAGGTTTCGTTACTTTTTAACTTTATTCCTTAAAAGTTACGTACTGACCTAAAGTCATTCTCGAAGATCTGAAACTGTTAATCTTGCAATCTTT
The DNA here is from genome assembly GCA_963628765.1 of Succinimonas sp. Classification (GTDB taxonomy): domain Bacteria; phylum Pseudomonadota; class Gammaproteobacteria; order Enterobacterales; family Succinivibrionaceae; genus Succinimonas. Next base: position 9,725 of record CAVGFV010000015.1, read on the forward strand.
GGCATAACCAAGAGCAATACCAATAACCACAGCATAATCCGCTGGGATATCAAGATGTTTTCTAACAACATCAGGATACTTAACCATATTGTAAGCAGGAATTGAATCTACCCCTTTATTAGCTGCAGAAAGCATAAGAGTCTGTTCAAAACCACCAAGATCCAATATTGCCCATTTATTTGCATTCTTAGGAATTGCTAGATAAACAGCAGCTGGTGCATGGAATATTGCATTTTCAGACTCATCCCATTCTTTGCCAACATTAAGACTTCCTGCGCTAGTCATAAAATCTGCCATATTCTCCTGGGCTTGATGAGACCAGGAAGTACGATGGGTTACTGCAAAATCAGATTGGCCAGTAACTCCGTAGGAAGATCTTTCAATATATTCGTGACGAATCTTTTCAAGTGCTGCACCGGTCGCTACAAAAACCTTCCACTCTTGAGCATTCACCCAAGATGGAGCGGTACCTGCTTCAAGAATAATTTCTTCTAAAAGCTCTCTTTTAACAGGTCTATCTGAGAAATCGCGTGATGAATGGCGCGCATGCAATACATCTGAAAATTCCATAAAACTGTTCCGATTTTTTACTTACAAAGATTCAATTTTCTTAGAAGCAAAACTTTTGATGCCAAAAGTTAATATTAAATGTTTTAAGACAAGACACTATGCTTCTACAATGCTTTTAAAATATACTATCTAGAGCTCAAAAACTCAATTTAGAGCCCTATTTAGTGATGTAAATTTGATGTTTATATCTTTTCTTTTGATGAGATATATGACGAAATATAAGTTTTTGATATTCAAAAAAGTTAATAACAAAATTTAAGCGTACTTGAATATCTTTTATGCTTCGTTTTTATAACACCATTTCGAAATAAAAATTTACCAATGCAGGAAGTTATAGATGAGTGAAAGAATCACCGACGAGATAATAAAGAAAGCTATTGAAGAAGCCGACAAAACCATGCGTGAAGGTAAAGGTGGCCCTTTCGGTGCGGCGGTAATTACAGCTGACGGCAAAATTTATTACGGTTCTAACCATGTTTTATCAGCTCACGATCCAACAGCCCATGCAGAAATATGGACTATTCGTAAAGCTTGTAAAGAACTCGGAACCCATGATCTTAAAGGCTGTATTCTTTACACTACATGTATGCCTTGTCCTATGTATCTCTCAGCAATAATTTGGTCTAATATCAAAGAAATTTGGTACAGTTCTACTGCCGAGGATGCTGCAAAAATAGGTTTCCGTGATGCAGACATTTATGAATACCTAAAAGGTACAGGTAAGCAAGATATTATAAAGGTCAGTCGTATTGCACCTAAGGATGCCTTAATCTTATTCCAAGATTACGCTCGACTTTCAGGAACAATATACTAGTCTTGAATGCAAAATTTAACCTACGCTGAAGTTTTATCTATGAGGCTTCAGCTGTAAGGCAAAAGAACCTTTTTAAAAAAGGCTACATTCAGGATCAAAGATTTCCGTTCCTTTACCTAATAGTTCATCGTATTCATCGCGACTATGTAAAACTTTTGATGATTGTGTCAAGTATTTTGTGTAAACATCTTTGATTTCCTGCCTCGTGTTACTCAGGCTGCATCTTGCTTCTTATCTGCCTCAAGCATATCATCAAA
>CAVGFV010000016.1:0-6698 GCA_963628765.1 Succinimonas sp.
TCCTCCTCGGTATTATGTTGATTGTGGTGATTTTCATTATACCTAAGAGATGAGCATTTGGCTCTTTTGAATTTTTCAATTTACACCATTATACAGACGTGACCGACTTTCTGTGTCTTGAAAAAGTTAACGCATCATTATTTATAACAAGCATGAATAATCTCCAAAATAACAAACTATTAACTATGTTTGCTCTTGTCGTTTCTGAAACTCTTGGAGCAGTGTTAATAGGGCTGAGATATATTTACAATGTAGACAATTTTTCTAATATTTTAGGTTTTATTGCAGCTTCTGTTGGCCATTTCTTTTTAATTGCACTATTAGTCAATCTTGTATTTGTATTCATACCAGCGTTATTTAGGATCAAGAGTAAACTTATATATTTTGTAAATTTCATTATCCTGTCCTTGTTGTTTATCTTTTTGATAACCGATACCTTTGTTTTTCAGCAATATCACTTCCATGTAAACCTCGCTATGCTAGATCTCTTCTTGAATAGTGATGGCGAAGTAATTACTTTTGGAACAAGTGACAAAATAAAAATATGCCTTATGGTATTAGGGTGTTTGGTTTACAGTTTTGTTACAATCTTAATAGGTATCAAAGTTTTACCTAAATTTAAAAAGGCAGTTATTGCTCTGTCTTCTTGTGCTTTTGTTTTATTGTTAGCTTACAACGTAGTCAATATTGTCGAGGCAGCTACAGGAAATAGACAATTCACAAGTTTGAATCGTACCCTACCGCTTTTTCATCCACTTACCATGAATTCGCGTTTGAAAAAGATGGGCTTTAACGTTGTATCGGAAAATCTCTATAAGCTTTCTAGTAAAAATGAAATTTTAAATTATCCCCATGAGCCATTAGTTTGCCCAAAGCCAGATCAGAAACTGCCAAATATTTATCTTATAGTGATTGATACCTTAAGAAATGATGTGGTTACACCCAAGATAATGCCATTTTTTGATGATTTTGCTAGCAAGGAAATTTCTTTTAAAAAGCATTTTTCAGGCGGAAATTGCACAAGAACGGGCATTTTTTCTATGTTTTATGGTTTATCAGGAAATTATTGGCAAAGTGTTCTAGATAGTAGAACGCCTCCAGTTATGATTACCGAGTTACAAAATTTAGGTTATAAAATTAACGCTTATACTTCTGCGAATCTGTTTAACCCCGAATTTAATTTGACAGTTTTTTCAAGAGTTAAAGATCTAAGAACTGAATCTAAAGGTAATACTTCATACGAAAGAGATGATGATGCTCTAAAAGATTTTTTTGATGAGGCTTCCCGAAAGTCTCTAAAGCCATCTTTAAACTTTATATTTTTAGATCAATTACACTCGATTGAACTGGATCCAAGCACGACAGAATCCAATATGTTTCCTACAACTTGGACCTCGCCACATTACGCTGATATTACAAGTAGCACTAATCCAGAGAACTTTTTTAACCTTTACAAAAATGTTGCGCATGCGATTGATAAAAAGATTGGGAAAATAATTTCCTTTTTAAAGGCACAAGATCTTTATGATGATTCGATAATTATTGTTACCTCTGATCATGGTAATGAGTTTAACGATACTGGATTGAATTATTGGGGACATAACAGTAATTTCACACCTTTTCAGACACAGGTTCCATTGGCTATACACTGGCCTGGTAAACAAACTCAAACCATTGATTATTTAACCTCTGGCTATGATATCAGTACGACGATTTTAAAAGACTTATTACAATGTGAAAATCCTGTAGAAAATTACAGTGTCGGAAAATCTTTGTTTTCAGAAACACCAAAACGTAGTTGGGTTATAAGCACAAGTTATAACGAAAATGGAGTGATCTCGAAGGATCAAGTTGCAGTAATTGATACAATTGGAAGACTTAGTTTTAAAACACACTCTTGGAAAGATTTACCTCAAGATATGCCTGAAAAGAGAAATTATGTTTTAGATGCATTGGATAAAATGTCAGTGTTTTATAAGAAAAATAAATAGTGCAAACACGAGCTTTAATTCCTTAAAGTCTGATACTGTTTTAGTAATATGTCATTTTTGGTTTGGTAACAATGATGGATTTTAAACACCAATTTTTCAGGATAAGAGATAGTATCAGATGTTGGTGGGGAAGATTGCTTTTTGATCATAAAGCAACCAGTTCGCCATTTCTTGTAAAAGAATTACATAGAGCAGTAATTCACCGTATCGATGGAAAACTTGGTGATTCCGTTTGTTTTGCCCCGTTTATTAGAGAGTTAAAGAAAGCAGCTCCTAATATTGAAATCGTGGTTATCATTCAACAGCATTTCAAAGAAATATATGAAGAGATTCCAGGCATTGATAGAATTGTTGTTTCCTCAAAGCGCCCAAAAAAAGATGAAATTAAAAAATTAGCTGCAACTATTGGTTCTTGTGACCTTTATGTCCATTTATTTACTGATCTTAGGGCACGAGATTTATATTTCACCAAATATTTAAATCCGAAATGGGTAGCTACTTTAGATTCCAAATTAAAAATGGATAGCTTTTCTTTAAGTAGTTACATTTCTGATGAAGCAAATAAAGGTCTTCATATTATTGATATCTTATTAAAAATACTAGAAAAGGGTGGCATTAGTAACTTTGATCGAAGTTATGTAAAGTTTTTTGAAAAGCAGGTTTTAAAAGAACAAAATGTCGAAGATGTTGTGGGACTTGTACCGTATGGAGCTTCTTACAGAAGAAGACTTTCAGATGCCGCAATAATTGATATTATTTCTTGTATTTATAAAAGAACTCCATTTATCATTGAGTTATCTGTTTCTCCGAAGGATAGAGTGCACATTTCCGAATTAATAGAGAAAAATTTTTCTGACGATAAAAGAATTAAGCTTTGTGAAAATTTTTCTTCTATAAAGGATGTGTATATAAATACAGCTAAATACAAAGCACTCATTGGAATGGATACAGGAACAGCTCACGTTATGGCAGCATACGGTAAACCGGAGCTAACCATATATAATGGAGACATGGGGAATTTTAACAGGTGGCATGCGGATAACCCTCGTGCTGTGAATGTTATGTTTGATTGTCAAAATTTAAATGACATTTCTATTGAAAAGCTACATGAATCCTTGGAAAGCTTTTTGAATAATATATAAGGACTGCTATGAGTTTTAATATTGATAGAAATAACAAAAAGAGAGTCATTATTATAGGTGGTGGTTTCGGCGGACTTCGATTAGCTCGAGATCTAAAAAAATCCGGCATGCAAATAGTGCTTATTGATAAAAACAACTATCATCAATTTCCACCACTAATCTATCAAATTGCCACTGCAGGCCTAAACCCAAGTTCTATTTCATTCCCTTACCGTAAAATTTTTGAGGATAGAGAAGATTATTTCTTCAGAATGGCTGAATTAAGAGGTATCTATCCTGACCAAAACATGATTCAAACTTCAATTGGTAAGATTGATTATGATTATTTGGTTATCGCAAACGGTACTACTACCAATTTCTTTGGAAACAAGAATATTGAAGATTATGCGTTGCCAATGAAATCCGTTTCTGAAGCGATGGGCTTAAGAAATACTCTATTAAGCAGTTATGAACGTTCCATTACTTGCGCAACAGAACAAGAAAGAGATGAACTTCTTAACATCGTAATTGTTGGTGGTGGTCCTTCAGGAGTTGAAATAGCAGGCGCTATTGCAGAAATGAAGAACTACGTTTTACCACGCGATTACCCTGATATGGATGTTAGTAAATTACATATCCATTTAATTCAAGGCGATAACCGTTTACTACCAGGTATGAGTGAAAAGTCATCAGCTTCAGCTTTACAGTTCTTAAAGAATATGCAAGTTGAAGTGAAGCTGAGTACATTTGTAACTGACTATACAGATTACAAGGTACAGATGAATGATGGCACTTCAATTGCGACAAGAAATCTTATTTGGGTAGGTGGTGTTACTGGAAACCCTGTATTAGGCCTTCCACAAGAATCATTTGGTAGAGGTCGTAGAATACTTGTTGATAATCATAACAAGGTAAAAGGCTTTGATAATATTTTTGCGATTGGTGATATTGCCTTAATGGAAGGTGATCCTTTGTATCCAAAGGGGCATCCTCAAATGGCTCAGCCAGCTATACAGCAAGGATCTCTTCTTGCTAAGAACCTTGTAGCATTAGAAAAAGGCCAAGAGATGAAAGCCTTTAGCTATAAGGATTTAGGTTCTATGGCTACAATAGGTAAAAATAAAGCTGTAGCGGATCTAGGCAAATTTAAGTTTGGCGGTTTCTTCGCTTGGTTTTTATGGATGGGCGTTCATCTTATGTCGATTTTAGGTGTTCGAAATAAGGTTTTCGTATTCTTGGATTGGATGTGGAGCTATTTTACATACGACAGATCCAACAGAATGATCCTAAAATCTTATGAAAGTCGAGGTATGAAAGAAATGGCTCAGAAGCTTAAGGAAAGCCACTGGGGCGATCTGAAAAAAGAATAAAAGAGCATTGCAATATTTTTGTTTAGATCTTATCTTATGGATATGAGCCATGGGGTAAGATCTTTTTATTTGGATGTTTACAATGAAGTTATTAAGAAATCTGTTCTTAATTATGTTTTTGATGTCATTTTCACAAATGAACGTTGCTTTGTCCTCTGATAAAACAGAGCTAAAGAATACTGTTTTTAGTTTTTCTAGTTTTGATGCTAATTTTGTGCAAACAGTTAATGATAGCAATGGAAAGACCTTACAAAAATCTGAAGGCAGACTTTCTCTTTTAAGACCAAATTTTTTTAAACTTGAAATTACTGATCCTGATGAATCGTTATTGATTTCTGATGGTAAAACTGTGTACAGCTATGATCCAATGCTAGAACAAGTGGTTTTATATGATTTTACTACCCAGGTTGCTAGCTCTCCTTTAATGCTCCTAATTACTAAAGATGCCAAAATTTGGGATGATTACAGCATTGTGAAAAACGCTGATAATAGCTATTCCATAAAATCTTTAATTCAGAATTCTATGATTGTAGGTATGGATATTCAGTTTTTGGATAATACCGTAAAGGAATTAAAAGTCTTAGAAAGAGACGGCAAATACAGTATTTATTCTTTTAAAGAACCAAATAATGAAGAATTAAAGGAAACAAACTTTAACTTTACTGTACCTGATGGAGTTACTGTAGATGATCAACGATCAAAGTGATCTTTTTTCAGATGCAATAAAACGTCAAACTCAAGAATTTCAACAAGCATCTTCACCTTTAGCGGCGAGAATGCGTCCTAAAACTTTAAACGATTTTATCGGACAAGATCATTTGATAGGTTACGGAAAACCTCTCAGAAAGATGCTTGAACGCGGTTCTTGTTGCTCAATGATTCTGTGGGGACCTCCAGGAGTCGGTAAGACCACCTTAGCTGAAATTATCGCTAATATGGTGAATGCGAAAGTTGAAAGAATTTCCGCTGTTACTTCTGGTATCAAGGAAATACGCGAAGCCATTGAAAAAGCCAAGCGTAACTTGGAAAATGGTTTTCGAACAGTACTTTTTGTGGATGAAGTACATCGTTTCAATAAATCACAGCAAGATGCCTTTCTACCTTATATTGAAAATGGCACCATAATTTTTATTGGAGCCACTACTGAAAATCCTTCATTTGAGCTTAATAACGCAATACTTTCAAGAGCGAGAGTTTATTTACTTAAATCTTTAACCCTTGGAGATATAGAAACAGTAATCATGCGGGCTGTAGAAAGTCCTGCTGGTCTTAAATCCTTAAATTTGCGTTTTGAAAATGGTGCTTTGACAGCTTTGGCACAATTGTCAGGCGGTGATGCTAGACGAGCACTTAACCTACTAGAAATAGTTTCAGACTTAGCAGAGAAGCAAAAAGATTCCACAAATCTTATTACGCTAAAAGCTCTTGCTAGCATAGGTAGTGAAAAGGTCGCTCGTTATGATAAAAATGGAGACCGTTTTTACGATCTTATAAGTGCTTTTCATAAATCTGTTCGTGGTTCTAGTCCCCAAGCCGCACTTTATTGGTATGCACGCATTGTAGCAGCAGGTGGAGATCCACTATATGTTGCGAGACGTTTACTTGCTATTGCATCTGAGGATATTGGAATGGCGGATCCAAGGGCGCTACAAATTGTTGTGGCCGCTTGGGATTGTTTTGAGAGAATTGGTGCTGCGGAAGGAGAAAGGGCTATAGCAGAAGCGGCAGTGTATTGTGCAGTTGCACCCAAAAGTAATGCCGTGTATGTAGCCTGGAATTCTGTTTTACAGGCAGTAAAAGAATTACCAGATTATGATGTACCAATGTATCTCCGTAATGCCCCAACAAAACTTATGAAAGAAATGGGGTTCCACGAGGGATATCGTTATGCCCATGATGAGCCTGGTGCATATGCTGCAGGTGAATGCTTCTTACCACCAGAAATTCGAAAACAGGTATGGTATGTGCCTAATGATCGTGGTTTTGAAAAATCAGTCCAAGAGAAAATGAAGTATCTTCATGATAGGGACGTTTATAGTAACAATAAACGTTATCCAGAAGATTTTGAGCAGGAAAAGAAAGAGTCCTAAAATCTTTGGAAAAATGTTTAATTTTCGTTAAGAAAATATTCTTGCGAAATTTGGATAAAAAAATCCGAAGCCTCCGTAATTCTGTCATTTTAAACATACACAGAAAAAAAGTTTAAGGAAGTTGTA
>CAVGFV010000017.1:0-35101 GCA_963628765.1 Succinimonas sp.
GAATGGTCAATTAAAGTATCGTTTTTATTGTCAACGTCTAAATACGTACTACAATGTTTACCGAATTTTTTTTAGCTTTATTAAACTAGATCAAATTTGCATCTTCATTAAGTTCATAGATTAGATTTAAAGCTTCTCGAGCGGTAAGTGAATCAGGCTTGATATTTTTAAGTCTCGAAATAATCTTTAAATAATCATCAGGAATAGTGTTTCCCTGAATATTTTCTGCAGCATTATTATTTTGCTCTAGAGTATTATGCTGTGTGGAAAAAGCCTTTAATTTTTTACGAGCTTCTAAGACGACTCTTTTTGGTATACCTGCGAGTTGGGCTACTTCTATACCGTATGAGCTAGTAGCAGGTCCCTCTTCCACATTATGTAAAAAGACAATATTGTCTCCTGATTTTACCGCACTGAAATGGAGGTTTTTGGTTGTCTTTTCAATAGATGGGAGCTCTGTAAGTTCGAAGTAATGTGTGGAAAATAGGGTGTAGCAGTGCTTTTTAGAAGCGAGCTCAGTAGCTGCAGCCCAGGCGAGTGCCATACCATCGTATGTGCTAGTTCCTCGCCCAATTTCATCCATTAAAACGAGACTATTACCTGTTGCATTGTTTAGGATATTAGCAGTTTCTGTCATTTCAACCATAAATGTTGATCTACCTGATGATAAGTCATCACTAGCACCTATCCTAGTAAATATTGCATCAATATTTGGAATAATTGCTCGTTCTGCTGGCACGAATGAACCAGCCCAGGCCATCAAAGTGATAAGCGCACACTGTCTCATATAGGTTGATTTACCACCCATATTAGGACCAGTAATTAGTAGAAGTTCTGCAGAGCTATCAAAAGTTATGTCGTTTGGTATAAAAGGTGTTTTTGAGAACTGTTCAATTACAGGGTGTTTGCCTTTTATTATAGAAAGGCGTTTGTCATTGGTAAACTCAGGTCTTACATAGCCGTTTTCAGAAGCTACAGTAGCTAGAGAGCACAGCATATCAATAGTAGAAAGATTTTTTGCTAATTTAGAAAAATCTTCTAGGTACGGTAAGAGCTTCTCTATAAGTTCGTCATAGAGTTTCTTTTCTAAAGCAAGAGCTCGACTTTGAGCCGTAATTGCCTTTTCTTCAAAAGTTTTAAGTTCTGCAGTGATATATCTTTCAGAATTTTTAAGAGTTTGTCTTCTGATGTAGTTATCTGGAATTTTTGCAGACAAAGACTGTGCTTTTGATATTTCAATGAAGAAACCAGAAACCTTGTTGTACCCAACTCTGAGAGTTTGAATACCTGTTTTGCTACGTTCTTCAGCTTCTGTTTTAGCTAAAAATTCGTTGATACCTGATGAAAGAGCTCTTAATGAATCAAGTTCGCTATTATACCCGTCTTTAATAACACCGCCTTCACGGATTACTACAGGTGGTGTGTCGTTAACTGCCTTTTGTAGTAATTCTAGAACATCAGGTAGCACAGGAATATTGGCTTCAAATTCTTTTAGTTGATTACCAGCTTGAACCAACTTTTGTTTTACGTCTGGGGCAAGTTCTAGAGCTGTTCTAAGTTTACACAGATCTCTAGGTCTTAAGTTAGACAGTGCAAGTCTTGCGCAAACTCTTTCAATATCGCCTATTTCTTTAAGACAATCGCGTATTTCATCAGATTGGCTGAAATTTTGTATTTCAGAGATAAGATCTAATCTGTTATTAACTTTTGCTTGATCCTTTTCAGGATGAAGTATTGTTCTTTGTAAAAGTCTTGCTCCCATAGGAGTTGAGGTGCGATCAATTATGGATATTAGAGTATGATCGCGGGTACCTTGAATATTTTGTGTTAATTCCAAATTCCGCTGTGTATTAGCATCCATGGAAATAAATGCAGATGGACTCTCGAGCTTCAAGGAAGTTATATTCAATAAAGTTGTCTTTTGAGTTTCCTTTACATAATTGAGTAAAGCACCTGCAGGGCAAATACCAACAGTAATTTTATCAAGCCCAAAACCAGCAAGATCTTGAGTATGGAATTGTGTACAAAGAGCTCTAAAGCAGGTTTCATAATCAAATTCCCAGACAGGTCTTCTTCTTAACCCAGTATAGGAAGTTAATTCTTCTTGAGAGCGACTATCTTCTGAATAAAGTAATTCTGATGGCTTTAATCTTTCTAAAGTGGCAGCAATTTCTCCAAAATTTGCAACTTCTAAGCAACGAAATTCACCGGTTGAAAGATTTAGCCAACTGAGCCCATATGCAAATTGATCGCTTGAGAAGCAAGCAATGTAGTTATCGCTGCGTTCTTTTAGAAGAGACTCGTCTGTAACTGTACCTGGAGTAATAATCCTAGTGACTTTTCTTTCTACAGGTCCCTTTGAAGTTGCTGGATCACCTATTTGTTCACAGATTACAGCACTTTCACCGTGCTCGATTAGTTTTGCTAAATATGAATCTACTGCATGGTAAGGGACACCAGCTAAAGGAATAGGAACTCCCTTTATGTTTCCTCTTTTTGTAAGAGTGATATCTAGGATTTCTGATGCCTTTTTGGCATCATCGAAAAACATTTCATAAAAATCACCTAATCTGTATAAAACAATAGTATCAGGATATTGTCTTTTTACAGACATGTACTGTTGCATTAGAGGTGTAAGTTCGCTTGATTCATACATTTTTTATAATATTTTTTTGGAATTTGAAAAACATGAAATATAGTTGGGTTGTATATATTAACATATAGTGAGTTGAAAATATAAGGTAACCATATCATGGATGTTGGAGTACTAGAAAACGAAATTTATAAGCTTTCCGAAACACTTGGAAGTGAACTTATAAAGAGAAAGTTATTAGTTGCTACTGCTGAATCCTGTACTGGAGGATTAATCAGCGCATCTTTTACTGAAGTACCAGGTTCTTCAGCATGGTTTGAGAGAGGTTTTGTAACCTATACCAATCAAGCTAAGCATGAAATGTTAAATGTCAGTAATAAAACACTAGAAACTTACGGCGCTGTTAGTGAAGAAACTGTTAGGGAAATGAGCTTAGGAGCTCTAAATTATTCACATGCTGATTTTTCTGTTGCGGTAAGTGGCATTGCAGGACCAACAGGTGGAACTATCGAAAAACCAGTAGGTACTGTTTGGATGGCCTGGGCGTATCACGGTGAGGTTTTTCATACTTATAAGAGCGCTTTCTTAGGAAACAGACAAGAAATACGTCTGGAAACAGTAAAGAAGGCAATTGAAATATTTATAAAATTTATAGACAAAAATCTAAGATAAATTATATTTGATAAATATAAAAAATAACTTGATTTTTTAAAAAGGTGTTGTATCATCATGAAAGTATTAAATTTTAAGATGATCCAACAAATATTGGAAAGATTAAAACTGTTTTTTTAGCTAATTGAATTTTGGAGATAGTATGGCAGCTAAAGAAGGCGATAAGAGTAGCAAAGCAAAGGCTTTGCAAGCAGCTATGGATCAAATAGAGAAGCAGTTCGGCAAAGGCTCGATTATGCGTCTCGGTGAAAATAGACAAATAAGCGATATAGAAGCCATTTCTACTGGTTCATTGTCTCTAGATATTGCTTTGGGGATCGGCGGTCTTCCTGCTGGCAGAATTGTAGAAATTTATGGACCTGAATCATCAGGTAAAACAACCCTTACTCTTGAAGTTATTGCGCAAGCTCAGAAAAAGGGTAAAACTTGTGCATTTATAGATGCTGAACATGCCTTAGATCCTGTTTATGCAAGCAGATTAGGCGTTGATGTTAATTCACTTTTGGTGTCACAACCAGATACTGGTGAACAAGCATTAGAAATTTGCGATATGCTTGTACGTTCAGGAAGTGTTGATGTTGTAGTAATTGACTCAGTTGCTGCATTAGTTCCTAAGGCAGAAATTGAAGGCGATATGGGAGATTCTCATGTTGGTCTTCAAGCAAGACTTATGTCTCAAGCTTTAAGAAAACTTACAGGTAATTTACAGCAAGCAAACTGCTTGTGTATTTTTATCAACCAGCTTCGTATGAAGATTGGTGTAATGTTTGGTAACCCAGAAACCACAACTGGTGGTAATGCTCTGAAATACTATGCTTCTGTACGTTTAGACATTAGAAAGGGTGCTCCTCTCAAAGATAAAGATGGTGAAATATACGGCAGTGAAACCAAGGTTAAGGTTGTAAAAAATAAGGTAGCACCACCTTTCAAGACTGCTGAATTTCAAATCCTTTATAACTGCGGTATTAGTAAGACCAGTGAAATTGTTGACCTCGGTGTTAAAATTGGCGCTTTAGAAAAGTCAGGCGCTTGGTTCTCATACAATGGTGAAAAGATTGGTCAAGGTAAACCAAATACCATTAAATATCTTGAGGAGCATCCTGATATTAGCGATACTATTGAGAATAGTATTCGTGAATATTACAAGAACAAAGCTGATTATAATGCCACTGCAGATATTGGAAATGATGATACTGCATCTCAAAATGCTGTTCCTGAGGATTATGAACCTGATGATAATCCTGATTTCCAAAAGGTTGATATCCCAGACGATTTATAATTTGCGTAAAGATTTTTAACTTTGAAAGCCTCAATTTTTGAGGCTTTTTTAGTCAGAAGGTATTGATTATGGAAGAAGATAAACAGCTCAGTTTAGCTTATGGATATTCACTGCGTCTTCTTGCACGTAGAGAATATTCTGAACAAGAATTGCGCCAAAAACTTTATACAAAGTACCCTGATAAAAATATCGTTGATGAAGTTATTTCTAAACTATTAGAAAAAAATTATCTTTCTAATGAAAGATATTCTGAAATGATTGTAAGACATTACATAGGGGCGAATTGTGGTCCTCAAAAAATTCGTTTAGAGCTAATGAAAAAAGGCGTCGATCCTGATAAACAGGAATCTTTTCTAAATCTGTCTGATCAAGATTACATACAGGCTGCAAAAGAAATAGCTTTGAAGAAATATGGAGATATTACAGTATTAGATTACAAGACAAAGCAGAAGGTGATGAGTTTTCTATATAGAAAAGGATTTACCATAGAGCAATGTCATGCTGTGTTTAATAATGATTTTGAGGATTAATTAGCCAAATCTGAAAAATGCTTTCCCCTTGTTATTTCAGATTAAAAATCTTTTGATTGTTAGATGCAATGAAAGCAGTTTCTTTAACTTGAGTTTTAAATAGAATAGATATAGCATTGAACCTAATGTTTAGGGAGATTGATTTACTTCCTTATTAAGAGACACCTTTCGGCTTGCACTTGGTAGTAGTTAAATTCCTTTATTAGCATTGATAGTGTATAATTTGATAGGTGAAATACTTATTTCATAAGAGTTATCGCTAAGTAAAGGATGTTGTCAGCCATCCTAAAATGTAACGTTGCTTTGGCTAGTGATAGTTATCAAAAGCTCGTATCTTTCAAGATTTGAGTAGTTGACACAGGAAAGAAAATTCAATTTTTTGAAAACTTTCCCAAGGAAAGTGTCTGTAATCTGTCTTTCAAAGATGGATTTATTTAAAAGGCTTTTTTATGTACATGACAACCTCAGAGATTCGCTCTGCGTTTCTCGATTATTATAAGTCGCATGGACATCAGGTGGTCAAATCAAGCTCTCTCGTACCTGAGAACGATCCGACTCTCCTGTTTACCAATGCTGGTATGAACCAGTTTAAAGATGTGTACCTCGGAAAAGAGGTTAGAAGTTATAAGCGTGCTACTACAGCCCAGCGATGTGTAAGAGCTGGTGGTAAGCATAATGACTTAGATAATGTTGGATACACAGCACGTCACCACACTTTTTTTGAAATGTTGGGCAATTTTAGTTTTGGCGACTATTTCAAAAAAGATGCAATCCATTTTGCTTGGGGGTTCTTAACTGGAGTTCTTAAGCTTCCAAAGGAAAGACTCACTGTAACTGTATATCAGACAGACCAAGAAGCATACGATATTTGGAATAAAGAGATTGGTATTCCAGAAGAACGTATTGTAAGAATTGGTGATAACAAAGGCGCTCCTTATGCTTCAGATAATTTCTGGCAAATGGGCGATACCGGTCCTTGCGGTCCTTGCTCTGAAATATTCTATGACCATGGTGCTGATATTTGGGGAGGCCCTCCAGGATCAGCTGAAGAAGATGGCGATAGATTTATTGAAATTTGGAACATCGTCTTCATGCAGTTTAACCGTCAAACCGATGGTACTTTTGCAAAATTACCTCATCCTTCTGTTGATACAGGTATGGGACTTGAACGTATCGCTGCAGTAATGCAGGGTGTTCATTCAAATTACGATATTGACCTATTCAAGGATCTTATTGGTGCAGTTGCATCACTACTTAATGTTAGTGATCTTTCAAATAAGTCTTTACGCGTAATAGCTGACCACATTCGTTCATGTTCATTCTTGATATGCGATGGTGTATTACCTTCAAACGAAGGTAGAGGATATGTACTCCGTAGAATTATCAGAAGAGCAGTAAGACATGGCCGTCTCTTAGGTGCTAAGGATGTATTCTTCTATAAATTAGTTCCTGAACTAGTTAAGTTGATGGGTGATGCTTACCCAGAAATTAAAGAGGCTCAATCTTTAGTTGAAAAGACTTTAAAGAAAGAAGAAGAGCAATTCTTAAAGACTCTTGATCGTGGTCTTGCTTTATTGTCTGATGAACTTAAGAAGTTAGGTGACGCAAAGGTTATTCCAGGTGAAGTAGCATTTAAGCTATATGATACCTATGGTTTCCCTGTTGACTTAACTCAAGACGTAGTACGTGATAGCGGTTATGTTATAGATAACGCTGGTTTTGATAAAGAAATGGAAAAACAGCGTAGTCGTGCTAAGGCTGCTTCTAATTTCAATGTTGACTACAACAAGCAAATCCGTGTTGATTCTACAACTGAATTTACCGGTTACGATAGCTTAGTAGAAGATGCAAAGATTCTTGCCATTTATAAGGGTGTTGATAGAGTTCAATCAATTTCTACAGATGAAGAAGCTATCATTGTTCTTGATAAGACACCTTTCTATGGTGAACGTGGTGGTCAGGTAGGTGACGTAGGCCATATCGTTGCAAACGAAAACTTCAAGTTTGAAGTACAGAATACCTTACATGCTGGTAATGCTATTATCCATATAGGTAAAGTTGTGCTCGGCGAGTTTTCTGAAGGCGATAGCGTAAAGGCTGAAGTATCTGTTGATAGCCGTAAGAGTATCTCTAGACATCACAGTGCGACCCACTTACTACAATCTGCACTCAGAGAGGTTTTAGGTTCACACGTTGTTCAGAAGGGCTCTTACGTTTCTCAAACTCGACTAAGATTTGACTTTGCTCATAATGAAGCGATGTCAGCTGAAGAAATAAAGAACGTTGAGCAGTTGGTTAATAGCTATATTGTTGGTAACTATGATGTTACTACTACAGTTATGGACCTTGAAGAAGCGAAGAAGACTGGTGCAATGGCTCTCTTTAATGAGAAATACGAAGGTAAAGTTCGTGTAGTATCAATGGGAGATGTTTCTAAAGAATTGTGCGGTGGTACTCACGTATCTAAGACTGGTGATATTGGATTCTTTAAGATTATTTCTGATAGCGGTATTGCTGCAGGAATTCGTCGTATAGAAGCCGTTACTGGTTTAGCTGCTTTAGAATATGTAGATGAAATTTCATCACAGCTTTCTGCAACTGCTGAAGCTATTAAGAGTGAGCCTCTTTTGGTTAGTGAAAAGGTTGATGGCATCTTGGCCCATGTTCATGAACTTGAACATGAGAACGTAGAGCTCCGTCAAAAACTAGCACTTTCTGAAGCGAAGGGACTTATTAACAATGTTTCAAGCGTGAACGGTGTTCAAACACTTGTAGCAGAACTTAATAACATAGAAGTTCCTGAATTACGCGTTGTAATGGATGATTTACGAAACCGTCTTGGTAGTGCGGTAGTGCTCCTTTCTTCTGTAAATAACGGTAAGATTTCATTACTTGCAGGCGTTACTAAGGATTTAACCTCTAAGGTTAAAGCTGGTGAGCTCGTTAAGTTTGTTGCTGCACAGGTTGGCGGTAAGGGCGGTGGACGTCCTGATATGGCTCAAGCTGGTGGTACAGATGTAGATAAGCTTCCACAAGCACTTAATAGTGCATCTGGATGGTTAGAAGAACATCTTGTTTAATTGACTTAGAAAGCCCGGAACAAAATCCGGGTTTTTTATATTTGAAGGTTTGTTTTTACACAGCGTTCTGCTTAAGAAATTTTATAAAAAGATTTTTTTATATGTATCATCATTTATAATTGTAAAGTGTGTTTTTTCGTGAGATTATATTACACATGATAGGTGTTCAAATTTCGAATTTATTTTAAGGACTTGTGAGATGCTGATTTTGACGCGCCGCGTTGGCGAGTCCATTATTATAGGAAATGATGTAAAAGTAACTGTGATGTCCTTAAAAGGAAATCAGGTTCGTATTGGTGTGGATGCACCAAAATCTGTTTCTGTACAACGCGAAGAAATTTCTAAAAATGCAGATGGTTCTTCAAAGGAAAATAATTCTACTGAAGAAGCGACTTCGCAAAATAAAACTAAGTAAAGCGCTTAGCAAATTTCCCCTAGTTAGTTTATTAATATTCAATAATAAACCAGCCAAAGTAATGTTTATTTAAAATATTGTATAGGTAGTTAGAAAAACCTGTATACCCGTTTAAAGTATTCCCTAAAATTATCCAAAAGTACTTATAGCAAAATAGCCGATTTTTTTCTATATCTGATAAATTTTTCGGTGCCTAATAGTTTTTTTTGCCCAAAAAGTGCCAAATTGGTGGCTTTTTTAAGAAAAATGCACAAAATATCCTGTTTTTTCTTGACATAATTTTAAAAGAAAGTAGAATGACCGCACAACGAACGTAGTGGTGCGATGACCGAGAGGCCGAAGGTGCTCCCCTGCTAAGGGAGTATACCCCAAAAGGGTATCGAGGGTTCGAATCCCTCTCACACCGCCAGTTCGCTGAGCACCCTTAGCTCAATTGGATAGAGTATTCGGCTACGAACCGAACGGTTGAAGGTTCGAGTCCTTCAGGGTGCGCCATTCAAATAATTCATACTTGCACCCTTAGCTCAACTGGATAGAGTATTCGGCTACGAACCGAACGGTTGAAGGTTCGAGTCCTTCAGGGTGCGCCATTCAAATAATTCATACTTGCACCCTTAGCTCAACTGGATAGAGTATTCGGCTACGAACCGAACGGTTGAAGGTTCGAGTCCTTCAGGGTGCGCCATTCAAATAATTCATACTTGCACCCTTAGCTCAACTGGATAGAGTATTCGGCTACGAACCGAACGGTTGAAGGTTCGAGTCCTTCAGGGTGCGCCATCCAATATTTCCCCTTTATATTCAATAACAACTTTGAAACTTTTGTTCTTATTTTTAACTTTGAAATTTGTCTAATCATATCAATTAAGTTTGTCTCGCATAATGATATAATCAGTGCCATTCGTGAGCGATTGTTAGTATTCGCTTAAGTGTGTTTGTGACGTTTCAGGAATTTTATATATGGATGTTTATCAGAGAGCTAAGAATAAAGTAGCTTCTCAAGATGTAGCTGAAAAACATCGAAATGAGGTAGGAAATACTACAAGTTATAACGCCAATAAGGAAAACAATCTATATAAGAATATTCCTGTAGAAGGGCGTGTACCTCCATTTTCATTTGAAGCTGAACAGGCACTACTTGGTAGCATCATGTTAGATCCTATCAAGTTCGATTCTATATCGCATATAGTTAGCCCTGAAGATTTTTACGAGCGTAGACATAGATTTATTTATGAGGCTATGCTCAGTCTTGATAATGCCCATCAAAGCATTGATCTATTATCCCTGCAAGAAGAACTAAACAATATCCAGAGATTAGATGAAATCGGTGGACAAAGCTACCTTATGCAAATCAGCAGTACCTTACCAGCAACTGTTGACACGATATTCTATGCAAGAACAATAGTTAATAAGGCAAGATCACGTGCTCTTTTAAAAGCTTGTCATGATATCGAAGAAAATGTTTATGCTCCTCAAGGGCGTTCTATATGTGAAATCCTAGATACTGCTGAAGAAAAAATCTTTAAAATTGCCGAAAGCTCATTAAGAAAGGGTGGTGGCCCTGTTTCAATGAGTAATGTGGCCTTGAATTTAGTTGATACCATTCAACAAAATCAGGCGAATAATATCAAAGGCATAACAGGTATTAGCTCGGGATATAAATATTTAGATAAGTATTTATCAGGTTTTCATAAAAGTGATCTTATTGTTATCGGTGCAAGACCAGGTGTTGGTAAAACAACTTTTGGTATGAACCTTGTACAAAATGTAGCCATGAATCCTGACGTGCATTTGCCTGTATTAGTCTTTTCTTTGGAAATGCCGGCAGATCAGATTGCGGCAAGACTTCTAGCAGCCATGGCCTTAGTAGATCAAACCCGCATAAGAAATTCAACTTTGGATGCCGATGATTGGTCAAGAATAATAGGTGTTGTAGGAACACTAACATCCACGAAGAAGGATTGTATCTATATTGATGATACACAAAGCTTAACTCCTGCTGATATTCGTGCACGTGCACGTAGGCTACAGCAAGAAAAGGGCGGTCTAAGCATGATTATGGTGGACTATCTTCAATATATGCATATTCCAGGCTACGATGCTAGTTCACGTACCCAAGAGGTAGCCGAGTGTTCAAAGAGCCTTAAAAAGCTCGCTAGAGAGTTAGACGTACCTGTTTTAGCAATGGCTCAGCTTAATCGTGGTGTTGCAGGAAGAAGAGATAAGAGACCTGGTAACTCAGATCTTAGAGAATCAGGTGCTATCGAACAGGATGCAGACGTTATTATGTTTATTCATCGTCCAGAAATGGATGAAGATACTAAGAATGATGCTTCTTTAAAAGGTAAAGCCGAAATAATTATTGGAAAACAACGTAACGGACCTATTGGGACAGTTCCAATGGTTTTTCGGCATGAATTTTCTAGATTTGAAACCTTAGATCTGAGCGCCAATGTAGCGCCTCCTCCTGATATGGCACAAAATCAATAATAGATAATTTTTATTAAATAAAAACAGCAATAATCATAAGTAGTTTTGTAAGGAATTTTAAATGGAAACGGTAGCTTTGGATATAGATTTATCTGCCCTAAAGCATAATATGAAGGTTATTAAAACTCATGTACCGAAAAGTAAAATTATTGCTGTCGTAAAGGCTAATGCTTATGGACACGGTAGTGTTGAATGCTCAAAAGCCATGGATGAATATGTTAAGGCTTATGCGGTAGCCCGCGTTGAAGAAGGCATCGAATTAAGAGATGCTGGTATTACTAAACCAATTATATTGCTCGGAGGTGTAGCCTTCAGCGATGATTTGGAACTTTGCCATAAGTATGATCTTAGTTTTACCATTCATAGCTATCCTTGCATGCAAATGCTTGAAAAATTTGCAGCGAGCCATCCTAATTACACTTTCAAAGTTTGGTGCCAAGTTAATATAGGAATGCAACGTCTTGGCTTTAATGAGAATGAAATAGCGGATGCAATGGAAAGAATAAAATCCTGGTCTTTTGTTGTTCATCCTGTCGGCATGATGTCTCATTTGTCATGTGCTGATGAAGAAGCTGTATTCTCTTATAACGAAAAACAAAAGGAAGCGTTTAAAAGATTCAGTAAGTATGCTGAAGGTCCTTTGTGTTTAGCAAATTCTGCAGGTTGTCTCTATCACGAAGATACCCATACCGAATGGGTACGTCCTGGTATTATTCAGTATGGTGTATCCCCAACTAATAATAAGTTAGGGAGTGATTTTGATTTAGAGCCTGTTATGACTTTAAAAACAGTGGTAACTTCAGTAAGGGAGCTACAACCAGGCGACACAGTAGGATATGGCGCTTCTTGGGTCTGTGAAAAGGCTACAAGAATTGCTATCCTCGGCGTTGGTTATGCAGATGGTTATCCACGCATGATGCCAAATGGTTCACCAGTTTTATTAAATGGCAAAATGGTTAAAACTGTTGGTCATGTTTGTATGGATATGATGTTTGTCGATATTGGGGATTTTACTGTCAAACCAGGCGATCAGGCTATTTTATGGGGTAAGGGATTACCTGTAGAGCTTGTTGCATCTAAAGTGCCTACAATCGCATATGAGTTATTAACAAGACCAACCAAGAGAGTTAAGTACAACTTTATCGGTGCCTAACCAAGCCTTGCGAATACGCTATAAGGCAATGTATTTTTCTAAAATGATAGAGTGAATTTTTCCTCTCTTAGAAAACCCTATATAAGCTAAGAGAGGAAAATACTTAAGAACAGCTACGTCCTGTGGTTGTAGCAAACTTTTTGGTTGTAGCTGCTTTGTTAGCCTTATCGTAAGGTCCAACTGCTAAGGAATATACGAAGCTACCACCCATCTTCTTTCGATAAACAAAAGATTGGAAACCTAAAAGAGCAAGTCGTGCTTTTTCAGCTTCAGCTTCTTTTTCAGTTCTGAAATTAGATGTGCAATAGAGGTAAACTTTATTGGCTTCACGTTTATCATTTAGAACAATGACTTCGTTTCCAGCTTTAGAAACGATCATCTCAGAAGTTTGGCTGTTACCACTTTGGGTAGCCTTGTTGGCTACGGCAGCCTGCGCCTTACGTTCCTTCTCGAGTCTAGCGCGCTCTTTTGCTAAGCGTGCTTTTTCCAACTGCAATTCACGTAATTGCTCTTTTCTAGCTTTTTCTTCTGCAATCTTCTGACGTTTTTCAGCTATACGCTTGTAATAAGCAGCATCTTGAGCTTGACGTTCTGCTTCATAATTACGATCGTTAACAATCCCTGAGCCAGTATCTATCTTTTTATTTTCTAGAAGCTGCGTGTAAGAATAGTTAGCCTTGGGAGGCACTGGCTTTTCAACGACTTGCTCTTTTTTAACACTCTCTTTTTGGGCAGCTTGATTGTTCTTTAATTTAACGAGTCCAATCAAACTTCCAATTATTACAATAAGCACTATAACCAAAATAGCCCATAGCATTTTATTACGTGATAAAACGCTTTGAGGTTTTTTGGGAGAGTTACGACGTGTTTTTCTTACTGCAGCTACCATTACATTCTATCCAAAACCTTGATGCCTAAGAGACCAAGCCCAGTTTCAAGAATATCTGCTGTTCCCTTTGCAATAGCAAGACGACTTTGTTTTACTTCCATAGGAATGTCATCCTTGTTGATTGGGCAAGATTCATAAAAACGCATGAAGAGACCAGACAATTCATACAAATATGTGCAGATGAGATGTGGTATAGCCTTCTCTGCTGCAGAATTTACTGTTTCATTGAATTTTAAGAACTTTTGAATCAAAGCTTCTTCATCACCATTGGTAATTATAATTTTACCTGGTTCGGTATTTGCCTTTTTAAATATTGATCTTACACGGCTGTACGCATATTGAAGATATGGAGAAGTATTACCTTCAAAGGTCAACATATTGTCCCAATCAAAGATGTAGTCCGTGGTTCTATTTTTGGAAAGGTCAGCGTATTTAACAGCACCCATCGCAATTTCATGAATAACCTTTTCCTTTTCTTCAGGAGAAAGGTCTGAATTACGTTCAGCCATCAATTCTTGAGCACGTTTTTCAGCTTCGTTTAAGAGATCTTTTAGTTTTACAGTGCCACCAGTTCTTGTTTTAAATGGTTTTCCATCTTTACCGAGCATCATGCCAAATGAAGCATGTTCTACAGAAACATTATCTGGTAGGTAACCAGCTAGTTTAGCGATGTCCCAAGCCATGAGAAGATGTTCGTGTTGTCTTGAATCTGCAAAAACAATAATTCTGTTAGCACCAAAGTGTTCAACACGGTATTTAGTACAAGCAATATCAGTAGTGGTGTATAAGTAACCACCATCCTGCTTCTGTACAATTACTCCACGAGGTTTGCCATCCTTATCCTTGAAGCTATCTAAATAAACTACCATAGCCCCCTCGTCTTTTACCGCGAGTTTCTTTTGGATTAAGTCATCAACAATAGGCTTTAGCATTGGGTTATACAGGCTTTCTCCCATTACGTCTTTTTCTGTAAGAGAGATGTTGAGGCGGTTATAAATATCCTGGTTTTGATCCATGGTAATTTTTACTAACTTTTTCCACATGGTGCGGCAATATTCGTCACCACTTTGAAGCTTAACCACGTATCCTCTAGCCTTTTCAGCAAAACTTGGATCTTCGTCGTAATACTTCTTCGCTTCTCTATAGAAAGCTTCTAAATCAGATAATTCTAGAGCACTAGCATTTTCATTTTCTTTCTTTTCAAGACACGCAATTAACATACCGAATTGTGTGCCCCAGTCGCCGATGTGGTTGGCGCGAACAACCTTATTTCCTAAAAATTCTAGGATTCTAACTACAGAATCGCCTATTACGGTAGAACGAATATGGTGAACAGCCATTTCTTTTGCAACGTTAGGAGAAGAATAGTCAATTACTACTGTTTCAGGTTTCTTGTTAGATTTCACGCCGAGTTTTGGATCTTTGAGCATGATGTTAGCTTTCTTAGCTAAGAAATCGCTATTAGCAAAGAAATTTATGAATCCAGGACCTGCAACTTCAGTCTTTGCAATATGGTCATCTGCAGGTATCTTGCTGACAATCATGTTGGCAATATCAACTGGTTTCATTTTGAGTGGACGTGCAAGTAACATTGCGATATTGGTTGCATAGTCACCATGAGCTTTATCTTTCGCATTTTCTACCATAATGCGTACTTGGGTTTCAGCAGGTAAAACGTTTTGTTCCTTTAATTCTGAAACGATATTGGCAAGAAGGTTTTGAATATATTCTTTCATGGTGAAACCTAAAACATAAGATATCAGTGGATATATCTATATATATAGAACTTAGTGAACTAGACAACTAACATCGAAGGATTACGAGGTTCGTAAATTCATTCGATTATTTTTAAGAAGTTTGGTATCTAAGCATCTATTAGATTGCTTATCTAACCATTATTCTTACGGGTGCGTTCACATCACCCCTACGTTAATTTTTAACTATAGCATATTTATAAAGTACATATTACCTTTCAGAACAGCTTAGTAAGCTAGTAAAGATGAGATGTTTTTCTGTTTATATAATTTATAAATCACCGCTAAGTTACTTTTCTACAGCAGTAGAAAACCGCTTTAAAGTATAAGCGTTTTTATGAGATTTGCAATACAGTAGCAATGAGATAGTTGTGGGAAATTAAGTGGTTAAGGAGAGTTTAGTTATCTTTACAGATTATCTTATTTCTGTAAATACAATTGAGGCAATAAGTCAAAAGGTATGCTAACAAAGCCCCCTCTAGAAACAAAAAGAGCAAGGAAAAATTTTAATCCTTGCTCTTTTAAAGTAACTATTAATTATTTTTGGTGCTTAAACATCAAGTTTCAATGGCTCATACTTATGAGACATTCTTACTTCTTCACCTTTTTCTTCTTTTTCTTCGATGAGGTCTTTGAGTTTATCATCAGCATCTTCTAACTTTGTCTTCGCATCTTCAACAGCATCTTCAGCGGCAATACATTTTTCGCTTTCGGTGCCTTCTTGAGAGCAGGTTAATTCTTTTTCTTTTAAGATATTGTCGTACTTAGACTTGAAAAAACGATATTCAATATCATCAGGAGCATCTAAAACAAGACCATTTGAATCCATGAATATATAGAACCAAGGATGACCCCAGTCCCATCTTGGGAAAATGAACTCTATAGCATTGTCAGATTTTTCATAAAGAGATGCGTTGTAATTTGTTTCACCAAGTGTGGCTATTAGAACTAGAATCCCGATTATGTAAAAAACGACTTTGAAGAACATATTACAACCTACTTTACAATTATTTAGTTTCTTGTAAATTTAGTAAAACAAGAATCTCTTCTACCTTCCTGACTACTCCCATATGAAGTCAATTGGAGTTCGCCAAATATCTACAATTTTGTAATTATATTGTAGTTTGGAATACTATGCATGGTTAGCATTTTTAAATTTTCGTTTTTATCACATTTGAATTTTTATGAAACTGCATAAATTAAATGAGCTTTTTGTTAAATAGAATACTTGTTGATGCAATTTAGACAATTTTTGAATTGTCAATAATCCCAATATTAAAAGGATTACACCGCTTAATTGGATTTTAAATACCGATTTTTGAGCACAATATCAGTAGGTGTGGAGTATAAATAAAAAAAATCGGCAAAAGCCGATTTTTTATTATCTTTTTAGAGATCTAATTAGAGTTCTACTCTCATAGAAAGATCCATGGCTTTGACATTTTTAGTAATTGCACCAACAGAAATAAAATCTACGCCAGTTTCGGCATATCTTCTAATGGTTGAAAGATTTACATTACCAGATATTTCAAGTTTAGCCTGACCAGCATTCACCTTTACAGCTTCTTCCATATTTGGTAAATCGAAGTTATCAAGCATAATAATATCAGCCTTGGCAGCCAAAGCTTTTTTTAATTCTTCAATGCCTTCAACTTCAACTTCAACCATTTTACCTGGAGTTAATTTTCTTGCTGTTTCTACAGCTTCTTTAATTCCGCCACAGGCCATAATATGGTTTTCTTTAATAAGATAAGCATCGAATAAGCCCATTCTATGGTTATGACCACCACCAGCAACAACTGCATACTTAAGAGCGGTACGCAAGCCAGGAATGGTTTTTCTAGTGTCTAAAAGGGTGCAATTTGTTCCTTGAATTTCTTTTACATATTGAGAAACTGTTGTTGCAACACCTGATAAGGTTTGTACGAAATTCAATGTGGTTCTTTCAGCGGTAAGCATTATTCTTGCGTTACCATCTAATGAAAATAACTCTTCACCTGGTGTTACTTCATCGCCGTCTTTTACATTCCAATGTATTGCGACTTTATCACCGAGTTGATGATAAACTTCTTCAACCCAAGCTTTACCGCAAAAAATACCAGCTTCGCGAGTGATTACATGTGCATGATTTACGTGATCAGCAGGTATAAGCTGCGCTGTAAGATCGTTTTTAGGATCTATTTCCCCACCGAGATCTTCGCTTAATGCAATTTTTACTGAATTGGAAATGTCATCGCTTAACATACAGTGTCCTTAAATGCTGAGACAAAATTTTTGCGCATATTATACCTTAATAATCACTCTACAAAGTAAAGTCTTTCTCTTAGGATAAGAAAGATTAGTTTGCCAACATAATAAGTAATGATGTGATTTAAGGCACGAAAATGTTATATAATTAGGGCGGGATCTACAGTCTTTTCTGTGGAATATAGACCACTTTATATAGTTATCTAGATAGAAAACATACTATTGAATGAATGGTAGTTATATAAGGGTAGAAAAATTAAAGCTGGTACCTAAAGACCTTATTTTGATTTAATTTGAGGATGAATAACCACAATCCTTGTTTTTAAATATAAATAACAAGTAGCTCTAATGTAAATTTTAGAGTGCCTGGTGGTGATGGAAGCTTTATTACTACTAAAAATAAAGAATCATAAGAAAGCAGGATTTTCTTGTTTGTGCCTTTTTGATGAGATTCAAGTGTGGCACTGATGATTGTGGATAAATATAATAAGTGGCGCTAGTTTTTATCTTTAATTTTGTGGGAATAGCATAATGTTGGAAATATCTGCACAGGAAAATCGTCTTGTGAGTATAAGAGAACGTGCGGATGTTCTCAGGGGGTATCTTTGACCTCGATAGCAAATCTGAAAGGCTTGAAGAAGTAAACGGTCTTTTGGCAGAACCGTCAGTTTGGAATGATAGAGAAAAATTCCAAAATCTCAGTAAAGAAAAAATAAGCCTTGAAGAGTGGATAAATACATTTAAAGAGATCGATACTGGAATTCAAGATACAGAAGATTTGATTTCCATGACTCGCGAAGAAGAAAATCCAGAAGAAGCTCAAGCAACTTATGATGAAGCAGAAAAAGAAATGGTTGCCTTGGATGAAAAACTAGGTCATCTTGAGTTCCAAAGAATGTTTTCTGGGGAACATGATAATTCTGATTGCTACATGGATATTCAATCAGGCTCTGGTGGTACAGAAGCTCAAGATTGGGCAAGCATGGTTATGCGTATGTACCTCAAGTTTGCAGAAAAAAATGGTTTTAAGAGTGAAATCATAGAATTATCAGAAGGTGAAGTTGCTGGTATTAAATCGGTAACCATCAAGTTTTCAGGACCATATGCTTACGGTTGGTTCCGTACCGAAACTGGTGTACATCGCTTGGTAAGAAAATCACCATTCGATTCTGGAAATCGTCGCCACACATCTTTCTGTTCGGCTTTCGTGTACCCAGACGTTGATGAAAAAATTGATATCGAAATCAATCCTGCTGACTTGAGAATTGATGTGTTTAGATCATCTGGTGCAGGTGGTCAGCACATTAACAAAACAGATTCAGCAGTAAGAATTACACATATACCAACAAATACAGTTGTAACTTGTCAGAACGAACGTTCACAGTTCCAAAATCGTGATCAAGCCATGAAACAACTTCGTGCCAAGCTCTATGAATTGGAACTTAGAAAGAAGCAACAAGAGAAACAGGCTTTAGAAGATTCTAAGGCTGATATAGGTTGGGGTAGCCAGATTCGCTCTTATGTCTTAGACGATAGCCGTATCAAGGATCTTCGTACTAATTATGAAGTTAGCGATACTCAATCAGTATTGAATGGCGATCTTAAAGGTTTTATTGAAGAGAGCCTGAAAGCAGGACTCTAGAAATTTTTTTATATTTTGGATTAGACTATGGAAAATCAGGAACAGGAAAACGATTTAAATAACGAACTAAAGGCACGCCACGATAAGCTTGAAGCTTTACGTGCACAAGGTAATGCATTTCCTAATGACTTTAGAAGAGATCATATTTCTTCCCAAATTCATGAATTATATGACAATGTAGATTCCGATACCCTTATAGCCGAAAAGCAGCCTGTAAAAGTAGCAGGACGTTTAGTTGCTCGTCGTATTATGGGTAAAGCTTCCTTTGGTAGCATCCAAGATATGGGTGGCCGTATTCAGGTGTACGCTTCACGTGATGATCTTCCAGAAGGCGTTTATCAAGATGTATTCAAAAAGCTTGATTTGGGTGATATTGTTGGTGCAGAAGGCTTTGTATTTAAAACCAAGACTGGTGAATTAACCGTTCATTTGACTCAAATTCGTCTTCTTACTAAGGCTCTTCGTCCACTTCCTGAAAAATTCAAAGGCTTAGTAGACCAAGAAGCACGTTGCCGTCAGCGTTACCTCGACCTTATTGCTAACGAAAAGTCTCGTCGTACATTCTTAATTAGATCAAAATTAATCCAGGCTATTCGTCAGTACATGACTGACCATTTGTTCATGGAAGTTGAGACTCCAATGATGCAGACCATTCCTGGTGGTGCATCTGCTCGTCCATTTATTACCCACCACAATGCTTTAGATATGGATATGTATCTTCGTATAGCTCCAGAGCTATTCTTGAAGAGATTGGTTGTAGGTGGCTTTGAACGTGTATTCGAAATCAACAGAAACTTCAGAAATGAAGGTATCGACGTTCGTCATAATCCTGAATTCACCATGATGGAATTCTACATGGCATATCATGATTTCAACGATCTTATCGATTTTACTGAAGATATGCTCAAGACCTTAGCTCAAAAAGTTTTAGGTGATACATTAGTTCATTACGCTAAAGATGGCGAAGAAGGTTTTGATATTGATTTTGGTAAGCCATTTGATCGCTTAACCATGAAAGAAGCAATATTAAAATACAACAATTGGATTAAGCCTGAAGATCTTGAAGATTTCGATAAAGCTCATGCGATTGCCGAAAAACTTCACGTTGAGATTTTAAGTTCTTGGAAGCTAGGTCATTTAGTTGCTGCAATCTTTGAAGAAACTGTTGAAGACAAGTTAATTCACCCAACCTTTATTACTCATTATCCATTCGAAATTTCACCACTTGCAAGAAGAAATGATAAGGATCCTAATTTCACTGATCGTTTCGAATTCTATATTGCAGGCCGTGAACTTGGTAATGCATTCTCTGAGTTGAATGATGCAGAAGATCAGGCAGCAAGATTCCGTGCTCAGGTTGAACAAAAGAATGCCGGCGATGATGAAGCAATGTATTACGATGGCGACTTTATTACAGCTCTTGAACATGGTTTACCACCAACAGCTGGTGAAGGAATCGGTATCGATCGTTTAGTAATGTTATTTACAAATAGCCATACTATTCGTGACGTAATTTTGTTCCCAACACTTCGTCCTAACAAAAATAAGTAATTTTTGAATTACTTTAAAGAGGGGGCTATTTTGTCCCCTTTTATACGTTATAATGAATCAGCATTTTTAACCGTAAAATGGTAAGGAAAATAATAATGATCCATGGTTCAATCGTTGCCCTGATTACACCATTCAGGGATGGTAAACTGGATGAAGAAGCTCTCCGTAAGATTGTTGCCTGGCATGTTGAACAGGGTACAGACGGTATTGTTCCAGTTGGTACTACTGGAGAATGCCCAACTCTTACACATGATGAACACTTTCGTGTTATTGAAATTACAGCAGAAGTTGCAAAAGGCAAATGCGCAATAATTGCTGGTGCAGGTTCAAACAATCCTGTTGAAGCAATTGAATATACCAAAGCTGCTGAAAGATTTGGTGCTGACGCTACTTTACATATTGCAGGATATTACAACCGTCCAAACCAAGATGGCTTATATGCTCACTTCAAGATGGTGCATGATGCAACTAATATCCCAATCATTCTTTACAATGTACCTGGTCGTGCTGTAGTTAATATTCAGCCAGATACTGTTGCAAAGTTAGCAGAACTCCCAAGAATCATTGGTATAAAAGATGCCACTGGAGATCTTGCTAGACCTTGGATTGAAAGATTGAAGGTTAAGAGATCTGATTTTATTTGGCTTTCTGGTGAAGATGCTACAGCTGTAAGTTACGACGTTGCAGGTGGTACAGGTGTTATTTCTGTAACTGCTAACGTTGCTCCAAAACTTACCCATGAAGTACAGGAACTATGTGCTGCTGGTAAGTACAATGAAGCAAGAGCTAAACAAGATCGCCTCACTGTATTAAATAAGTTGATGTTTAAAGAACCATCTCCTGCAGGAGCAAAATATGCGTGCTCTCTTTTAGGTCTCTGCACCGAAGAATGCCGTTTACCTATAACTCCATTAAGCCAGGAAACTAAGGCAGAAATTCGTTCTGCTATGCAGGAACTTGGACTTATTTAAGTATAACCTTATGCATATATAGGCTTTATTCCTATCAATAGGGATAGAGCCTTTTTTAATAATTAATTGTTGGTAATCATGTCTGAAGAAACAAAAAGCACTATAGAAAATACCGAGCTCGGAAAAGCCCCACACGTTGTTCGTGAGTTAGATGAAAATGGATCCTATGTTAGACATCATCTTTCAACAGTAGATTACGAGACTGATCTTAAAAATCGCAGAATTAGAAGCTTTGTTATTCGTGAAGGTCGTTTAACTCCAGGTCAAGAACATGCTTTGGGAAATTACTGGCCTTTATATGGCATAGATTATCAAGATACTTTTATTTCACCAGAAAAAATTTTTGGTAGAAAAGCACCTTTAGTTGTGGAAATTGGTTTTGGCATGGGAAAGTCTTTAGTAGAGATGGCCAAAAATGCCCCAGAAATGGATTTTATCGGCATTGAAGTGCATACTCCTGGCATAGGTGCTTGTTTAATGGGGATCAATGAAGAAAGGATAACCAACTTACGTGTGATTCACTATGATGCGGTTGATGTGTTAACAAACATGATCCCTAATGAAAGTGTGGCACGTTTGCAGCTATATTTCCCAGATCCTTGGCATAAGGCTAAGCATAATAAGAGACGCTTAGTAAAACAGGATTTTATGGATCTCATAATGCCTAAACTAATCAAAGGTGGAATAATTCATATGGCCACTGATTGGGAAGCGTATGCAGAGCAGATGTTAGAGGTCCAGTCTCAAGATAACAGAATTGAAAATCTCTCTCCTGATGGCACCTATGTAGAGCGTCCAGACTTTAGACCTTTAACGAAGTTTGAATCAAGAGGTCAGCGCCTTGGACATGGTGTATGGGATTTGATGTTTAGAAAAAAGTAAATTGACTATATGAACGATAGATTTATTGAACTTGAAAAATGGTATCGCGCTTCTTATCCAAGTGATTCCGAGGCGATTACCATGGTTAGTGGTGATGCATCTTTTAGAAAATTTTACCGTGCAAAGCAAGGGATATTAATGGATGCTCCACCAGCAACTGAAAAAAATGTCGAATTTATTAATCTAAGTAATTTACTTAATAAATATGGAATCTCGGCACCTGTTGTAAAAAAATATGATCTTGAAAAGGGGGTTTTATTAGTTTCTGATTTAGGTAACGAAACCTTTGCGAAAATTCGTAATTCAGACAATATGGAAAACCTATATTTTCAGGCAGTAGATTTACTGATTAAGTTTTCCGATGTTCCGACCGATGCTTTACCGGTGTATGACCAAGCATTTATCTTAAGAGAAGATAATATTTGCCGAGAATGGTATTTTGAAAAAACTCGCGGTCAGGTTTTATCAGGTAAACCAAAAGAAATTTTCGAATCATGTGAAAATTTATGGCTCCAAAATGACCTAGATATGCCGCAGATAGCAGTACATCGTGATTATCATAGTAGAAATATTATGTATAAAGATGGCAACTTATCAGTAGTAGATTTTCAAGACATGGTAAAAGGACCTTTAACCTATGACTTGGCTTCTTTACTAAAGGATTGCTATTTTCGCTTGCCAAAAGAGCTTATCAAGAAATGTATTGAAAGAGCCTGGAAGGGATATACCGCCAAAGGCATTATTACAAATGTTTCTTTAGAAAAATTTACTAAATGGCTTGATTATGCAGCCTTGCAACGCCATGTTAAATGTGTCGGTATTTTTAGAAGATTATTCTTAAGAGATAATAAGCCTGGCTATCTTGGTGATATTCCGCTAGTAATCGATTATATAAAAGAGACTTCTAACAAATATGCGGAATTAAATGAATTAAGCTCTTTATTCCAGGAGAATGATTAGAATGCCAACAGCAATGATCTTAGCTGCAGGTCGTGGCGAAAGAATGCGACCTTTGACAGATGTTACTCCTAAACCACTTCTTGAAGTTAATGAAAAACCTTTATTGGTTTACCATATTGAAAAGCTCCGTAAAGCCGGTATCGATCATATAGTAATCAATTACGCGTGGTTGGGTGAAAAAATCGCCGCTTACTTAGGTGATGGCTCTAAATACGGCGTGAAGATAGATTATTCTCCTGAAGGGCCAGGTGGTTTAGAAACCTTAGGTGGCATAAGACACGCTCTACATCTTTTAGGAACAGAACCTTTATTGATTGTTAATGGTGATGTTTTTTCAGAAATAGATTATGCCGAAGCCATGAAAGCCGATCTTGCTGATGCTTTTTGTTATATGTATTTAGTGCCTAATCCTGCACATCATCCAGAGGGTGATTTTGCTTTATCAAGTGATGGACACGTTTTAGCCAAAACAAATAATGGTAAAGGATATACCTTTAGTGGTGTAGCTCTTTATCGCCCAGAATGTTTTGCCAAATACCCTGATGAACGTAGCCCATTAAGAATTGCTTTCAATGAATGGATTAAAAATGGCAAAATAAAAGGGAAGCTTTCGTCTGCATATTGGTGCGATGTTGGAACTCCAGAACGTTTAAGAGATCTTGATTCTAGACTACGCAATCAATCAGTTTAATAAGGAGACAAAATGCCTGAATCTATTAGATGGGTGTTAGGCCATGGATTTAGAATTCTCGGTGGCGTGCTTATAATTGGCATCCTTTGGTGCATTTTAACAATATTATTTTCATGGTTCTTCTTGCTAGCTCCTATAGCTTTACTTTTTGCCATACCAATTTTTGTATTAATTTTTGTAAAGACCTATCAGCTAGATAGACAATATAACCCTTGGTTTGGTCCTCGTAAGCTTACTGCTACCGAAACCGAGAAGTTAAACATGGGTACCTTTAGGTTAGCTGGTTATGTTGCTCGCGGTGAAGGTAGAGTCAATGAGGAACAAATTGCCAAGGTAACCAAATATCTTGATTTAATAACCTCTGATTCCAATTATAGAAAACTTCTAATTGAAGAATTCAATATCGGTAAACAAGATAACTTTGATCCTGCGGCTACTTGTACCGAAATAGTACAGGCTGTGCACAACAGTAAAGTTTTTAAACACCGTTTAGTGGATTTTTTAATAGGCGTGATCTTTTCTGGTGGTGCTATCCAATCCGGTTGTTATTCAAGATTAGCAACTGTTACCACAGGCTTAAAAATGCCAGTGTATTTAATGGAGCGCATGGTTCGTGAAGCTCAGGCTATCTATCAGTTCCAAAACTTCTTTAAGTCAGCTGGTAGTGCTAACTATGGATCATATGGTGACGGTAGCTATAACTCTAGAGCCAGATCCTATGTTCCGCATGATGATATTGCAAACGCTTATAAGGTTATTGGTGTTCCAGAGAACTCAAGCTTCGATGAAGTTAAGAAGGCTTATCATCGTTTGATGCGTAAGTATCACCCGGATCGTTTAGCCTCCCAGGGCTTGTCTCCAGAAATGATCAAGGTTTATACAGAGAAGGCACAAACTATTCAGCAGGCTTATGATTTGTTAAAGCAACAACTCGAACATAAGGAAGCCTAAGTAGTTTTTTCTAACTATAAGTAAAAGAAAATAAGGAGCTTTGGGCTCCTTATTTTTTGGGAAGAGGATTAATCAATCCTGTTTCTTCGTTCCCCTTTAACAAAGGCTTCTATATTTTTAACAAACTCAATACCAATGTTCTTTATGGCGATATCAGAAAGCCAAGCACAGTGAGGAGTAATAATAAGGTTCTTGGTGTTTAGTAATGGGAGTAGGGGACTTTCTTTAGGAATAGGTTCTTTAGAAACCGTATCGGTGGCAGCCCCTGCAATTAAGTCATTCGTAAGTGCGTGAGCGAGAGCTTCTTCGTTGATTATTCCCCCTCTTGCAGTATTGATGATCAAGGCATCCTTTTTCATTACTGCAAATTCTTCATTTGAAATGAGGTTTAATGTTTCGGTATTTAAAGGGCAGTTAACACTGATGACGTCGGCAAGTTTTAAGCCTTCATAGAAATCCACGCGCCCCTCAGGAATAACTTTCGCATTCTTTCTCGCACTTAATAAGATTTCCATGCCGAAACCTTTTGCAGCGATTTCTGAAAGACGTTTTCCAATGGCTCCGTTCCCGATAATTAAAAGTTTCTTTCCTTTTAAATCAAATAGTGGGTAATACATTAAACAAAAGTTGCCACTATTAGACCAGCTTTTGTTTTTAACGAGATCATTGTAACGATTGAGATTTTTAGCAACGCTAAGTATTAACCCCATAGCGTGTTCGGCCACTGATTCCGTGCCATAGCCTTGAATGTTTGCAAGAGCAACGTGGTGTCTCCTACAAGCATCAACATCAATGTTGTTGTAACCTGTAGCGAGCATAGCAACCATTTTTAGGTTAGGAAGTTCTGAGAGTTCCCGTTCTGTTATATGAAGCTTGTTAATAACTACGATGTCATACCCTTGAGCTTTTTTAGCTAAGTCTTCTTGAGTTACATAGGACTCTTTATCCCAAATATATGGGAATGAGAACTCCGGAAATTCAATCTTAGGGTGAACTGTTTGCTGTTCAGGACTAAAAATTTTAATGGTCATGTTATTTTTCAAAATCCGCTTTAACCTGTTTTTTAATCAATCCTAATTCATGCTCTAACTGAACTTTTCTCAGTATTATTTTCACAGCATTATCGAGTTTGGAATTAGTTCTATAGTCGGCATTAAAAATCATGGATACTCGATCGCCATCTAGAGCGATTCTCTTTATAGTCTCATTTTTAGTTTTATTAAAGACTGCAATGCTGTAACCACCGAGATTTTTCATTAATCTAAAGCAAGGGATATCTGTGAGTCCATCGCCGATATACAACATGTTTGTGAATGGTATTGGGCGTTCGTTATCAGGAATATAGGTGTTTATTAACCGGTTGTCGCTTTCATCAAGAGTGCCTTTATTTATGCGAAATAAATATTGGGTCTTGGTGGTGTAGTTGATGGCACGAGCAGGCCAGCAAGCCAAGCCATTAACATCATACATAAAAGCCGAGGCAAAGATTTTTTTGAAATTTTGTGCAATTCCAGAGCCTTGAATCATTTCGATTAAGCCTGAGGAAATAATGTAGTGTTCGATGTTAATACCTAATTCCCGGCTATAAGCATTAATTCTATTAAACCATTCCTCTACACCAGGAAAAAAATTTATCTCTTTACCACAATCAATAAAGTTTTGCTTCCTAATAGCGATATCGTGCTTTTTAGCTTCATTGAGGGTGGTGTACATATAGGCAAGGGTAGGATCGCAAAAATTTTCCTTTTCTAATTTTTGGGATTTTTCCCAAAATTCTTGGGCTTCAATCTGGAGCTTAGGAATAAAGCTGTATTCTTGCATGTTTTGAGGGCTTAAAGTGCCATCAAAATCGTAGATTATTGCAAAGGTGAAATGCTTAGTCATTTTTCTAATCCCAATTTAATATAACGGTACTGGAACATCAAATGGTGGTGGGGCAACAAATTTCATTTTTTGCATGGATCTAGGATGGCAGACATTTAGCTCCCATGCGTGAAGATAAAGGTGCGGAGCCATGCTTCTGATTTCCGGAGTAGCATAGAGCTCGTCACCTAAAATAGGGTGCCCAATTTCCTTCAAGTGTACCCTCAGCTGATGAGAGCGCCCCGTCATAGGGTGTAAACGTATAAAACTAATGTTTTTTACAGGGGCGCTATACATAACTATATATTGAGTAATAGCTTCACGACCATTTTTCCAATCAACAATTTGATAAGGACGATTATCAATGTCGGTACGAAGTGGTAAATTGATTACGCCTTCACTTTTTTCAGGAACACCACCTACCCAAGCATAGTAGATTTTTTTTGTTTTTCTTTCTTGGAATTGCTTACCAATTTTACCTGAGGCTTCTTTTTTTTTGGCAACAAGAAGTACTCCTGAAGTCGCCATATCCAAACGGTGAACCGCTTGTGCAAGTGGGGCCTTTTCTCTAACTCGCGCTAAAATGCTATCGTAGTGCTCTACAGCTTTTCCTGGAACACTAAGAATACCGCTAGGCTTATTTACCACAACGATGTCATCGTCATCGTAAATAATATCGAGATAAGGTTCTTTTGGTGGGTTATAAATAAAGTCGCTCATTGTTTTTTCTTGTGTTTATGATATTAACTTTCTTAATTGTATGTTATATCAACAAATGTTCGTAAAAATAATAAACGAAACGCTAAAATTTTGTAATAAAAGTACTCGTTCTTGTTTATACTAGGGACAGCTGATTTTTAAGCTTCAAAAAGGTGACAATAATGGCAGAACTTCAAATTTCAGGTTATGGCGGAATAAATAAACTTGTTTATTCAAGTGATAATTTAGATGTTCTTCCTTCGGATGATGAAGTTAGAGTAAAGGTTCTTGTTGCTGGTATAAACGTAATAGACACCAAAATTCGTCAGGGAACGAGCTTTGCGGCTAAAACTAGAGGTGACCGTTTCCCTTGGACCATTGGTTTTGATATGGCGGGCGAAGTCGTTAAGGGCCGTCACGAATTTCATAAAGGTGATTTGGTAGCTGGTCTTGTAGGTTTTCCAATGACTGGTGGGGCTTACAGTTCTGAAAATAACTTTAAAATATCAGACTTAGTTAAAATACCTAAGGGTGTAAGCGTAATGGAAGCCGGCGCTTTACCGATGGCAGGACTTACTGCATACCAGGCGTTGTTTGATGTTGGCCATTTAAAAAGCGGGGAAACTGTTGTAGTCAATGGTGCCTCAGGGGGCGTTGGACATCTTGCAGTACAACTTGCTAAAAAAGCTGGAGCTAGAGTTTTAGCTATATGTTCACAACCAAATGTGGATTTTGTTAAATCTTTGGGAGCCGATGAAGTTGAATCTTACGAAGATGAACTTTATTTACGTTGGCAAAGTGAAGCTGATTTAGTTTTAGATTTAGTGGGTGGTCAAAGCGGTATTAATACTCTTTCGTTGTTAAAAATGAAATCCAGAATGATCTCTGTACCAACTGCTAGTTATCAGGCAGTAAAACTTGCTGCGACTAATTTAACCTCTGAAGTGCTAGGAATGGTGGTAAAACCAAACATAGAGGAACTAACCAAACTTTTGGAAATGCTTAAGAATGGTGATTTAAAGGTTCATATTTCGCAAAGTTTTTACTTAAAAGACGGAGCGAGAGCGCATTCAATGATGGAAACTGGTAGCACTACTGGAAAGCTCGTATTTATTCCCAACGGAATCTTAAAATCTGTAGACAATAAGTAAACTGTTTACAGTAAAAAAGTCTTTTTGAATGGCTTCTAGAATCTAAAAAGGCGGTAGCTAATTAGCTACCGCCTTTCTTATCAAGAATATTTTGTTATCGAATATTCTATCAACTAAAGTTAATTGAACGAAGTTCTTTGATTTTAGCAGCCATATCTGGAAGGTTTAACTTCTGATAATTCTTTTCAAGTAAGATTAGAGCGTCTTCTAATTCTTCAGTATCTTTAAATTCTTGGAGAATATTTTGGCATCTTCTCGCACTTGAGAGGTAGGCACCTTTCCTGTAATAAAAATCTGCTATCTGTAATTCATGTCTTGCAAGAGTATGTCTTATATAAACCATTCTTGCATAGGCATCGGCCACATAGAGACTGTTAGGATATGTGTTAATCAAAGTTTTAAAGTCGGTAAATGCTTGGCGTAAGTAGCTGGTATCACGATCGTATCTATCAATATGTACGAAATCTAACATACGATCGATGGATTTTTGAACGTTTACAAGTCCTCTCATGTAGAGAACATAATCGATATCTTTGTCAGAAGGGTTTAGTCTAATGAATTTATCAATTTCAGCTATAGCTAAATCATTTTCACGATCTTTATAGTATGTATAGATAAGATCCATCTGAACCTGATGTGCATATGGTCCAAAAGGATAACGGCTATCTATAGCTTCAAGGTATTCTCGAGCACTTCCATAATTTTCTTGAGAAAGAGCTTCGTAGGCATTCATATACAGCTCTTCTGGTTCTTTATCTGGAACAACGTCTTTGTTTACTGAAGAGCAGCCAATAATTTCAAGAGCTAATAGTGGCATAAGCCAACTTATTAATTTTTTATAATTCAGCATAATGCCCCCATAATGTGATGCGTTTATGATACACAAAAAAAACTTTATTTTCACATTTAGTGCTTAATTTATGTTTGGTTTGAATAAAAAAAACTATTTGTGAAATTATCATTTATGCCTTCATGTTAGAATAGCCCAAAATTTTATAGGGAGCCGACATGAGTCAATCAATTGAACTTACCGATCAAATTACCCCAGAAATGCATGGTTCTCGCTTAGATCGTGCTTTATCTGAGCTTTTCCCTGATTATTCTCGTAGCCAATTAAAGAATTGGTTATTAAAAGGCCAAGTAAGCGTTGATGGCGAGAAAGTTTTAGTGCCAAAAACTCCTGTTCTTGTTGGCCAAGAAATTAAAGTTATTGCTGAGGTAGAAGATGATAACTACTTCGAAGCTGAAGATATTCCATTGAATATTGTTTATGAAGATGAATATTTGATGGTTATTAATAAACCTGCAGGGCTTGTGGTACACCCTGGTGCTGGTTGCCATTCAGGAACTTTAATGAATGGCATCCTGCATTACTATCCAAAGAGCCGTGAATTACCTCGTGCTGGTATTGTGCACCGTTTGGATAAAGATACTTCAGGTCTTATGGTGGTAGCTAAAACACTTCCAGCTGTGTACAAGTTAGTCAAAATGATCTCTAAGCACGATGTCGTTCGTGAATACGAAGCTGTTGCTTATGGCAACATGATGGCGGGTGGCACAGTTGATGAACCTATAGGAAGAAGCTCTCAAAATAGACTTATGATGGCTGTAAAACCTGAAGGGTTAGGAAAAGAAGCTATTACTCATTATCGTGTAATGGAAAAATTCCGTGCTCATACCCGCTTAAGATTGAGACTAGAAACCGGAAGAACTCACCAAATCAGAGTTCATATGTCTTATATCAAGCACCCTTTGGTTGGCGATGCTTTGTATTGCGGTAAGAGAGCGCGCATTATTCCTGGCGCATCACCTGAATTTACAAAATTTATAAGTACTTTCCCAAGACAAGCTCTACATGCGGTGATGATTGAATTTGATCATCCGATAACTGGAGAACATTTAAGTTTTTCATCAAATATCCCTAATGACATGGAAGAGCTATTAGCTGTTCTCAGAAAAGATACTGAAGAACACCCAGAGTACATAGTTTGGTAATGCATTAAATGGCTAATGAAATTGAAGTTGTAAATGGTTTAAGTGGAATACCAAATATAAAGGCCTTCTATACTACGAGGCTTGGGGGATTTAGCACTGGTGCATATGAAGGACTAAACTTAGGTTTACATGTTGGGGATTCTGAAGAAATAGTACACAAAAATCGGAATCTCCTTCTAGAGAATTTATTTCCGAAAGAAACTACTATCAGTTGGATGGAGCAAACACATTCTGTAGAAGTGCTTCCAGCTATTAAAGATTCTCAAAAACCTCTTAAGTCAGATGCGCAGTATACAACCGAAAAGCATTTAGCCTTAGCGATAATGACTGCGGATTGTTTACCAGTGCTGTTTTCGTCAAGTGATGGCTCTTGGATTGCAGTGGCTCATGCGGGATGGCGGGGATTACTTAACGGGGTTCTTGAAAATACTGTTTTGAAGTATCCTAATGATCCTAAGAATCTGTGTGCTTGGGTGGGACCTGCCATAGATTTTGACAGCTTTCAGATTGGTGCGGAAGTTCGCGAGGCTTTTTTGAAAGTAAATCCAGATTTTGCAGAATTTTTTAAAGAAGATACTCAAAATCCCGGCAAATTTTACGGAGATCTCCCAAGAATAGCCTTTTCTCGATTAGCAAAACTCGGTATCACTAAAATAACTTTATCTAACCTATCAACGTACAAAGATAAAGAAAAATTTTATTCTTATCGCCGCGATGGGATAACCGGTAGAGGCGCTGGTTTTATTGTAAAACTATAATTAAAAAATTCTTAAACAACAAAGTAACTGAGCATTTACTCTGCTACAAAGGGTACACAGTAAATGCTCCTTCAAAAAACAAAAATATTCCTTCTCGATACATTTCCTTTTTTGCTTCTTAAAAATTTATAGAAATAAAAAATATCAATTCAAAAATTGTATGATTTTTATTCACTTATCTCTTGAAATTGCAGTTACTGTCCTTACTTTAAATAGTGTAAAGAAATAGTTTTTTAGAGGTGATTATCATGCGAATAGATAGACTTACAAATCAATTTCAAGAAGCACTATCCGATGCTCAATCACTGGTTGTTGGTCATGAACAACAGTTTATTGAACCTGTGCATGTTTTGTCGGCTCTTATTGATCAAGAAGGGGGAACGACAAGGCCATTATTAACATTGGCTGGTGCAGATCCCCAAGCTGTGAATATAAAGCTAAATGAAGAAATCGATAAACTTCCAGTTGTAAAAGGAGCGGGTGGTAATATTCAAATATCACCAGATACAGGAAGAATCTTAAATATATGCGATAAGCTTGCCCAGGATAACAAAGATAGCTACATTTCATCAGAATTTTTCGTAAAAGCTAGTTTTGAAAACGACGACAAAGTTGGAAAAATTCTAAAGGATTTCCATGTAACGTCTCAAAAGTTAGATGCAGCGATTCAAAAGATTCGTGGGGGAGAAAATGTCAACTCTGCTGAATCAGAAAGTAATAGACAAGCTCTCACCAAGTACACCGTTGATATGACAGCTTTGGCCGAAAAGGGCAAACTTGACCCAGTTATTGGTAGAGACGATGAAATCAGAAGAACTATGCAAGTTCTTCAAAGAAGAACCAAGAATAACCCAGTGCTTATCGGTGAACCAGGTGTTGGTAAAACCGCAATCTGCGAAGGGTTAGCACAACGTATTGTTAAAGGCGAAGTTCCTGAAGGTTTAAAGAATAAACGTGTGTTATCTCTTGATATGGGCGCTTTGATTGCTGGTGCTAAATATCGTGGTGAATTTGAGGAAAGATTAAAAGCGGTACTCAATGCCTTGGCTAAGGAAGAAGGGCGAGTCATCCTCTTTATAGATGAGCTGCATACCGTAGTAGATGCTGGTAAGACAGAAGGCTCCATGGATGCAGGTAATATGTTAAAGCCTGCTCTTGCTAGAGGTGACTTGCACTGCATGGGCGCAACTACACTTGATGAATACCGTAAATATATTGAAAAGGATGCGGCTCTCGAAAGACGTTTCCAAAAAGTATTCGTTGGCGAACCTTCTGTAGAGAACACTATAGCAATTCTTCGTGGTCTTAAAGAAAGATATGAATTGCACCATCATGTGCAAATCACTGACCCGGCAATTGTAGCGGCAGCAACTCTTTCAAATAGATATATAACTGATCGTCAATTGCCAGATAAGGCTATCGATCTTATTGATGAAGCAGCAGCTAGTATCCGTCTTCAGATAGATTCTAAGCCAGAAGAACTGGATTCTTTGGAACACAAGCTGATTCAGTTAAAGATGGAACGTCAAGCTTTGTCAAAGGAAAAGGATGATGCAAGCGTTAAAAGACTTGAAGCCTTAGATGCTGACATCATGGAGAAGGAAAACAAATATCACAAGCTTGAGGAAGTTTGGAAAGCTGAAAAGGCTGGCTTGTCAGGAGTGCAGCACTTAAAGGAACAACTCGATCATGCTAGACATGACTACGATGTTGCTGCAAGAAAGGGTGACCTCGCTAGAATGAGTGAGCTGCAATACAGCACAATACCAGCTCTCGAAAAGCAAATTAGTGATGTTGAAAAGAACAAGGATAATGTACAGCAACCTAAATTGCTCCGTAATAAAGTTACTGATGCTGAAATTGCTGAAGTGGTATCCCGTGCTACTGGTATTCCGGTATCAAAGATGTTGGAAGGTGAACGCCAAAAACTTCTTCACATGGAAAATAATCTTCATGAAAGAGTTATTGGCCAGGATGAAGCTGTTAACGCAATCTCTAACGCAATTAGAAGAAGCCGTGCAGGATTAAGCGATCCACATAGACCTATTGGATCATTCCTCTTTATGGGACCAACTGGTGTCGGTAAGACTGAATTGTGTAAGAGCTTGGCTGAATTCTTGTTCGATACAACTGATGCTATGGTTCGTATAGACATGAGTGAATTTATGGAAAAATTCAGTGTGTCTAGATTGGTTGGTGCACCTCCGGGGTACGTAGGCTATGATGAGGGTGGTTACCTTACAGAAGCAGTAAGAAGAAGACCATACAGTGTTATTCTTCTTGATGAAATAGAAAAAGCCCACCCAGATGTATTCAACATTTTGCTTCAGGTGTTGGATGATGGTCGACTTACTGATGGTCAGGGAAGAACTGTGGATTTTAAGAACACAGTAATAATCATGACTTCAAATTTGGGGTCAGATATAATCCAAGAGGAGACTGGCAATAAGAGCTATAACGAAATTAAATCTGATTTGTTAGAGCTTTTGAGAACGAAATTTAAACCAGAATTTTTGAACAGAATTGATGAAACCGTGGTGTTCCATCCACTTAACAAGGAAAACATCAAGAATATTGCTAAGATTCAGATCAATATCTTGAAGAGTAGACTTGCTAGTGCGGGGTACAACATTGATTTCTCAGATCACCTCTTAGAACGTATTGCTGATATTGGCTTTGATCCAGTATATGGTGCACGTCCTTTGAAGAGAGCTGTTCAGAATTCAATTGAAAATCCGTTAGCGCAAAAACTTTTGGAAGGAAATATTGCACCTGATAAAGAGCAGGTAGTAGACCTAGATGATAATGGCGAACTATCCATCTCGCAAAAGTAAAATATTTCTAATTGATTAAACCCAATGAAAAGACCTGCATTTGTTGCAGGTCTTTTTTTATTCGTAAAGTGTTTATATTTTGTTTAAAATATTTAGTTAGGTTTTTCAAATATATTTTGGAATGGCGATTATGAAAAGTATAAATACCATTATTGCTGCTCTAGGTTTTTTAAGCAGTAGTCTGGCATCAGCATCTTTAGTTGATTTTGAATTTGGAACCGTATTTTGGGATGCGAATAATAAACTTAAAGCTGATGTAAATGATAATTGGGCAATCGGTCATCATAAATTCGATAGCTCACTTTCTATATCATCATGGTTTGATATTGCACACGAAGTACCTTTTGTTCCAAATGTTAAATTACGAGGCACTTGGTATTCGGAAA
This sequence comes from Succinimonas sp., assembly GCA_963628765.1. Classification (GTDB taxonomy): domain Bacteria; phylum Pseudomonadota; class Gammaproteobacteria; order Enterobacterales; family Succinivibrionaceae; genus Succinimonas. The sequence goes on from CAVGFV010000017.1 coordinate 34,437, forward strand.
AAGAAGATGGCATCAAAGCGTCATTAAGTAATTACGATGTATTGGGATACTATCGCCTTATAGAGTTAACACCTGTAACCTTAGATTTAGGTGGTGGCGTGAAGACAGGTGATATGAAATATAAATATCAAAATACTGAAAGAGATTTTGATGATGTCATTCCAGAACTTTATGGCCGTGCTAAATTTGATTTTCCAGGAACTGGCTTGGGTTTTGGTGCAGAATTACTGCTTTCCAAATATCCTAATAATGAAACAACTATGTACGATGCTAATGTAAGTGCATCATGGATGTTTGGGGAAACAATCTTATCTAGTGGTATTGATGTAGGTTGGCGTTATTTTTATTTAGAGCAAGAAGTTAAAGGTAGCTCTAAAGCACAAATCAAAAATCAAGGTCCTTATATAGGGGTAAAACTAGGTTTTTAACTTTTATAAAAGCACAAATTTAGATTTTTTAGGTAAAAAAGAGACTTTTTAGATAAAAAATCGAAAAAAATTAAAAAAAGTGTTGACGTGTATGAAAAAACCTTTAAAATACACGTTCACTTGCTCAGTACGAGCAACAAGTTCTTTTACAAACAGTTTAGACAATCTGTGTGGGCACTCGACAGACAGTATTGAGGCTTTAAGAAATTAAGAAAAAGTCTTAGTAATGTAAACTGC
>CAVGFV010000018.1:0-5541 GCA_963628765.1 Succinimonas sp.
TTAAGTAATTTGTGAGTGGGCTTTTGGATGTTTACACGGATGTGCGTTCACACTCAGAGTTTTTAATTCTGCCTTCTTTAAAAATCCCTAATCCTGGCTAGTAACATAAAAAGTAGCAAAATTAGGGAAATAACGGTGCTTTCAAAAACACCGTTATGCATCCAGAATAATTACGTATACATGCGCCCTAGTTTCAACTATTTTGGCTTAGCAATTAACACCAAAATAGAACGAGGTTGAATGTAATAATTATGGCCAATCGGACACAACTTATCATTTGGACCATAAATATCATCCGGTGCAGGGAGAGAAGTATCTACAAGGCGATACCAATGTGCATTAGTACTTTCTGGAACACTTGGAATCGTAATATGAAGCCCATTCCACCAAGCATTAACATACATGTAATACCAAGTATTATTTGAATCTGAAAATACAGTTACCCCTATGGAATGGGAAGAATTACTCCAATCCGGCTCATAAGGCTTGATACCATGCCAAACAACTTGGTTTCTCTTTATAGCATCATGAAGAGTTGCAAAATAACTATCATCTTTATGTGCCCCACGGTCAGTACGATATGCTAAAAGTTTTTTAGTAAATTCATACATTTCCTTTTGAGCTTGGGTAGTATTCCAATTAAACCAGCTAATATCGCTATCTTGGCAATAGGCATTGTTATTGCCCTTCTGTGTTCTCAAAACCTCATCTCCCATAAGGATCATTGGAGTGCCCTTTGAAACAAGGTTTATCAGCATGAAATTCTTGGCTTGTCTAAGTCTTAAAGCATTGATCTCTTTATCGTCAGCCTCACCTTCAACGCCATAATTACTGCTGAAATTAACGTCATTTCCATCTCTATTATCTTCACCGTTAGCGAGATTGTGCTTTTTGTTATAGCTTAATAAATCCCATAGAGTAAAACCGTCATGGCAGCTAACGAAATTAATACTCTTTTGAGGATCGGTAGAATCGTTAACATAGATATCAGGGCTTCCCATAAGGCGGTTAGCAAATTTGTGCACCATGCCGTTATCGCCTCGCAAGAAAAGGCGTACATCATCGCGGAATTGGCCATTCCACTCACGCCACTTGCTACCAGCCATGCTACCTACTTGGTATAGACCACCCGCATCCCAAGGTTCAGCAATCAATTTCACATCAGAAAGTTCTCTATCTGCATCGATAGAAAGTGTTGTTGGAGGATCGCTTAGAGGCATGCCATGGCTATCTCTTGAAAGCACACAGGCCAAATCGAAGCGGAAGCCATCTATATGCATCTCGTGAGCCCAAAAGTGTAAACTATCCTTAATAAGCTGTTTCACCATCGGATGGCTAGCGTTAACAGTGTTACCACAGCCAGTATAATTCATGTACTGACCTTGGTTATTCAAGATATAGTAGGCATCATTATCAAAGCCCTTAAAACAATAAATCGGACCTTGTGCATCGCCTTCAGAAGTATGGTTATAAACCACATCCAAAAATACTTCGATTCCAGCCTTGTGAAGAGCTTTTACTAAATCACGGAATTCATCAATCGGACCATATATATCTTTATTGGAAGAATATTCCCCATGAATTGCGAAAAATCCCATTGGGCAATAGCCCCAATAGTTATTTTTCCCAGGACGGGCATCAAAAATATCAAATTGGAAAACTGGAAGTAATTCGACAGCATTAACCCCAAGTCTCTTTAAATATGGGATTTTCTCAATCATCCCAGCATAAGTACCACGTAATTTCGGTGTTACACCGGAACTTTTATCTTTGGTAAAACCTGAAACATGCATTTCATAAATAACATTGGTACTTAAAGGATGCTTTGGCCTTTCATCACTTTCCCAATCGTAAAGTGACATATCAATAACAGCATTTTTAGCACAAAAGAACACATTCGAGCCGACGTAGCGTGCCATAGTACGATTATAGTTATCAGGGAAAAGAATTCTTTTTCCATAAGGATCTAAGAGAACTTTTTGGGGATCAAAAACCATTCCAGTTTCAGGTCTCAAAATTTCTTTGATGCGCCAACCATAAATTTGGCCATGAGTAATGCCATAAACTTTTACGTGCCAATAATATGTGCTGCGGTATTCAGGTTTATCGAGAACAATAACATCAGGATCGCTATCGTTGACGTCTTTAAAAAGCAAGAGTTCCATGACTCTAGCATTACGACACCATACAGCAAAGTTAACGCCATCTGGCTCTATGCTAGCACCTAATACATTACTATGTCCGCTTGATAAACGGTATGATTTACTCATAAAAACTCCAGCTTTTTAAGTTAAAGCTTCTTAATAATTAAACTTAGTTTCTTTTAATATACAATGAAAACGTTTTTCTTGTTAAAGGAATTATCGTTCCAAAATGAAAAAACTTTAATGAAATTTGAATAAATATGGGGGTTTGTATTCTTCTTTCAACAAGATTTGCATTGTAAAACAGCTTTTGAGAAAAAAATTTGGCAGTTTTTTATAAAAACTGCCAAATCAGAAATAAAGATAGAGCCTATTTTTTATCTCTTAATTAATACCTAAGCTCTTAGCATATTCATCGAGTTCTGTCATTTCTTCTGAAAGACAGGATGATAATACTGGGAACCTTCTAAAAGCCTTTGGATCCGCACTATCGCCTTCAATATGAAAACCTACTGCAAAGCGCTCACGTTTCCACTGATTTCTAGTATAGAGACGATAATAACGTTTTACCGCATTATATAGGAAGGACTCATTATACTTTTCATGGAAATCCGATCTGATAAGCTCTATAAACACTTCTTTCGGAGTTAAATGGAGAGTCTGAGTAAGACGTCTTATTTCGTCTAAAAGTGGATATGGCATCAGATCCTTTTCATCAGTCTGCTCCACTGGACGTAATTCTGCTGTTGGAGCTTGGGCCACAATTCCCGCCATCGCTTGAATTTTTAAATTATCAAATGAAAATTCCTTGTTGTCTTGAAGCTTAAGACCATTTTCCAGTAGATAACGATTCATGCGAAGAATACGAGATTTACTAATACCAGCAATTGGAGAAACAACACCTGAGGTGTCGCCATCCATGGTGCAGTATCCTACTGATGCCTCAGAAAGGTTTGAGGTAGCGATAAGTAGCTTATTAAAGCGGTTAGCCATAAGCCAAATGCCAGGAGCACGCACACGAGCTTGGATGTTCTGAAGTGCTAAGTCATCCTTTTCCCAAGATAATGGGTTATCTGGAGTTAAAGAATCTGAAAGACGGATATATTCCTTAACTAAAGAGGAAATAGACCAGCTGTTATGCCAAGCACCAATTTCTTCTGCTAGATTCTTTGCTGCATTAAAGGTAACATCTCCTGAATAATCAGAACCTTGGTAGAGAGTTAGAAGTACCTTAGGCATAACCTTCTTTTTTAGGTACTCTAAATGGTCTTCTTTTGGTGCACTTGATTCAACTTTAATATTGCAACTAGCAAGAATTTCGATAAAACGCTTTTCACCAAGTGTTGTATAAGCTTGAACTATTCCGAAGTATACCATTGCAGCACAAAGAGCGGAATCAGCACCGCCTGACAAACTTAAAGCGTAGCCTCCCGTTCTAGTTTTACGCATCCAATCCCATAATCCCAAAGCAACTGCTCTCGAAGCCTCTTGAAGCTCATCTTCAGGAATAAATTTGGTTACAGGGCTAATCTTTTTACTAAAATCTTCTGGTCTAAAAGAGAGTCCAGTAAAGCATACGCCTTCATCATAAGCATCATTGACGCGTAAAAGCATACTGGATTGCTCACGAATATTGCGATTAGCTCTAAGGTCGCAATTAGCCATTAGGATTTTATATGGAGCAAAACTTAGGCGCTCACTCATGCCTACTAGTTTTCCAGCAGAGGCAATCATCATATCGCCATCGTAGATCGCCCTACCGCTTTCACAACCTAGTAGGTTTGCATATACATAAACAGCTCCAAATGCTCTTGAGCCATCTGCTACAAAGGTTACTCTTTCAAGCTGTTTTCCAAGAGCAAAGTGTGATGCTGAAGGATTTAAAATCACATCGGTGAGTCTACGACACAAAGAACGACCAGGGCGATCTGAAACCCAAGAATCTTCACAGATCTCAAAACCTATACGGACGCCATCAACAACAAAAACCAAATCACCGGCAGGAACTTTTTGGCCTGCAAAATCAAGTTCGATAACAGATCCGTGTTGCCAAGGGGTAAACCAACGCGGTTCGTAATGAATGCCTGAACGAGCAAGATGCTGTTTCATGACAATTCCTAGCACCTTGTCTTTGGTTAAAAGAGCTGCGGCATTATAAAGTTGACCGCCAGGGATAAGTAAAGGGAAACCTACCGCAAGATAACAGTTATTAGGAACTTCAGAAGACATTTCACGAATTAGGTTTGGAATCTTTTCCATAGAAGCCGAAACGTAAAACATATCTTGAAGGCCGTAACCAGTAACCGCCAGTTCTGGAGTAAGAACAAGATCGGCACCTTTGGCACAGGCTTCTTTAGTTGCCTCTAAAATAAGTTTGATGTTGTCATGTACTGCCAAAGGAGTTGTATTTACACTTACTGCAGCGACAGAAATTGTCTTCCTCATAATAAAAATCCCAAACCACTACCATAGTAGGTTAAAGTAATTCGTACTAACAAAAATGCTAACCAAAGCATTTGGCAAAATATTTTTAGATTTTACCACTAGAAACGACAACTATAAATTTTTAGGATTCTTCTCATATTCAAAAAGTTTATAGGATTAGAACCAAGTTTTATTCATAGTTTTTAATCTATGAGGAAAATAGGCAGATTAAACAGCACTAAAAAACCTGGCAAATATAGGATTTTTGCAAAAAGTCCGGTCCAAAAATAATCGTCGTCATTTTGACCTAACTCTTTACTGATAAAATCATGGACATTTTGCCAAGTAAGATAGAGCCTTATATATGCGAAATGCATTCTTGCATAAAAGCACACGCAAAAAACTCCCACGCTAATAATGGTTCTTCAAAGCCTATAGAATTTAAGACAATATTCAAAAAGAAATCTTGGGAATCACCCAGCATGATGAATAAGGTAAAATTCCACCCAAAAAGCAAAGAGCAACAAAAGCCCAAAATCAGTAAAAATCTCTCGGTATCTCGACTTTCATCTAGATCCGTCATAATTATCTTATTATATTTATCAAGAATATGGAGTTCCCTCATAGAACGAATAAAACCCCAAAATAAAAAGACAAAACCTACCAAAGGCAAAAACTGGCAAGCATTGATTATCAAAGTTTTTTCAAGGCGATTATTTTCAAATAGAGCTAAAGGTCCGTTATTTATGTAGGCACTTCTTTTGGCTGCTTTCTTATTTTTTTAGTATTTTTTTTAGACGTTAATTTTTCTAATTTCGGTAAACAGGCTAAATAAACTCTAATTTTTTTACAATGCTGTTTACCGGTAATAACAAATATTTATTGTATTTTATTTTTGCTTCCTTTTGGGCGTCCAGGACCACGTTTTATCTTAACAACCTTAGGTTTGTTTTTTGCTCCTTTAGGTCTACCA
>CAVGFV010000019.1:0-2938 GCA_963628765.1 Succinimonas sp.
ATAAGAAACCCTTTCTTTTTTCTGTAAAATTTTTAATTTATAGAAGTCCCCTAAAATGTTGATCATCGTTGCCAAAGGTGTTTTCAGCGATTAATGTACGGTAAAGATTATCTTCAAGAATAAGATTTTTATAATCCCCACCTGAAAAATCATTAAGCTGCTCAAGATCCTTGCAACCAAACATAAGCAATGCTGCTTTGTTAACATCTACTATTGTCTCTCTGTTTTTAGAAGCACTAACAACTAACACTACACCTGGCAATAGATCGAAATCTTGTGATAGCATAGAACACCTACATTCTATAAGTTATAATAATCTTTGCAAAACTAGCAAAACAAACATGTAATAAACCCGCACTGCTGATTCTATATCATTCTTTTTTTACCGACAAAACCGTAAATCACATACTAAATAAATTATGCGGATTAAACTAACAATTTTGACATTTTGTGGTAACTAAACACTTCATTAATAGAGTTCTAAAGATAAGAAAACAACGAAAACCCCGTTTTAATTCCGAATATTCGAAAGTAAAACGGGGTGTTATATACAAAAGCGAACTTTATTCTACAGTCATGATCTTAAGATTGTTAGTTTTACCCTTTTCATCAGTATCACCATGGGTAATAATGACACGATCACCGTGAGACAAATAACCCTTTTCTTTAAGAGATGTGAGTGCTGCTCTTGTAGCTTCTACCATAGTCCCGTAAGCGGCATTATCAAATGAAAGTGGGTAAACACCGCGATATAGGCTACACCAATTTAGTGTTATTTCAGAAGGAGAAAGCGCAAAGATTGGTAATGTAGAGTGGAGGCGACTCATTAAAAGCGCTGTTCTACCTGTTTCTGTAAGAACCACAATTCCCTTAATTTCCTTAAGGTGGTTAGCTGCGAACATCGCTGCCATAGCAATTGTTTCTTCGCCATCACCAAATTGTTCATCTGTACGGTACGTTGAAACGACCATTTGAGGATACTTCTCTGCGCCTCTACAAACTTGAACCATAGCGCACACAGTTTCTACTGGGTAATCACCTGCTGCTGTTTCGGCTGAAAGCATTACTGCATCAGTGCTATCCAAAACTGCGTTTGCAACGTCCATAACCTCTGCTCGAGTAGGCATTGGTGATTTGATCATTGATTCCATCATTTGGGTCGCAGTTATTACTGGACGATTGAATTCTCGAGCTTTCTTTATTAAACGTTTTTGAACTCCCATAAGCTGAGAATCACCAATTTCAACACCCAAATCGCCACGTGCAACCATAATAACATCAGACGCACTAATAACATCTTCCATTACTTTTTCAGAGAGTACAACTTCGGCTCTTTCTACCTTTGCAACAATTCTTGCATTTGAGCCAGCTTCTCTTAAAAGTTTTCTAGCGAGTTCGATATCTTTGCCTGTTCTTGGGAATGACACTGCCACAAAATCACAGCCAATTCTTGCTGCAGTTTCGATATCACAACGATCTTTCTCTGTTAAAGCTGGAGCAGAGAGCCCACCACCCTTTTTATTAATACCTTTGTTATTTGACAGAGGACCTGGTATAAGAACTGAGGTAAGAATCTTAGGACCTTTTACCGATACAACTGATAACTGTACTCTGCCATCATCAAGCATGAGCACATCACCTGTTTTAAGATCGTTAGGAAGTTCTTTATAGTCAATACCAACGGCTTCTTGAGTTCCTTCTCCTGGCCCTAATTCAGCATCTAAAGTAAATAGATCACCAGTACGAAGAAGAATTGGACCATTTTTAAAAGTAGAAATTCTTATTTTAGGACCTTGAAGATCACCAAGTATCGCAACAGTCTTACCAAGGCGTCTTGAAATTTCGCGTACTTTTTCAGCTCTTGCAAGATGTTCATCAGCAGAACCATGTGAAAAATTAATACGAACAACATTAGCTCCTGCCTTAATAAGATCCTCAAGAACACCTTCTCGATCCACAGCTGGTCCCATAGTACATACGATCTTGGTACGTCTGAATATCATTTATTACCTCTGAATAACAGAATCAATGTTTACGCATTTTTTGGTGTGTTGAAATTTATTTCCTAGTTTTCCTATATATTTACATGACATTTATTCTCACTTATGTATAATTAGATAGGGAAAAAATCACCTTTGATATATTCTAGCTTTAAATTTAAGTTATTGGTGAAAAACACCTTATTTTAAGATTAGATAATGAGAGATCTGTTTATGACTAAGAAAATCGGAATTTTTTACGGAAGCGACACTGGCCACACAGAAGAGGTTGCAAAGCTTATTCAAGAGCTTCTAGGATCTGATAATGCAGATCTTTATGACGTAAAAAACGTAGATGATGCTTCTATACTTGCAAGTTATGATTTAGTATTACTTGGAACATCAACTTGGTATCTTGGTGAATTGCAGAGCGACATGGATACCTTTAAAGACAAATTCGATGGTGTTGATCTAAAAGGAAAAACATTCGCACTTTTCGGTCTAGGCGATCAAGTAGGCTATAGTGACTACTATCTTGATGGCATGGGAAGACTTTATCATCTACTTAAGGATAAAGGAGTTAACTTTATCGGCAATTGGTCAACCGAGGGTTATGACTTCACAAGTACTTTAGCTTTGTCCGATGAAGATAATAGCAAGTTTATTGGTCTTGCCTTAGACGAAGATAACCAGTCAGATTTAACCCCTGAAAGAATTGCTATTTGGCTTGAACAAGTAAAAGCTGAAGCGGGAATTGAAATCTAATTTCAAAATTCTTTACTAGATTAGAAAGCAAAATGGGCTTTATCGGTATTGAGGCTTTGGAAAGCAAGCTGAAATACCATAAAGCCCTTAATTTTTAATGCTTTAATGGTTATAGGGCATAACTTTTTAACCAAACACCAGAGAGAGAACTAGGATCTGTGTAAACCCAAAAGTCTGTTATTATTAACAAACTT
>CAVGFV010000020.1:0-7567 GCA_963628765.1 Succinimonas sp.
AAACGCTCCTTTAAGAGCGTTTTATATAGTCTTTTAGTATTGGGAAAGTTTTATTCAAAGTATTTTGGATTCTTTTTTTGAATTCTTCTTCAGAGGGAACATCGTACTCAAAAGTAATTGCTGTATTTTTAACGTAATATGCATATATTTTCGAAAGTCTTTTGGCATCATTTTCGGTTACAGATCTTATAAGCATATAAATCTCTTTGGCTAAAATTTCTTCTATACATCAAGGTCATTTTATTCCTCTTTTAAAGGATCAGATCCATAATTTTTGCTAAAAGAAAAACAATCGCTACCACATATTTGAAAAGTAATTTTTAAGATATATAACGAGGACTAACAACACTAACAAGAATCCTAACCAAGCTATAACTTTGACAATAAATATCAGTTGAGCTCTTCTTCGAGCTGCTTCTTGACGTTGATACCAAGTATTTACCAAAAGTTCCGCTGCGGCTGTAGGTGTTATGCTACTAAAGTCCGCTGCAAGATCAGTAAAGGAACTATTTGTCTCATGACCAATGGCGGCAATTACAGGTATTCCTGAGCAAAATACCGCTTCAACTATTTTTCTACTATTAAATACTGCTAACGATTCATTACTGCCACCACCACGGGCTACAATAATTACGTCTGAAAGAGCTTCCTCGTTTATAAATTTAATAGCTCTTACAACCGCTGCTTCTGTACCCCTTCCCTGCATTTGGGTGGGATAAATACGCACCTTAAATGGTACTTGGCTATTCTTAAGGGTAGTCTCGATATCATGAATGACAGCTCCTGTAGGAGAAGTTACAACGGCTACAGTTTTAAAATCTTCTGGTAATTCGCGCTTATGATCTTCAGCAAAATACCCCGCCTCTTCTAGTTCAATACGTAACTTTTCGAGACGAAATCTTCTTTCCCCTGGACCTTCAATACGCATTGATGTTATTTGAAGTTGTAGCTGCCCCTCTGGAACATAGACTGTAAGATTACCATCAACTATTACTTCAAGCCCCGTGGTAAACTCTTCAGTGAATTCCTCAAAAACAGATTTTCTGACAGTACAAAGAATATGACTCTCATCATCGCTGAGAGTCAAATACCACATGTTATTTTTCTTAGAAAGAGAGGTTATTTCGCCTATTAAATGAACTTCAGAAAAATGCTCGTCGGCAAGTTCTTTAACTTGAGTTAAAAGATCTCGAGGTGCTGGAAAATCACTTTTATGCGGTTTTCCAGTACCAATTCCAAAAAGACTTCTGAGAAAATCAAAAAACAGAATAAACTCTCCACATTCTCGAAATGAAGCTAATTAAACATTCTTATCTTTTTGTTCGATTTTCTCTTCATTTGAAGTATTAGAAGTTTCGTCTTGTTTTTCTAAAGCAGCCTTCTCTGCACGTTTTTTAGCGTTTTCTGCGCGGATGTTATCGAGAGTTTTAAGAATTCTCTCTAAAGCAACATCGCGGTTCTTCCACCATTCAAGAGCCCAGAATCTAATAACATTCCAGCCAAGCCCTTTAAGGACACCAGGCTGACCTGAACAACGATCAATAACACTTGGTGTATTGCGGAATACATAACCATCAGCCATGATTGCTGCTAAATAAGCATCATTTTCATTAGGATCCCTTACCGCAAGATCAATACGGAAACTTGAAGTTCCTAAATCAAGAGTTGTTTCATAGCCATGCTTCTTCAATTCTGATGCTAAATCAACCACTAAAGAATCTTTGCTTCGCTTAAGAGCTGAAGCATTTTGACCTTGTGGTAGAGTGCCGGCCTTTGCATATTTTAAGAAAGCAAAAAGTCCTTCAGCTCCATCTGCCATAGCTGTGCCACTCTTACGATCCTCGGGCATCAACGATGAAAATACCACCATTTCCTTCTTTGAACGCGTTACAGCAACATTTAAGCGACGTTCACCACCATCTTGATTCAAAGGTCCGAAATTCATCGTGATCTTACCTTCTCGATCAGGACCGAAACCCACCGAGAATACAATCACGTCACGTTCATCACCTTGAACATTTTCAAGATTTTTTACAAAAATTGGTTCTGGTAATGCCTGAGCTTTCTTATCAAGTTCTTGTTCCTTTGCATACAGCTTATCAAGGTCATTAATGATCTGAGCTTGCTGTCTAGAGTTAAAGGTAACTATACCAAGACTAGTATGAGCTCTTGCTGGATCCAAAAGGAAGTTTCGTACATATTCCACAACCTTTTTACTCTCTTCCGCATTACGTCCCGTACCACCACGATCATAAATACCTTCGACTGGAATAAAACTTACCTTAGGATGCTGATCATCTGGTGATGGGAAAGTAAAGAGCTTACCTTCGTAATACATCACGTTACTAAAGGCAATCAAACTTTCATGACGAGAACGATAGTGCCAGCTAAGTGTTCTTGTAGGCATACCCAAAGTCATACAGTCATCAAGAACACTTTCAAGCTCAGCTTTTTCATCATTAGCATCATTTCTAGCAGCATCAAAGAAATCTGTAGGAGGCATCTGTTTTGGATCTCCTACAACGATAACTTGAGAGCCACGACCTATTGCTCCTACAGCCTCGGAGGTTGGAAGCTGTGAAGCTTCGTCAAACATTACGAGATCAAAATGATATTTATTAGGGGCAAGATACTGAGCAACTGAGAGAGGACTCATTAGCATCACAGGACACACGGAAGTCACCAAATCCGAAATCTTATCAAAGATCATGCGAACGGATTGTTTTCTTCCTCGATTTTTTCGGGTTCTTTCTAGGTAAGTAATCTGCTCCTGAAGAACACTAGATTTTAATAATTTAGCTCTCTCTTTACGGAGTTTCTGTAACAACATTCTTCCTGAAAGTTTTCTAAATTCAGAAGCATCTTCATTATAACGGCGCATCCAATCATCAAATATTGGAGCATTGAAGCCAGCGAGACTCGCATCAAGAGTTGTGGCAGCCTTTATTACTGATGCAGCATAGAAAGCTTTAGCATATTTTTCACCAGCATTTAAAGGAACCTTTCCCTCAATGATAAACTTTGAAAGCGATGAGAAACCAGCATTTTTGATACTGCTCAAACGCTTCATAATTTCAGACCATTCAGAAACTGCTTCTGGATGCAAAAACCACTCTTGAACAGTCTTTCCAAGACATAAGAAGCTCATATCTAGTAAAGATACATCCGCAGAAAAATGTTGTATCGCTGCCTTAGAAATATTTACAAATGAACTAACTGGTTCAAGGTAACGTGTTACTAAATTTTTCAGTTTTCCGCTGTACTCAGGATCTGCTCCATTATTATTAAAGGTCTTTAAAAGACTTGCTTTATTTTCAGAAGAGAGGCCGTCCACTAAAGTGCTGGTAAATTTTTCAAAAGTAGCAATCTTTTCAGTAGCAAGGTTAGGATCCTTTCTAAATTCTTCAGCATAAGCTGAGTTCATTGTAGAAATTTCCTGTACTAACTGAGATACCTTTTCTTGATTTTCCTTGGCTTTAATACCTGCACTCACCAAAACTTCAAAATTATTAGTACTTACAGGAACTTCCACTCCTAATGCTCTCTTTAATAAACCTACGGATTTATTATGTGCAAAATAACGAATAAAGAAGAAACTGGTGTCATCTAACTTCCATTCTTTTAGCATCTGATTTAGATCTAGCTTTAAAGCATCTTTATAATTTGGGCCAAGGACCTTCACAGACTCTTGATAAATACCCCAAGAATTCAATAAATCAGTGGCAGTATTTTGGAACTTTTCCATATCTTGAATTCCAGTAAGCCTCATATCAGGTTCTGTAAGCTTAAAGGCTGCTTCGGTATTTTGAATAAGTTTTAGAGAAAGCTCAGGGTTCTGAGATGCTTCAGTAATACCATACAGAGTCTCAAGTTCTCCCGCTGCTACTCCACAAGGAGCTATAAGCTTTGAAAAATCTTGATAACCTTTTGGTAGTTCGCCTTCAGGATTTTTTTCAAAGGTGCATTGTCTAAACACATAGCTATCAATGCTACGATCGTTTGCTAAAATAGCTAGTTCACGTAGAGATTCCCCTGTATTCATAATGTCTTCTTGAGAAATCTTACTGATTTCCTCTGCAGGCATATAATCTGAAACCTGTATATGCTCTTCTATAAGGTAGCCCATAGCATCGTATACAGACATTCCTGCATATTTTTTATCATGAAGAGCCTTGCATTCAGTGTTAATGTTGTTCTTTTCATCAGTAAGCTTTTTCTTAATAAGCTCATAAGTGCTTTCTGGATTATCAGAAGGTGGTAATTCTAATGAAATCCTCTCTAATACTTGGGTTTTAGTTTCGGTATTGGAATGAAGTTCCATACAATAAGGAGCTAAGCCTAATTTATTTAGGCGCTCTTGTACCACTTCTAGAGCTGCTTTTTTGGCAGCTACAAATAAAACCTTTTTACCTCTACCAATAGCAGAAGCAATCATGTTAGTAATTGTTTGTGATTTACCTGTTCCTGGAGGTCCTTGTAATACAAAGCTTTCACCCGCAGCGGCGGCATACACAGCAGATAATTGGCTAGAATCCGCTTGAATAGGCTGATATAGTTCCCCATATGGAAGCTTTGCATCAATTTCTTCTGGTTGAATGCCAATAACTTTTTCGTCAGGCTTTACAAAGGCACCATCTACTAAGCTCTTATAGCCAGGGCTCTTAAGAAGTTCTTCATTATTAGCTCTTATATCCTGCCACATGACAAATTTACGGAAAGAAAAGTTTCCTATGCAAGAGCGATTAAGGATCTGCCATCCCTTCGGTAATTTTTTGAGAATAGTATTCTTAATTGCATCAACATCAATACCAAATTCGTCCTTAGGAAGTTCATCAAAAGTTCCTATTTCAACTCCATAAACTTGGCGCATGAGCTCTAAGAGCGAGAAATTTAGAGTAGTTTCTTCATCAAGTGCTCGCACTTCATAAGTACTGGTTCCTGTAATTTTTTTAATTTCAATTGGATAAAGAATTAATGGCGCCTCATGAGATTTCTTACCATCATTCCAAAGTACACTATAAAGTGTTATAAACAGTGAATTTGCCCCATTTTCATCATTAGAGGTATTAGCATCACGTTGAATACGTTTTAGCGCTTTTTCTGTAAATTCAGGATCTGCACTCTTGATTCTTAAAAGCTGGTGTTGATCAACATCATTAAGGTAGTTTTCTGCAAGCTGACCTGTAAATTCACCAGTGCTATCGTTTAAGGCCGCGTTTACTTTTTCAGAAGCAGCTTCATCAATTCCCGAAAGCTTAAACCATTTATCACTATATCTATTTAAAATATCCTCTAACTTTGCTGCATCGGAAACTAACAGTTGTAATACTCCTGATGAACGGGTACCCATATTAAGTAACCTGTTTCTGCTAGTAAGATCTAGAAGTTTATTCTCCCAGCGTTCTTCACGAGTCAGTTCTCTTGATGACAAAATTGCTGTATTTCCTGAGATATAAAAACCTTCAGATGAAACTTCAGATTCCCTTGTAAAATTAGGGTCAGGAATCAACACAAGATTACCATCTTGATCCATACATCTAGATGGTAATGGTCTTATCATATTTCTGCGACATTGATTTATATCAATACAGCAAAGGAATTTTTTCTCTGTAAAACTTTTGCGTCCCTCCTCAATTGCCGCTTTAAAATCTGCGCCTTGTGAAGTCAACATGGTAGATTCCAGCATCAAAATCTTGCCAGTATCTAAAAGTCTTTGGAGCTCAGCACTATCTTGCGAACACATTGTGCCTAAACTGTCAGATTCGTTTAACCAAAAACCTGTGAACGCATGCCCTTCCATAAGGAATATGAGAGGATTTATTCCAGCATTCTCAAGCAAAGTCGCATAGAAACAAGATGTATCAATACAGGTGCCAAATTTCGAACTTCTTACTTCACCAAAAAGTCGGATACGTTGTCCGTCTTCAAATGAAGCTGGTGGCTGCATATAGGTTATTCCAATGTCGTGTGCAGCCATAAAAAGCGCTTCCGCATCAAAAAGCACATGATCTGTGCTATTTCTTTGATATCGCAAGAAGCAAATATCATTTGCAAATGCTTTGTAATTATCACGAGCCTTAGCTAACATGGCCAGCTTTTCTAGAGCTCGTCTAGTTACAATGTTAACACCATCGGCATTTGGTGTAATAAAAGCAGAAAGCATTTCTGGATATGCGTTTCCAGGCCATTCGTTAAATGACAAGATACGCATAGGAACAGATATTTCAGCAAGTACATCATTGCAGTCATCAGTTACTGAAACTGTAAAGTTGTCTTTCACTGATTCAGAAAATTCATTTGATACCAAAGAACGATAATCCAAAACAATATCGATATTTTGGACATCCTCACTTTCTCCTGCATTTAAAATATCGATACCAGATTCCCAAGGAGATATAACATCACTTGATGACGAAATTCGGATCGTCAAGTCAGTTTGTTTTTTAGTCGCTGTAACAACTAGTTTTTTTATGAGCTTAAAGTCATCTTGACCTGCTAAAGCGTAATTTAGAGTATCTTCATATTCAAGCTCAAGGCCAATTCCAGAATCTTCATTGATTTCTGTTTTCTTCTCGGTATGTTCTAATCCATTTCCTAAAACATCTGTGCTTGTAGAAAGAGCTTCTTGCTTTGTGTTAGGAGCATCAATAAGTTCGTCTTTAGCTTTATCTTTAGCATTTGCAGGCTTTAACGTGTTTTTTTTAGCTCTGCTTTTTACTGCTGTTTTTTCTTCTGCTGTTGTTCCTGCTTTACGAACTGCCATATTTTTAATTCCTAAGCTTAACGATGACTCTTTTAGAAAATTTCTACTTTTAGCGAGAATTTACTCACTTTAAATGAGCATCTGAAAGTAAAGAAAACCATCAAATGATCACAAAGTGTTTTTAGAATTTGTCCGAATTAATTATACACTGTAAACTGATTATTTTAGAAACGTATGGTGATAAGTATTCTCCGTGCCTTTTATCAAAAAGTTTTAAAGAATTCAAATAAACGAATCAATATTGACCATCTTCTTGGGATTATAATATCTTAGAAGTTTACTGTAATCTGAGGTTTAAATGGCTAAGATATATCAAGGAGATAATCTTATTGTTCTTCAAAAGCTACTAGATAGTGGCTTAAAGGAGAAAATAGACCTCATATATATAGATCCGCCTTTTGCTACTGGGAAAATATTTCGTGTTACAAAAGGTAGAAATTCAACCATCAGTATGACTAGAAATGGCGAAAAAGCCTATAGCGATGACATTACCGGTGATGATTTTATTGAATTCTTACGTCCTCGATTAGAAATAGCTTACGAATTACTTTCTAATCAAGGCTCACTCTACCTTCATACAGACGATCGTATTGGTCCTTACATAAAGGTACTTTTAGACCAAATTTTTGGTAGCAAATTTTTTAGAAATAACATCACTAGAATAAAGTGCAATCCCAAAAATTTCTCCAGACTTGGCTATGGAAATATAAAAGATAGCATTCTGTTTTATGTAAAAAGTAGAAGCGCCATAGTCAAGTCCAAATTTGTGTGTAAATTGCTCTTAGGTATCTTTGGCGCCAGGGG
>CAVGFV010000021.1:0-3503 GCA_963628765.1 Succinimonas sp.
TGAATTCTGTGATTTTTTATCAACTGTACTTACATTTAGATTATTGAAAAAATTTGACGATTCAGAATTGTTAAAGAAATATACCTATAAAAAAATTATGTCAGTACTCAAACGTGCAAAGAAAATTAAAATTGGCTCGTTAGAATGGGAATTGATAAACATGAATCCTTCACAAATAAAAATCCTCCAAGAATTGGCTTTGGTTCCTAAAGACGAAGAACCAAAACCAAAACGTGGAAGACCTAAAAAGTTAGCATAGTACTACTGATTGGGAAAGTTTTAGTTGATCTATAAACGGAATCCCTGCTTTGCAGGGATTTTTCGTTTTTAATACCTAAAGATAGTCCAAGCACAAATCCGTAACAAAACTCAAAAGGCACCTTTTAGAGTGCTACTTTTAAGCATGCTGTCCTGTATACACAACAAAACGATGGTTTTTAGTCGGCACCACAGCATTAATCTTTTCTGGGAATAAAGGATCTGCCCACTTTGGTAGCTTCATGACCACTTTTGCACGGGCTAAGGCTAATGCGCTTTTAAGTAAGTTTTCCCGATCGTCGTCTAACCCCACAAGGTTATGAAAGATTCGCATATCCTTCTTTACTAAAGCGGACTTTTTTCTTTCAGGATACATTGGATCAATATAAACTGTGTCTGGGACAACGGTGCCTTGATATAAAGAAATCTCAGGGACTTCTTCAAGAATCATGTTTTCCTGTACTAATTTTACAATATCAGGATCATTAGATGCTAAAGCTCTTCTTATGCCATCTTTGATAAGTAACCGTACAATAGGATGTCTTTCAAAAAGATGCACCTTAGCCCCGAAGGAAGCTAGAATAAATGAATCTCTTGCAAGCCCTGCTGTAGCATCAAAAATTATTGGCTCCCGAAGTTTTCCAAAGCACGCTTTTGCAACAGCTTCTGATTGTCTTCCCCCTCCATGCAAGCGTCTCCAAGCTAGTGCCCCCTCAACAAAATCAACTTTTACTTCAGTAGACTCATTACCATTTTGCGCGATAAGAGAAATACCACTCTCATTTACCAAAAACACCAAAGGCACTGGGCTAGTAAAGGAAAGAGTATCTAAAGAGGAAATATGAAATTCTTCAGCAAGCTCTTTGTTTAAAATTTTTAGTTCTAAAGGGAAGATATCAGGCACGACAACACCATTATAAATTTGAGCGTAACGCTGTTAAAACTCTCTCAGCCTCTGGAGTAACATCTCGCCATAAAATAAAACTTTCGCGGGCCTGTCCTACCAACATTCCTAAGCCATCAGCAACATCTAAAGCACCATTTTTACGTGCCCAATCTAAAAAAACTGTAGTTCCAGCTGGGGTATACATAAGGTCATAAACACGAGTAGAACTTGAAAGAACATTCACATCAATATTCGGAAGTTGCTTCTTAAGACTTAAAGATGTTGCATTAATAACGATGTCATAAACCTGGTCTGATTTTGTGTCCTCATAGCTGGCTACTGAAATTTCTGGGTAAGACTTTTGAATATCCTGAGCTTTTTCGATAGTGCGATTCACAAGCATTAGTTTTGCAGGTTTTTCATCAAGGATCGCCGGAATAGTTCCTCTTGAGGCACCACCAGCCCCTAAAATCAAAATTGTTTTTCCTGTAATTTCCCAACCCATTCTTTTAAAATCAGAAATGATACCTACGCCATCGGTATTATCACCTAAAACAGTACCATCATCTTGAAATTTCAAAGTATTTACTGCCAAAGCCCTTTCGGCTCTTTTGGTTCTGATATTTGCATATCTGTAGGCTTGCTCTTTAAAGGGAACTGTAATATTAAGCCCATTACCACCTTGGTTTTTAAATTCAGTTACGGTTTTTGAAAACTCATCTAATGGGCACAACAAGGTTCCATATACCATATCTTGAGCGGTTTCTTCCGCAAACATTTTGTGTATAAATGGGGACTTACTATGGGCAATAGGATTTCCCAAAACTGCATATTTATCCATAAATGGCACCTACTAATAGACGAATTTAACTTTTTTATTATAACTTAAACGATGTTTAAGGCTTATTTATAAAAGGATTATTATTTTATCTTTTTAAAATTCTCCTAAATAGCTTTTACTCATTAGTAATGAGAATTATACGGAGAATTTCTTAGACAATTTATAAAAGAACATCACGCCCGCAGGATCTTGCCTGTTAGGCCATCACGTATTTGACTTGGTTTAGTATTCCCACCACAAGGAGCATCAACAATGTAATCAAAGGTATTAGTACCAAAGATCTTCACTACATCATCATAGCTTCTAAGAGCCTCGTTACCACTGATATTGCAACTGGTAGATACTAGTGCCGAACCACAGGCATCACAGAGTTTACGCACTGGTTCATAAGCAGAAATGCGTACAGCTATGGTATCTCTTGCGCCTGTAAGAATACCACGAATATTCTCTCTAGCAGGGAGCACGCAGGTAACAGGTCCCGGCCAAAATTTCTTACTTTCCTGAAGAAAATTTTTTGGAAGTAAAGATACTTCTATAAAAGGCTCTACCTGTTTCCAAGACGCCGCAACAATAATGAGCCCTTTTTTAGGATCACGGGCTTTTATTTCTAAAACACGAGATAAAGCCTTAGCATTCAAAGGATCGCAACCAATACCGTAGACAGCTTCTGTAGGATAAGCAATAACACCGCCACTTTTAACTACTTTTGCGGCGGTGCTATAACTAGAATTTTCTTCTAGCATGTTATTTATTAGCTTCAAGCTTTTCTTGTAAAGCTTGATCCTTTTTCGCAACTTGAGCTGCCTTTTCAGCACGTTCTGCAATAACCTTCTTGGAAAGTTCTGGATCAGAAAGCGCTAAAATTTCAGCTGCAAGATATGCTGCATTCTTAGCACCTGATTTACCAATGCCCATAGTAGCAACTGGAATTCCACCAGGCATCATTACAGTAGAATAAAGAGCATCCACACCATTAAGAGGACCGCAATCTACAGGAATGCCAATTACAGGACGAGTAGTTGCAGCAGCTACTGCACCTGCAAGATGTGCTGCCATGCCAGCTGCGCAAATAAATACACCACAGCCACGTTTTTCAGCATCTAATACATAGCTTCTAGTAGCATCTGGAGTTCTATGAGCTGAAGTAACTTTACCTTCAACCTTAATTCCAAAACTCTTTAGAACATCAAAAGCACCCTGCACTACAGGGAGATCTGAATCAGAACCCATTAAAATTGCAACAAAACTATTAGACATACATCTTCCTTAAATTTATTAAATGCTGATTACTGATATTGATCAACACGCGCTAATTTTAACACTTTTTAAAGCAAAGGTACTTTCTCAAAAAAGGAAACACTTACCATAAAATTTGGGCCTTAATCCTTTAGTACATATAACTATCTCAAGATTTTTTGGTAGATTGTGTCAAGTATTTTGTGTAAACATCTTTGATTTCCTGCCTCGTGTTACTCAGGCTGCATCTTGCTTCTTATCTGCCTCAAGCATATCATCAAA
>CAVGFV010000022.1:0-31460 GCA_963628765.1 Succinimonas sp.
AGAATAGGCTTGTGATCAAAGAGGAATCTTAGTACAAAAAATTGTAAAAGTCAGAATAACAAGTTATCAACAACTTTCACAGACAAGTAAGCACTCTTGTAATCCACGTTTTTCTTTATTTTTTTTTGCTCTAATTCATTTCCTAAACTAAAGACAAAGTACCATTCTTAGATATGTATTGTAAAATGGCATTTGATATATTTTTACTTCACCATTGGAACGTAATTATGGATACAAATACACAAAATAAGAACATAGTTCATAGAACTGACGTGTTAGTAATCGGAAGTGGTGCTGCAGGGTTATCACTCGCAATATGCCTGTCAAAAAAATCAAAGGTGATAGTATTATCTAAAGCTCAAGCAAACGCCGGCTCAACAAACTATGCTCAAGGTGGTATAGCCGGAGTATACAATCCTTTAGACGATCACGATTCTGTAGAGGAACATATACAAGATACAATGGTAGCAGGTGGCGGTATTTGTGATCCTGATGCAGTTGCCTTTACCTTAAGAAATGCACACGACAGTATTGAATGGTTAATCAAAGAAGGTGTTCCTTTTGATCAAAAAGAAGTTCCTTCTGAAGAAAAAGAACAATCACCATATCATTTACATAGAGAAGGCGGACACTCACATCGTCGAATTTTCCATGCAGCAGATCATACAGGGCACACAATACAAGAAACACTCTTGGATCAAGCTGGCAAAAATGAAAATATAACCCTTTTAGCTCACTACAATGCAATTGATCTTATTACCACAAGAAAACTTGGTCTAGCAGGCAATAGAGTTCTAGGAGCCTACGTATACAATACCAAAACAAACCAAGTAGAAACAATTCTTGCTAAATTCGTTGCTCTATGTACTGGCGGAGCTTCTAAAGTATATCAGTATACCTGTAACCCAGAAGTTTCATCAGGTGATGGTATAGCAATAGCTTGGAGAGCTGGATGTCGCGTAGCAAACATGGAATTTAATCAATTTCACCCTACCACTCTCTACAATCCAAACGATCGTAACTTCTTACTCACAGAAGCTCTTCGTGGCGAAGGAGCTCAATTAAAACGTCCTGATGGCACCAGATTCATGCCTGATTACGATAAAAGAGAAGAACTTGCTCCTAGAGATATCGTTGCAAGAGCAATTGATCATGAAATGAAAAAACTAGGCGTTGACTGTATGTACTTAGATATCAGTCATAAACCAGCTGATTTCTTAAAGAAACACTTCCCAACCATTTATGAACGTTGCTTAAAAGCAGGTATTGATATCACCAAGGAACCTATCCCTATCGTTCCTGCAGCTCATTTTACCTGTGGTGGCGTTATGGTTGATCGTCGTGGTCGTACTGATATTGAATGCTTATATGCTGTAGGTGAAGTTTCATATACAGGCTTACATGGTGCTAATAGATTAGCATCAAATTCCCTTCTTGAATGCGTCGTTTACGGAAGAGCGGCAGCTGAAGACATTCTTGTGCGCCTCCCAATCGCTATTACCCCTCCAGATGTTCCAAGTTGGGATGAAAGTAAGGTTACCGATGCTGACGAAGAAGTTGTAATTCACCATAATTGGCATGAACTCCGCCTAATGATGTGGGATTACGTAGGTATCGTTAGAACTGACAAGAGATTGGAAAGAGCTATGCACCGTATCAAGCTTCTTGAGAGCGAAGTACATGAGTTCTATTCTAACTTTAGAGTTACTAGCAACCTTCTCGAACTTAGAAATCTTCTTCAAGTTGCTGAACTTATTGTTCGTTCTGCAATGAAGAGAAAGAATTCTGTTGGTCTCCACTACAATATCGATCATTTAAATCCACCAGAGGATAACAAACCAACTATTCTTTCACCTTTTGAAGAATAAAGTTTGCTCTTCCTAGAATGACAAAAGCCACATAGATATAACATCTATGTGGCTTTTTAAGTTATTAACAAGTGCTATTGAATAAGTTCAAACTTTTTGTAGCCATTGTTTTCGTAGACTCTTATTGGAATATCATAAATACTTGTTAATATCTCTCCTGTGATTTCCTTGTATGGCACTACATCAAATTTTTTGTTTTTATAAAAACAACCAAATAACACATTTCTAGAAAAGCTAAAGGCTGAAAAAAGATCATGTGTGACCATAGCGATACCCGGCGCATTATCTTCGGCAATGATTTCTAATAGAAGATTCTTAAATTCAACCCGACTTTTTAAATCCAAGCTACTATCTGGTTCGTCTAACAACATAAAATTGGCATTCTGCATTAGAGCTCTAGCCAAACTTACCTTTGCTTTTTCTCCACCAGATAAGGTGTCCACAAATCTATCTTTAAGGTTTTGAAGGTGGAGTTTTTCAAGGATATTCTCCACAAAAGAATTTTTGCTCTTAGAGATGGACATCCCTTTTACAGCACCTAATTCAACAATTTCTCTTACTGTTAAAGGGTATTTGATATCAAAAAATTGAGGGACATAGGAAATAAGACCTTTGTTTATGTCTTTTGAGGTTAACTTTTTATCATTTAAAAAAATTTCCCCACTTTTTGCATATTGAAGGCCAAGAATTGCTCTTAAAAGGGTCGATTTACCACAACCATTTGCGCCTAAGATAATTAACAATTCGCCCTTTTTTAATCTAAATGAAACCTGTACTTCATTTTGAAGTAGTAAATTCTTTACTTCCAATTCAGACATAGCTTTTTTTCATTGATTTAAAAAGTAATAGCAAAAATACAGGGGCCCCAATAATACTTGTGACAATACCTGCTGGTATTTCAACATCCGTTAATATTCGTGCCAAGAAGTCACAAACAACCATGAAAGACGCACCCCATAGAAATACTAAAGGTAGTAAAGCTCTATGGTTAACGGTATAAATATAACGTAAAACGCCCGGTATAATTAGTGAAACCCAACCGATTACTCCTGAAACTGACACAGCCGCCGAAGATGAGATTGCCGCAAAAACCATAATTAAAAACGCTATAGTTTTAACATTAACACCTTGGGATATTAGGACATCGTAAGGAAGTATTAAAACATCAAGCCAGCGACTTAAAATAAATAAAAGAATAATGGGAATAAAGCCAAACAAAAGTAGAAGAATTATTTCATGCCAGCCAATACCGTTTAGGCTACCCATAAAATAATATGAAGTACCAAAAATCGAGCCATAATCAGGCAAGAAATACCTTAAAAAACTTAACAGAGAAGAGAGAAGCGACGAAATAATAATTCCTGTTAGAATCAATATTAAAACAGAAAAACGCCCTCGCCTTACCATAAAATTTGAAATAATAATTACTATGGAAGTAGCAGTGATCCCTGAAAGGAATGAGAGTACAGGTATAAACCAAGGATTTACTCCCAATATTAATCCTAGTACAACACCTAAAACAGCTCCTGCCGACGTACCTAGGAGATCTGGAGATACCAAAGTATTCTGAAACACACTTTGGCATGACATTCCTGAGACCGATAGAATTCCACCAAGAACAAGTGCTCCTATAGTTCTTGGCAAACGAACTAATGTAAAAATATCGTTATTATTGAAATCATTAACAATAGGAAGACTGAAGCCATTACTTCCATAAGAAATTGAAATCAAAAACACTAATATCAGAAAAGAAGTGGCAAACAGTATTCTCATTGAACTGTTGTTATTAAATAATTTTAATTCTTTGATTCGTCGTCTGAATCCTCATCAGGAATTTCTTCTATTGCACCAAATGGGCATTCTTCGCTACATGAACCGCAATCAGCACATAAAGAAGAATCAAGATGGCAGATATTTTTTTCCTCATCGTATGTAATAGCACCACATGGGCAACATTCACAACAATTTTGACAACCAGTGCAAAGTTCTTCGTTAATTTTAAACATTATGAAATTCCAATTAGAATCTTAAACTATTAAAGATTTAGAGCTATTTTTGTCGCTATTATAAACTCAGTACACAAATATCAATATAAATTCTTAACTAAAAACTCATATTGATATTACAAAAAAGAGAGAAACACAAAGTGCCCCTCTCTTTTTACAAGAAACAAGAAATTATTCAAATACTACATTTGACATTTCATCACTGTCTTTTACTCCACCAGCAAGCTTGATCATCAAACGAACTTCGTTTTCAGAGTCAGCGTAATGGAGAGCATCAGAGTAGCTGATAATACCTTGTTGATATAGTTTGAACAAGCTTTGATCGAAGGTAGTCATACCAGCTTCTGGAGACTTCTGCATAATTTCCTTCAACTTATAAAGCTCGTTCTTTTGTAGAGCATCTGCAACAGTCGGAGTATTTACAAGAATATCGAATGCCGCTCTACGTCCACCACTGGTGGTTTCAATAAGTTGCTGTGCGATAATCGCCTTTAAGTTAACAGAAAGGTCGAAGAGCATCTGTCTTTGAGCACTTTCAGGAACCAAGTGCATTATACGGTCAATTGCTTGGTTAGCGTTGTTTGCGTGGAGGGTTGCTAATACAAGGTGACCGGTTTCAGCAAATGACAATGCGAATTCCATTGTTTCACGAGAACGAATTTCGCCGATGAGGATAACATCAGGAGCCTGACGCAAAGCTGATTTAAGAGCCGCATCGAAGCTCATAGTATCGGTTCCAACTTCTCTTTGGGTTATCAATGAACGTCTATGGTGGTGTACATATTCGATAGGGTCTTCGATTGTTAGAATATGTCCATCAGAGTTCAAATTTCTATAACCAATCATTGCTGCCTGTGTTGTTGACTTACCAGCACCAGTAGCACCAACGAACAATAACAAACCACGGTCTTCCATAACCCATTTTGTAAATGTTGGAGGAAGATGTAATTCTTCAGTTGTTGGAATCTTTTCAACAATACGACGGAATACTACACCAGGATAAGAAAGCTGCCAGAAACAGCTTACACGGTATCTTCCTAGGTCAGGACGTTGCACTGCGAAGTTCGCTTCACGTTGTTCGTCAAATTCCTTTAAAAGGTCAGGACGATCAATCATTGTTTCACGAACAAGTTCAGCTACCTGCTCTTGAGTTAACTTACCTGGTTCAATAGGAGTAAGGTGTCCATCAAGCTTTACTGCTGCCTCTAGACCTACTGTTAAGAAAAGGTCGGAAGCATTATTGTCATTCATAAACTGCAAATAGCGGTCTATTTTTAACGGCTTTTCGTACATATTTTTTCCTCTATTAGAACCTTGGACCAGCAGCTATGCTATTAGGATCTTGAGCCTTGGTTCTTGCTTCAGCTACGCTTATGATGCCTCTTGAAACAAGATTACTTAATGCGCTGTCCAATGTATTCATACCATGACTTGCACCAGTCTGAATTATAGAGTACATCTGAGCAACTTTGTTTTCACGAATCAAATTTCTTATTGCTGGAATACCAATCATGATTTCGTGAGCTGCAACTCGACCACCACCATTTTTCTTAAGCAATGTCTGAGAAATTACAGCATTCAATGATTCTGAAAGCATTGATCTAACCATGCTCTTTTCTTCGCCAGGGAACACGTCAATAACACGGTCAATGGTTTTTGCTGCAGAGCTTGTATGAAGTGTACCAAATACAAGGTGACCAGTTTCAGCAGCGGTAAGAGCCAAACGTACAGTTTCAATATCACGCAACTCACCTACGAGGATAATATCAGGGTCTTCACGGAGAGCTGAACGCAATGCGTTAGAGAATGACATTGTGTCACGATGTACTTCTCTTTGGTTAACCATGCATAATTTATTATGGTGAACGAATTCAATAGGATCTTCTATGGTAATAATATGATCATGACGTGTTGAATTAACATAATCAACCATTGCTGCTAAGGTGGTAGATTTACCAGAGCCAGTAGGACCTGTTACAAGTACCAAACCACGTGGAGCAGATGCTATCTTTTCGAAAATTTTAGGACAATTAAGCTGTTCTAGAGTTAAAACTTTAGAAGGAATGGTACGGAATACTACTGCCATACCACGATCTTGGTTAAATACGTTAACACGGAAACGCGCAAGATTAGGAACTTCAAATGAAAAGTCGCATTCCAAAGTCTCTTCAAACTCCTTGCGTTGATGGTCATTCATGATATCGTATACAAGGTTGTGAACGGTTGTTTTATCAAGAGGTTCCATGTCTCTGACTTCCATAGTCAACTTATCAGTTGTCTTGAGTTTACGCATATCGCCATCGACACGAATCATTGGTGGTACACCAGCGGAAAGGTGTAAGTCAGAAGCATTGTTCTTTACACCGTAAAGCAGTAAATCTAGAATATCCATTTGTTAGTTCTCTATCACATGAAAGATAGTACACAAAAATTGGTACTGTTAATATGAGTAAAATACTAGAAAATATTACCACCATAAAAGAACAAATTGTTAAATTTGCTACATCCGTTAAACGAGATCCCTCAGAAATTACACTTCTTGCTGTCAGTAAGACAAAACCTGTGGCTGATATTCTTGAAGCTTATAAGTCTGGACAACGCCATTTTGGAGAGTCATATGCGCAAGAAGCTTGTGCAAAAATTGATGAAATTACCAATCTTGGCATGCGAGATATCAAATGGCACTTCATTGGTCCTGTTCAATCAAACAAGACCAAAATCATTGCTGAACATTTTGATGTTGTAGAAAGCATTGACAGAATAAAAATTGCTGAAAGATTAAATAATCAAAGACCTTCATACATGGAACCTTTGAAAGTGCTCATCCAGGTTAATATCAGTGGTGAAGCTCAAAAATCTGGTTGCACTTATGAGGAACTTCCTAAGCTTGTTGAATTCATCACTAATGAATGCAAACAATTAACATTGGTAGGCCTAATGGGAATAGCAGAAAATGCTGTTAACAAAGCTGACATTGTTCCACAATTCGATAAGTTAAAGAGCACATTTGATGATTTAAAATCAAAAGGTTATCAGCTCTCTGTCCTCTCCTTAGGCATGACCCACGATATGGAATACGCAATTTCTTCTGGTAGTACAGAAGTACGTATAGGAACTGCCATATTCGGACCAAGACAATATCATAATTAAGGAAATACATATGATTAAGCATCAAAAAATAGCATTTGTCGGCGGTGGAAACATGGCCCAGTGTCTAATTCAGGGATTGGTAAAGAGTGGCTATCCTAAGACATTAATTTTCGTTTCTACCCCACATCAAGAAAAGGTTGATCTCCTCAAAAATAAATTTGGAATTAATGGCACCACTGATAATGTAGCTTTTGTAAAGGATGCTGAAATAGTAGTTCTTGCTGTAAAACCACAAGTTATGGCTGGTGTTCTTAATGAGTTGAACTCAAAAATCTCCGACTTTAGCAATAAGCTTATCATCTCAATAATGGCTGGTGTAACCATAAATAGAATTGGCTCTCTTTTAAATGGTGCATCTAGAGTAATAAGAGTTATGCCTAACACTCCAGCTCTTATTGGTTATGGAATGGCTGGCATTTATGCTAGTGAAAATGCGACTAAAGATGATAAAGAATACGCATCAGAGTTATTAGGATCTGTTGGTAAAATTGTTTATGTTGATTCCGAGCAAGCCATCGATGCTATAACAGCTATTTCAGGTAGCGCACCTGCTTACTTTTTCTACTTTATGGAATGTTTGGCAAAGAAAGCCATGGCTTACAATTTTAGTGAAAAAGATGCACGAGCAATCATTGAACAGGTTGCACTAGGCTCTGCTGAAATGGTGCTAAGAAACCAAGATAAAACTCTTGAGGAATTAAGAGCTGCTGTTACATCAAAAGGTGGGACAACATACGAAGCTCTTAAAGTTTTCTCAGAAGAGAATTTAGAAGAAACCGTTTCAAAAGCTCTTGATGCTTGTTGTAAAAGAGCTAATGAAATGGCGAAACAGTTTTAGTACTTGTTTGTAAAAACATCTTTACTAACAACTTCTTTAAATTTTTAGACTGTTCTTATAAAATACAAGGGTATTACGACAACGCCCTTGTATTTTTTTGTCTGTTGTTTCGTTTCTTTTTAAAATTATTATTTTCAGCAATCTTGCTTAAGCATCCCGTTAAAATTAGTACTTACTAAAAGAGGTATTTACATATGAGTCCTATTTTTATGTTATCTATGGTACCAGCACTAATTTTCTTTACGAGATTTCTAATGGAATATACAGGGTGTGATTATTATCATCCTGCTTGCCGTGCAATCACTTATATAACAAATCCTTTTATGAAACTAATTCGTATTAAATCTATAAAGGATTGCAATATCTCAGCAGCTATTTGGACTGTTGTCATGGGAGAAGTATTTGGAATAGGAATGCTATGGTATCTCAATGGTAGCATGCCTTTATCAGTTATATTTCCATTGGCCATATTAACTTTTGTACTTCTTATATGGACGATTTTGTATTATTTCCTTATCATAATGTTTGTTGGTGCAATTTTAAGTTGGATCCCTTCAGAATCAATAAAACCTTGGGGATACCTGTTATTTAAATTATCATCACCAATTACAGCTCCATTTGATCGTATTATTCCTCCTATCGGAATGTTTTCATTATCATTTTTTGTGGCATTTTTGTTGTTAAGTTTCGTTTGCAGTAATGTTATGCCTTACGTCATTAAATTTGTTATAAGTATAATTTCTTAATATGGGCGCTATTGAAAAGAAAGACAATACAATAATATTGCATGCCTTGATAACACCAAAGGCATCAAGAGATAGCATTATTAAATTTACTGAAGACGAGCTTAAAATAACCATCACAGCTCCACCAGTTGATGGAAAAGCTAACCAATACCTAATTAAATATCTAGCAAAACAGTTTGGTACAGCTAAAAGTCGCGTAAAAATAGTAAAAGGTGAAAGCAATCACCATAAAAAAATAGAAATTACGGGTGTAACAAAAATTCCAGCAGAAGTAGATTCAATTTAATTTGCAAAGAAAAAGCACTATTGCTAAAACCACAATAGTGCTCAAAATTATCTTATCTAGCCCCAAGAATTTATTATGATGCTTTTACAACGTGGTTAATTTAATTTTCTTCTTTTACTTCATCGTAAGTAGGTAATGGTACACCGTCTGGACGGCGAACTTCTTTATCTAATTCCTTAATTCTGCTAAGCATCTTTTGTCTTAAGTCATCGGTAAATTTTTTTATATCTTTCTTATCCAAATTATCGGTACTCAAAGGAGGCAACATTTCAATAATGATTTCCCCATTGTCCCATCTATTGAGATTGATTTGATTGTAATAAGACGATGTAACAAAAGGAATAATAGGTACATTTGCGAGCTTCGCTGTATGTACAGCCCCAGTTTTGAATTTTTGAAGACCTTTCCCTTTTGATCTATGACCTTCTGGGAAAATCCATAGCGATAATTTATTATGCTTAATCTTTTTTACTATCTCTAAAAATTCCCCACCAGTACGTGAGCGGTTTCCACGGTCTATTAAAATATTGCCTGACAGGTAAAATAGCAAACCAAATATTGGTGCCCAAATTAAGCTTTTCTTACCAACACAAACTAAACCAGGCTGTGGCACATCGGCCATAGTTACTATGTCCCAATTTGATTGATGGTTGCCAACAAAAACCGCAGGCATCATTTTTCTAAGAGCGTCAACATCAAAGCGACAAATTACCTTCACACCTAATAGCCATTGAGCTTTTCTTAGCATTTGGGTAAGCGCATATACATTTGCTCGGTGTCTAGGTCTAAAAATACACACCAAGCTACCAAAAAACAGCCACAGCAAAGCTAAGATACCGAACATTACCACACGAAATATTAAAATCATTTTTGTAATGTCTCCGAATTGTCATTAGCACTAGCGTTTACTTGAGAATCGTTTTCTACGTTATTTTCAATTTTTTCAATTGATGTAACTTTCTGAAGACCACGAGGAAGTTTTATTCCTCTACGTCCTCTCTCTCCTTTGTAATTTTCTAGATCTGCCGGCTTGACTGTAAGTTTTCTTTTCCCAGCATAGATAACGGCTGAATCCTCTGCTTTTAAAATACACCACGCAGTAACGAATTCTTCATGAGTTTCCGCTTTCTGAATAGATATATTGATCATCCTGCTCCCCTTACCTTTACTTAAGCAAGGAAGATCTTGGACAGGGAACATAAGCATTCGGCCTTGATTAGAAATAATCAAACATAGTGATTTATCAGGCTCTGGAACTTTTAAAGGTTCCAAAACATTAATTCCTTTTGGAACTGTCATTACAGCTTTACCGTTTACAGTTCTACTTATAAGGTCTTTAAAATGGCACAAAAATCCATAACCTGCTTCGGTACCTAAAAGGAACAGATCATTATCATTACCAGATAAGACTGCTTTTATGGAATCGCCTGGAGTAATGGTAAATTTACTGGTTAAAGGTTCCCCTTGGCTTCTTGCTGATGGCAAGGTATTAACCATTAATGAGTATGATTGGCCATTATTGGAAATAAAGGCTACATTTTCATTACTCTTTGAAAATGCCTTCATCAAAAATTCATCGCCTTGTTTATAAGACAAGCTAGAAACATCTTCAACATAACCTTTAGCTGCTCTAACCCATCCCATTTTTGACAACACTACGGTCATAGGCTCTGCTGGAATCATTTCTGATTCTGCAATTACCTTTGCTTGGGTTCTAGAAACAACAGGACTTATTCTGTCATCGCCAAACTCTTTAGCAGCGTCTTTAATACTTTTCTTTAAATAGTTCTTTAACTTCACTGATGATGAAAGAATTTTTTCAATGTTATCCGCTTCATCATCGAGTTGATTCTTTTCTTCTTGCAACTTCATTTCAGAAAGGCGTGCTAACTGGCGAAGTTTAGTTTCTAGAATATATTCGACTTGTTCTTCTGAAAGATTAAAACGTTTTAATAAGACTTCTTTTGGCTTTTCTTCTTCTCGAATAATTCTTATAACTTCATCTACATTTAAGAAAACAGTAAATAAAGCTTCTAATAAATGTAATCTTTTCTTTATTTTTGAAAGTTTAAAGTTAAGTTCTTTTACTACAGTATCTTTTCGAAAAGTCAGCCATTCATTTAATATTACAGGGAGTGGTTTTACAGCAGGATTGCCATTTAAACCAATCATATTAATATTTACTTGATATGTAGTTTCAAGGTCTAAATTTTTTAAAGCAAATAAATGCAACATTACAGCATCAGGATCTACTCTATTAGATCTTAGCTCTATTACAATGCGGCAATCTTTACTTGTTTCATTTCTTATATTTGAAATAAGAGGTAGTTTCTTCTGGTTCATAAGGGCAGCAATGTTGGTTTCAACTACAGAACCAGAAACTTTATAAGGTAAAGCTGTGATTACGATATTACCCTTTTCTATATGGTAAACAGCTCGCATTCTTATACTACCGTTTCCTGTTTCATACATTTTTTGAAGATCGGAAACTGGAGTTATTATTTCAGCCTTAGTTGGATAATCAGGACCTTTGATGAAATTCATCAATTCAAGAACCGTGGCATCCGGATTATCTATAAGATATACACAGGCATCGGCCACCTCTCTAGCATTGTGTGGAGGGATATCAGTTTTGATGCCTACAGCAACACCTGAAGTGCCATTTAGCAATATATGGGGTAATCTTGCAGGAAGATAAGCTGGTTCTTTTAAAGTACCATCAAAGTTTTGAATAAAATCTGTGCCACCATCATCGAGTTCAGAAAGTAAAACATCTGAAAACTTAGTAAGACGCGACTCTGTATAACGCATCGCTGCATATGATTTTGGTTCATCAGGATGTCCCCAGTTGCCTTGCCCATCAACTAGAGGATAACGATATGTAAAACTTTGAGCCATCAAGACCATGGCTTCATAACAAGAAGAATCACCGTGAGGATGATATTTACCTAACACATCACCAACAGTACGTGCTGATTTTTTGTACTTTGCATTAGGATTAAGATTTAACTCATGCATGGCATAGATAATACGGCGTTGAACTGGTTTAAGTCCGTCGGCCACATGAGGAATAGCTCTATCCCTAATTACTGCCATCGAATAATTAAGATAAGCAGATTCAGTAAAAGTCTCTAGAGGAAGTGTTTCAACTCCTTCTAGGCTCATTTTTTTCTTGTCTTCCATTTTATAATCCTGTTACTACTTCAAGTATTATAACCTAGTCGACATTCATAAAAAAATTAGACAGATAAAACCTTAATCTTTTTATCAATACAAAGTGTTTTTTTAATAGAAAAGTCCTAAAATAAAGCGTCCAAAATGAGGCGAATACAAACATGCGTAAATATGTAATTGGTTTTATATTTTTGCTAGCATCAATAAATTCACTAGCAGATAATTTAAAAACTACTGGTGGTACATCTATGCCATACAGATTATATTTAGAAGCTTTAAATGAGTATCCTGAATATGATCCTGAAAGAGATTACACAAAACTCGGAACCATATCAATAAACCTTGCCAATATAGGAATCACCTCTATTAAAAAGAATTTAGTAGATAAAGTCGTGGTCTATAAATCTCAATATAAAATTTTTTTGTATAAGGGTAATAACCTAATAAAAAGCTTTTATATATCATTAGGGAAAAAACCTAAAGGTCCAAAACTTTACGAAGGTGATCAAAAAACTCCTGAGGGGATTTATACCTTAGACTACATAAAAGAACGTTCAAACTACTATAAAGCATTTCATATTTCATATCCTAACTCCAAAGATATTGAGAGAGCTAGAAAACTAGGCAAACGCCCAGGAGGTATGATTATGGTTCATGGAGAACCTCACTTTTATGGGAAACAGGAAGATAGAGTACCAGGCATTATGCCATCCAACTGGACCAATGGTTGTATAGCTCTTTTAAATGCAGACATGGATGAATTTCTCTCTCTTGTTGATCCAGGAACTACAATAGAAATACTTCCATAAAGTAGGCAGTTATAAAAAAGCCTAGTCAAAAAAACTAGGCTTTAATATTAAGCTTTTTGAAAATCTCAATTAACGTTCAAAAAGTTCATCAAAATTAATCTAAATCGGCGTCAACACCTTGTGGATAAAAATCTAATCCTATTTCTGCATTATCACTGAGTTCATTAGGTTGTCTTACCGCAGAAATTGGAATTAACAGTATCACAAAACATGTTGCTGATTTTGATAATTCTTGTTCAGAAGAATCTTTAATAAAAATGGTTACCTCAGCGTATTGGTTCATTATTTTTTCATCTAAGAGGTAATCATATAAGCCATCTGTATCGTTATTTAACCAATAATCTGATGGAGGAATAGTGACAGTATTATATATATTGTCAGATTCTAAGTTAGCGTTAAATGCATCCAATCGAGCTTCTGTTAATTCATTATTTTCAAGAGCTGTTGGAATCATTTGTTGTATGACATCATATGCAATATCAACAATTTGAGAATATTCATCATCGCTTAAAACTACTTCAGATTCTTGAGCTCTTTCTTCGTTTTCCATAAAAACACCATTGAAATTTTATACATATACAGGACACATAAAATTATACAGGCAATAAATTAGCTTTAAAATAAAAAAGTCTGGCAAGGTGCCAGACTTTCTTTTAGCTATTTACTTAGTTTTGAAACTAGTTTTTTCTGCCTGCAGAAACAACTACAACCTTATCATTACCCTTTTGGCGCATGAAGGTATATGGGCTTGAAGCAAGCTTAACGTGTTTACCCTCAGCTACAGCAGGATGGTTAAGTCTGAACTTGTTCAAAATTGACCAATGTTTAACAAGGCCCTTATTATCTGCATTATTCAGATCACCCCAGTTCATATCTGAACGCAATGACTGGTCTACAACACCATCATCTTTCATAAGCTTACGACCAGATTCATCACCGTAATAAATTTGAACCTGTCCTGGGAGCATCAAGAAGCTGTTTGCAACACGCTTTTGTAACGCAAAGTCTTGATAGTCAGAGAAGAACAATTTTGTATCGTGTGATGAGATGTATGAAAGTATATTAAATCCCTTGGTCTGAACTGACTTAGAATACTTAGCATATGTAGATTCTGCTTCCTTCATACACTGAGCGGCAGTCATAGAATCTTTTTGATAGTCAAAGTTAATTAAACTATCAAAGCCATTGTCATACCATAGGTCTTTTGAAACACCGTGATCGAATACTTCACCAACCATAAAGAAAGGTGTGTCATCTATCTTCTTAGAAGGGTTTTCTTTCTTCCACTGTTTTAGAGCTTCGGTAGAACTTTGTTTTAACTGTTTCCAAGCATATGGATCTACGTGTTTTACTGTATCACAACGGAAACCATCTACACCAAAGTTACGAACATAATACGTATGCCAACTTACTAAATAATCTACGATAGATGCATTAGGAAGTTCCTTAACCTTGGTGTCTTTCTTATTCTTAAAGAAAGCTGGTAGTTTTACAGGAGTTTTCTTTTCTGTCTTAAAATCAGGAAGACCACCTACAGCCATATCTTGATCATCTACACCTGGTTCATCATATCCAGGTAAGCCGGCACGAACCCAATCTGGACCCCACCATTTCTTCCAAGCTTTGGTTGTATAGTCAATTACACCATTGACGCTACCCCAGGTCGCATATAATCCCGCAGGTTTATATTCTGACCAATCCTTAGGAAGATTAGATTTATCTTTAACAAGTTCTTCTAATCCAACATCTTGGAGATCTTTCAATGTTGCATAACCTGCATGGTTCATAACAACGTCAACAAGAATACGTATACCACGTTTGTGGGCTTCATCAATAAAACGTTGGAAATCAGCTTCAGAGCCGAGGTTTTTATCAATATTGGTAAAGTCTAAAGCCCAATAACCATGGTAACCATAGAATGGGAATGAACCTTCTGAGCCACCACTTACGAAACCATGAACCTGTTCAACAATTGGAGTAACCCAAATAGCATTTATGCCTAAATCTTTTAGATAATCCAATTTTTGTGTTATGCCAGCAAAGTCACCGCCATGCCAAGTACCAATTTCGTTTTTACCATCATTCTTTCTACCATATGAATGATCGTTAGACTTGTCACCATTATTAAAACGGTCAGTTAACATGAAGTAAACGTTAGCGTTATCCCAGCTAAAAGGAGCTTGAGAAATAGATTTAGCCTCTTCAAGAAGCAAAATACCTTCACTTTCAGGAGCTGGAGTTAAAGTTACCTTACCACCTTTAACAACTGCGGTTGCACCACTGTATGCATCACGAACTGTAGTTCCGTTCTTAAACGCTTTTCCAACATTTGCTGTTACTGGACCGCCATCCCAAGTATCACAGGCAACTTGTGGAGGCTGTCTCTTAACTTCAACCTTCTTTGTGCTTCTTAAAATCTTTACTGTTGGAGCATCCTTTGTGTAGTTCAAAGTAAAGTCATAATTACCAGCGAGAACAACATTTAACTTAAATTTGCCTTTAGCACATTTATCCATTTGTGTTGTTGTACCAAAAGAAATATTGGTATCAGCTGTTGGTCCAAATAAGGTACCACATGTTTTATTATTATCAGATAAAACGAAGGTATGAGGACCTTTATCTAATGCAACTGTAGCATGATAAATATTATTGTTTTTACCTAGC
Organism: Succinimonas sp.; assembly: GCA_963628765.1. GTDB lineage: Bacteria > Pseudomonadota > Gammaproteobacteria > Enterobacterales > Succinivibrionaceae > Succinimonas. The sequence continues at coordinate 15,542 of CAVGFV010000022.1, forward strand.
TTAAATTCATTATCAGGACTCTGAGCTTGGCCATCTACCTTGATAAAAACAGATTTGGTTAATTTCCCACTAACTTGTGTAGTTTTAGCAGCGGAAGTAGCAGAAGAAGTAGATCCTGATCCACTATTACAACCCGCAATAGATAATATTATTGCGCTAGCTAATGCAGTAATTAAATATTTTTTCATGAAAAAATACATCCTTTATAGGAAAATGAAACAGAACATTAGATTTAATATTATTTTTATCAAATTAAATCATATTAAATTTGAGTAAGGTAACAGTAACTAACACTAATCAAGAGTTATGACTATAAAACATCAAAAAACTAAGAATAGCAGACCGTGAGGATAGCTTATATAAAATCTAATGTAAAAAACGTTAAATAATACGCAATGAGAAAATTATAATAAAAAGTTAAATGATCTATGCTTTTATATAAAATTACAGTTGCAAAAATGTGAACAAGTTGAGATAAAAAAAGGGAGCTAAGCTCCCTTTTTAAATTAGATTATTTTATTAATCATTAAATTGATTTTGAATTTCTACTGGAGGCCAATTCTCAAGTCTCATGCCTAAAGTTAAGCCTTCTTTTGCAAGAACATCCTTAATTTCAGTTAATGACTTCTTACCTAAATTTGGAGTCTTAAGAAGTTCAACTTCAGTGCGCTGAACAAGGTCACCAATATAGCGAATACCTTCTGCTTTCAAACAGTTAGCTGAACGAACAGTCAATTCAAGATCTTCAACAGTCTTGAGAAGTTTAGGATCAACCTTTGGCTCTTCGATTTCGTTAGTAATGGTTTCAGACTCAGATTGAATATCAATAAAGGTATTTAACTGCTCATAGAAAATAGTAGCAGATTCCTTTAAAGCTTCTTCAGGAGTGATAGTTCCATCAGTAGTCATATTGATAACTAGTCTTTCAAGATCGTCGCGTCCTGGTACTGCATCTGATTTTTCAATCTTATATGCAACATTTTGAACAGGGCTGTAGGTAGCATCAACCATTAAACGACCAATAAAACGTTCATCACCTTCTGTATGAGGACGCAAATCACCACGAACAAAACCTCTGCCCTTATCAACATGAAGCTTCATAACAAAAGGAACATCACGTGAAGTAATATGGCAAATAACTAAATCTTTATTATGGATAGTTACGCCAGCTGGGCAATAAATATCACCTGCAGTAATAGGGCCAATGTAATCTGTCTTTGCATTTGGTGCTTCATCAGAATTACCATCAGGATCATTTACACGCAAAGTCAAATCAACTTTATCTTTAAAAGAAGAATCAATTGAAACTGCAATTTTCTTTAAATTTAAAAGAAGAATTAAGATATCTTCTTGTAGACCTTCTTTAGTTGTATATTCGTGATCAACATTATTGATCTCACAAGAATATATAGCAGAACCAGGCATTGAGGAAAGGAGTATACGCCTAAGAGCATTACCTAAAGTAAGCCCAAAGTTAGGTTCAAAAGGCTCAAGAACAATTTTAGATTGAGTATCGGATATATGCTCGATCTTAGCTTCTTGAGGCTTAAAAATATCAGTAACGAAGTCCAAGGCAGATCCCTCTATTTTTGACTTAAAGTTAGAGAATTACACGATTAAAGATAAAAACAAAGGATTAATCCAATGAACTTATATTTTATAGAGTAGTTCTCAATATAAAAACAAAAATGTAAAACTAACATAATGTTTCATTCCACGAGCTTGTCGTGGAATGAAACATCAAGAAGAGCCAAATTTAGGTGAAAAAACCCCGTAGAATACGGGGTCTTTATTATTTACTCAGCAGATGCAGTTGTTTCTTCAGTTTCAGCAGCTACTGGAGCTTTCTGATCAACTAAAGAAATAAAGCACATAGGAGCCTTATCGCCAGCTCTAAAACCGCACTTCAAAATACGTGTATAACCACCCTGAGTACGGGTTTCAACACGTTTACCAATGTCGTTGAACAACTTGGTAACGATATCTCTATCGCGAAGTACTGCAAAAACATTACGACGATTTGCTACAGTATCGTTCTTTGCTTTAGTAATTAAACGTTCAGCGAAACGACGGAGTTCCTTAGCCTTTGGAACTGTTGTTTTAATTGTTTCTCTTTCAAATAAAGCAACAGCAAGTGAACGGAACAAAGCAGCACGGCTGCTGGTATTACGGCTTAATTGACGGCCGCTCATACGATGACGCATGACACTTTCCTTCTTAAAAAATTTCTATGATTTAGACTGTGTATCAACTGGAGGCCAGTTTTCAACACGCATACCTAAATTGAGACCTCTTTGAGCAAGAACATCCTTAATTTCATTAAGAGACTTACGTCCGAGATTAGGCGTCTTAAGAAGCTCAACTTCAGTGCGTTGTACCAAATCACCAATGCGTTGAATGGATTCTGCTTTAAGGCAATTTGCAGAACGAACTGTTAATTCAAGATCGTCAACAGATCTGAGTAATACAGGGTCCAAAGTAGGAGCCTGAGTTTGTTCTACAGGAGTATTGACCTTAACGGCATCATAATCTACAAAGGAAGATAGCTGTTCACGCAACAATATAGCACTTTCTCTAATTGCATCTTCAGGATTTATAGCTCCATTGGTCTCGATATCAAAAACAAGACGATCTAAGTCAGTTCTTTGTTCAAGACGTGCAGATTCAATCTCATAAGAGAAATATCTGATAGGAGTATATGAAGCATCAATTAAAATTATGCCCGCATCTCTAGCCTCAGCTTGACGCTTAGGTGAAGAAGCCGGTTCATAACCACAACCCTTTTGAACTCTTAAAGTCATTGAAATCACAGACTTAGTAGAATTCAAATGGCAGATTACATGGTTCGGATTCAAAACTCTAAATGAAGCTGGACCTTTGATATCACTTGCATAAACAGGGCCTGTACCGGATTTTTCAAGAAAGACTGTTAAATCATTCTCTGAAGAATCCATAATATCTACAGCTACACCTTTTAGATTAAGAAGTACTTCAAGGATTTCTTCTTGAATATCACTCTTAACACTGTATTCATGCTCCACACCGTCGATTTTTACTTGGGTAATAGAACATCCAGGAAGAGACATAAGCAAGCAACGACGCATTGCCTGACCAAGAGTATTTCCGAAACCACGTTCTAAAGGTTCTAAAGAAACATGAGCGCGGTTTGGAGCAACTTGATCTATCACAACCTGTTTCGGTTTTAAAAAGTCTGTTACAGAGCCCAAAATTATATCCTCTTTGCGAGTTCAAATTACTTGGAATAGAGTTCGACAATAAGCTGTTCTTTAATGTCTTGTGAAAGAAGATCACGTTCTGGTTTCTTCTTATATACACCAGACATCTTTTCAACATCTACATCAATCCATTCCAGCTTCTCGCGATTACCAGCAAGGTCAAGAGCAGTTTTAATACGCGCTTGATTTTTAGCTTTTTCGCGTACTGAAACTACAGCTTCTACAGGAACCTGGAAAGAAGGAATATTAACAGTACTACCATTTACCTGAATAGCTTTGTGGCTTACTAACTGTCTTGCTTCTGCACGAGTAGAACCAAAACCCATACGGTAAACAACGTTGTCAAGACGAGATTCGAGCAACTGAAGGAGGTTTTCACCAGTGTTGCCTTTCATCTGACTTGCTTTCTTATAATAGTTACGGAACTGACGTTCAAGAACACCGTAAATACGACGTACTTTCTGTTTTTCACGGAGCTGTGAACCGTATTCAGAAGCACGTGGCTTATCTGCACCATGAACACCAGGAAGCTTTTGTGCCTTTGCACACTTCTTTTCGTAAGTGGTTACACCAGACTTTAAAAACAGATCGCAACCTTCGCGGCGGCTCAGTTTTAAAGATGGTCCAATATATCTAGCCATTTAATCTATCTCCAAAATACCAGTTAAAACTAAACACGACGCTTCTTCGGCGGACGGCAGCCATTGTGAGGAATTGGAGTAACGTCAGTAATATTGGTAATCTTAAAGCCAATAGCATTAAGAGCACGAATAGTAGACTCACGACCAGGACCAGGACCTTTTACAAGAACTTCAAGGTTCCTAACACCAAATTCCTTTGCAACTTCACCAGCGCGTTCAGCAGCAACCTGAGCAGCATATGGAGTAGATTTACGGGAACCACGGAAACCTGAACCACCAGAAGTAGCCCATGAAAGAGCATTACCCTGACGGTCAGAGATAGTTACGATAGTATTGTTGAAAGAAGCATGAATATGAGCGATACCATCAGAAACTTGCTTCTTAGAACGACGGCGACCACGAGTAGCAGTAGCATCTGATGCTTGCTGTACAGCGGTGTTCTGAGCTTCATTATTAGCCATTTATAATTCCTCGCTTACTTCTTAATAGCCTTGCGCGGACCCTTACGAGTACGTGCATTGGTTTTGGTACGCTGACCGCGAACTGGAAGTCCACGACGATGACGAATACCACGATAGCAACCGAGATCAATAAGACGCTTGATGTTCATAGAAATCTCACGACGAAGATCACCTTCAACAGTGTACTTAGATACCTGTTCACGGATCTTGTCTAAAGTAGATTCATCAAGGTCTTTAAATTTAGCATCCTGTTTAACAGCAGCATCAGAAAGAATCTTCTTAGCAATTGTTGGTCCAATACCAAAAATTGACTGCAAAGCAATAATTGCATGCTTGTCATCAGGAAGGTTAATACCAGCTATACGGGCCACTATAAACTCCTAAAATCAAGTTATTAAAAAATAGTCCCCGCAAAGCCCGTTAGGATACACGGAGACCGACTAGTGCACTTGACATGAACAAATTAAAAAAAACTTATTCTTTTCAAAAGAAGGGGCTGTCGAACCCAAAACTTTGCAACTTTATATTAAAAATAATTACTTTTAAATAAAATAAAAAACTGCAAGATGCATACTATACACACCTTACAGTTTTTTTGCAACAAATTTAATCTTAATTAACCCTGACGCTGTTTATGCTTAGGATTAGTGCAGATTACATGAACAACTCCACCACGACGTACAATCTTACAATGACGGCAGAATTTTTTTACTGAAGCACCAACTTTCATGATTTTACTCCTGTGTTGATGAAGACCTATCGGCCATAATTAATCAAATTAGCCTTTTTAAGCGCATCACCATATTGGTATGAAGCCAAATGACTTTGCAACTGGGCTATGAAATCCATAATAACCACAACAATAATCAGCAACGAAGTACCACCGAAGTAGAACTGAACGTTGAAGAAGGTCATCAGTAGCTGAGGAACAAGGCAAACAAACACCATGTAAACTGAGCCAGCAAGAGTCAACCTTGTCATTACCTTATCGATGTGTTTTGCAGTCTGTTCACCTGGACGTATGCCTGAAATGAACGCACCACCCTTCTTAAGATTTTCAGCTATTTCACGAGGATTAAATACCATCGCAGTATAGAAGAAACAGAAGAATACAATTGCTACAGCATAAAGTATTTCATAGAGAGGCTGGCCTGGCTGTAAGAACATAGAAATTTCTTGCAGTACGTTAGCAACTGGACCCTGACCTTTCCCAACCCAAGCTACAATTGTACCTGGGAATAAAATAATACTTGATGCGAAAATAGCTGGAATAACACCAGACATATTTAATTTTAATGGCAAATGTGTTGCAGGTGGATTATAGAAGCGATTTCCATTCTGACGCTTTGCGTAATTGATAGGGATACGGCGCTGGCCTCTCTCAACAAAAACAACAAAGTAAGTAACAGAAATAACAACAACTGCAATAATAAGGAGGCCAATTATCGATAATTCCCCCTGACGAGTTTGCTCAAAAGTTGCAGCCAAAGCATGAGGTAGTCCTGCAACGATACCAGCAAAAATCAAAAGAGAAATACCGTTTCCAATACCTCTTTCAGTAATTTGCTCACCTAACCACATAAGGAACATTGTTCCAGCAGTTAAGCTAATGGTAGCGACAATCATAAAATGCCACCCCATATTTGCATCATCAACAAGACCAGGAATCATATTTGGCAAACCATAAGCTATACCAATTGACTGTAAGAAACCCAAAATAAGAGTTCCCCAACGGGTATACTTAGTCAGAGTGCGTCTACCAGATTCTCCTTCTTTCTTTAATTCAGCTAAGGTTGGATTAATCACAGCCATTAGCTGAATAATAATAGAAGCAGAAATATATGGCATTATACCAAGGGCTAAAATGGAGGCACGAGACAGAGCACCACCTGAAAACATATTAAACATACCAAGAACGTTACCGCTTTGGTCATTAAACATTTTCTCAAGTACTTCTGTATTAATTCCAGGAACAGGTACAAATGAACCTAAACGAAAAATCAAAAGTCCTATAAAAACGAATATAAGACGACTGACAAGTTCGCTACGGTTACTTCCTGTCTGGCCTGGTTTTGCTACCATTACTTATCCCTTAATCTTCTACCTTGCCACCAGCAGCTTCAATAGCAGCCTTAGCACCTTTGGTTACACGAATTCCCTTAACAGTAAGAGCACGTGAAAGTTTAGCTTCTTTAGAAAGAATAACTTTTACATTCTCAAACTTTTCGCTAATGATATTAGCTTGCTTAAGGGTAAGTAGATCAACTACATCGCCTTCAATCTTATTGAGCTCGTTAAGAGAAACTTCAGTAGTAACTGCAGCAATACGAGAGAAGAAACCAAATTTTGGTAAACGAATCTTGATTGGCATCTGACCGCCTTCAAATCCTGGACGAGTACCACCACTCTTACGAGCACCAGCACCTTTAATACCACGACCACAGGTTTTACCGATACCAGAACCAATACCACGGCCGACTCTAACAGCCTTTTTCTTAGATCCAGCAGCTGGAGAAAGATCGTTTAAACGCATATTAATCCTCCACCTTTACAATGTAATAAACTTTATTTACCATTCCGCGAACTTCAGGAGTATCTGGAAGTTCAACAGTTTGACGAATACGGCGTAAGCCGAGAGTCTTCAGAACAAGCTTATGCTGTGGCTTTCTGCCAATAGCACTGCGAATCTGAGTGACTTTAATAGTCTTATCAGCCATCTTTTACTCCAAAATCTGCTCTTTGGTGAGGCCACGCTTTGCAGCGACTTCATCAGGTGACTTAAGAGAAGATAACGCACGAATAGTTGCACGAACTACGTTACCTTGGTTAGTAGAACCATATGCTTTTGCAAGAACGTTTCTTACACCAGCAACTTCAAGAACAGAACGCATAGCACCACCAGCGATGATACCAGTACCTTCTGAAGCTGGCTTCATAAACACAGTTGAACCTGCATGGCTACCCTTAATTTCGTGGAAAAGAGTACCATCATTTAGTTCAATTCTCTTACGTGAATTTGCATCACGTCTTGCTTGGTCCATAGCCTTTGCAATAGCAGCTGGAACTTCACTAGCTTTACCATAACCAAAGCCAATTTTACCATTGCCATCACCAACTACGGTTAAAGCGGTGAATGAGAAAATACGACCGCCTTTAACAACTTTAGCTACACGATTTACAGCAACTAATTTTTCCTGCAATTCGGTAGTCTGGTTTTCATTCTTAGCCATTCTCAACCACCTTAGAACTTAAGACCAGCTTCACGTGCAGCTTGAGCAAGAGCTTCTACGCGACCGTGATACTGGAAACCTGAACGATCGAAAGAAACATTAGTAACGTTCTTTTCAACAGCACGTTCAGCAACAACTTTACCAATTAGTGCAGCTGCTTCTTTATTTCCAGTATATTTAACTTGCTGAGCAAGAGACTTTTCTAGAGTAGAAGCACTAGCTACAACCTGACCTTCATTGTTAATTACTTGAGCGTAAATATGACGCGGAGTACGAAAAACAACTAAGCGGGTAGCACCCAATTCATGCATCTTAACGCGAGCTTTTGTAGCACGACGAAGACGAGATTCTTTCTTATCCATTGCTTATTCCTACTTCTTCTTAGCTTCTTTAAGATGAACGATTTCATCAGAATAACGAACACCCTTTCCTTTATAAGGTTCAGGAGAACGTACTGCACGAATTTCAGAAGCAACCTGACCAACTAAATCACGGTCTGCACCCTTAATGATAAGGTCAGTCTGTGACTGTGCTGGCATTTCAGCTGTAATACCTTCAGGGAGCTGATATTCTACAGGGTTAGAGAAACCAAGATTAAGAACTACTGTCTTACCCTTAACTTGTGCACGATAACCAACGCCTACAAGTTTAAGAGCTCTTGAGTAACCATTCTGAACACCGTTCACCATATTGTGAACAAGAGCTCTCACGGTACCAGACTGTGCATTTGCATTCTTTGATTCATCAACTGGTGCAAATTTCACTTCGTTATTTTCAATAGTAACTTTAACAGCCGGATTTACATTCAATGATAAAGATGTTTTTGAACCTTTAACAGTGAGATTCTGACCTTCAAGCTTAACTTCAACACCTGCAGGAATTACAACAGGAGCTTTAGCGATTCTTGACATTGTAAACTCCTTAAGCAACGTAGCAGACTACTTCGCCACCAACGCCGTTCTTGCGTGCAGCACGATCGGTCATGAGGCCTTTAGAAGTAGAAATTACAGCAATACCAAGTCCGTTTTGAATCTTTGGTAAATCCTGACAAGACTTGTAAATACGAAGTCCAGGACGTGAAACACGCTGAATCAATTCAACAACAGGTTTTCCTTCGTAATACTTAAGACCGATTTCAAGAACCTTCTTAATATCACCAGAAACCTTAACATCTTTTACATAGCCTTCAGACTGAAGAAGGTTTGCAACTGCGAGCTTCATTTTAGAAGCAGGCATAGAAACACTTTCCTTTCCAGACGCTTGGCCGTTGCGGATACGAGTTAGTAAATCCGCAATAGGATCTTGCATACTCATTAGTTAATCTCCCCTGATTACCAGCTAGCCTTTTTGAGGCCCGGAATTTCGCCCTTCATCATATGCTCACGAACCATATTACGGCACATACCGAATTTACGGAGGAAGCCATGAGGACGTCCAGTTATACTGCAACGATTACGTTGACGTACAACACTAGAATCACGTGGAAGAGATTGAAGAGCAACAACTGCATTCCAACGTTCTTCTTCAGTAGAGTTAACACTGGAGATGATTGCTTTAAGAGTCTGACGCTTTTCAAAATACTTATTAGCAAGAAGCTCGCGTTTTTTCTCGCGATTCTTCATAGAAGTTTTTGCCATAATTATATCCTTACTTGCGGAACGGGAAATTGAAAGCAGAGAGAAGCTCACGAGCTTCGTCATCAGTCTTAGCAGTAGTAGTAATAGTTACGTCTAAACCGCGTACTGTATCAACTTTATCAAAATCAATTTCAGGGAATATGATCTGTTCACGAACACCCATGGAATAGTTTCCACGGCCATCAAAAGACTCTGCACTAACACCACGGAAATCGCGGATTCTTGGCATAGCAATTGTGATGAGACGTTCTAAAAATTCCCACATACGTTCGCCGCGTAAGGTAACCTTACAGCCGATAGGATAACCCTCACGAATTTTAAAGCCCGCTACTGATTTACGAACCTTGGTGATTAAAGGCTTCTGACCAGAAATCGCTGTCATGTCCTTAACAGCATTTTCAAGAACCTTTTTGTCTTCTACAGCTTCACCAACGCCCATATTGAGGGTAATCTTCTCAATTCTAGGGACTTGCATGACAGTCTTGTAACCAAACTTATCAGAAAGTTTCTTGATTACTTCTTGTCTATAAACATCATGCAGTTTCGCCATTGTAAACTCCAATTATTTAACAATTTCGTTATTAGACTTGAAGAAACGAACTTTTTTGCCGTCTTCAATTCTGAAACCAACTCGATCTGCCTTTTTGGTTGTCGGGTTAAGAATCGCTACGTTAGAAACATCAATTGGTGCTTCTTTTTCAAGAATTCCACCCTGAATATTAAGTTCAGGTCTTGGTTTCTGATGTTTTTTAACGATATTAACGCCTTCGACGATAACCTTATGCTCTTTAACAAGAACAGTCTTAACTTTACCAGTCTTAGTCTTATCCTTGCCTGCGATAACGATTACTTCGTCATTCTTGCGGATTTTTGCTGACATTGTTTCACCCCTTAAAGTACTTCAGGTGCTAAGGAAACGATCTTCATGAAACGTTCTGTACGTAACTCACGAGTAACCGGTCCAAAGATACGAGTACCAATCGGCTCCATCTGACCATTAAGGAGAACAGCCGCATTGCTATCGAAACGAATGACAGAACCATCCTGACGGCGAACGCCCTTCTTGGTGCGAACTACAACCGCGTTAACAACATCACCCTTCTTAACCTTTCCACGTGGAATTGCTTCCTTGACGGAAACCTTGATGATGTCGCCAACACTGGCGTAACGACGATGTGAACCACCAAGAACCTTAATACACATTACACTACGAGCGCCAGAGTTATCGGCGACATCTAGCGTACTCTGCATCTGGATCATGATAATGCTCCGTTATAAATAAAAAAAACAAACTCCTTTTTGAGACAACTCAAAAGGTGAGGTATCTTAACACAAAAACAATCATAAAATAAGTAATTTTTTGATCTAAATTAAATTATTTCATTTGTTTAAAAAAAAGGAGGCTAAAAGCCTCCTTTTGTTAAAAACTAATTGAAATTAGTCAGCGTTTTTAACAACTCTTACTAAAGTCCATGAAATAGTCTTTGAAATAGGACGAGTTTCCTTTATTTCAACTACATCACCTTCTTTAGCAGTGTTATTAACATCCTGAACGTGGAATTTTGTTGTACGCTTAATAATCTTTCCAAATATTGGATGCTTTACCTTACGTTCAACAGCAACAACGATGGCTTTATCCATCTTATCGCTAACAACAACGCCTTGTTTAGTACGTGCTGAATCAGCCATTACTCACCTACCTTGACAGCTTGTGCTGCTAGAATTTGCTTAATACGAGCAATGTCACGACGATTCTTTTTTAAAGAAGAAACATTCTTGATAACACCTGTTTTAAGCTGCAACTTAAGTTTAAATTGCTGCTCGATGAGATCTGACAACTGCTTCTTGAGTTCTTCAGCACTCTTTGTTTTAAGTTCACTGGCAAACATTATAATACCGCCTTAACTACGAAAGTGGTCTGTACAGAAAGCTTAGCAGCTGCAAGAGTAAATGCATGACGTGCCTTTTCTTCTGAAATTCCACCAAGTTCGAAAAGAACCTTGCCTGGTTGAATTGGGCATACCCAGTACTCTACAGTACCTTTACCTTTACCCATACGAACACCAAGTGCCTTCTGAGTAATTGGTTTATCAGGGAATACACGAATGTAAACCTGACCTTCACGGTTAATAGCGCGGGTAAATGCACGACGTGCTGCTTCAATTTCACGTGCAGTAATCTGACCACGAGTAACAGCTTTAAGACCGAACTGGCCGAAACTTACATCGCTACCTGCATAAGCAAGACCGCGATTACGACCTTTCTGCGTCTTACGATATTTAGTACGCTTTGGTTGTAACATTGATGATCTCCTTACTTATCAGCTTTTGCAGCTTCACGAGCCGGAGCCTTGTTGGCACGGCGGTTGTTCTTTCTGCCAGGAGTCTTGGTATTCTGCTGATTATCAGCTTCATTTTCAAGAGGAAGTTCACCAAGAATTTCACCCTTAAAAATCCATACCTTAACACCGATAATACCGTAGGTTGTTTCAGCTTCTGATAAAGCATAATCAATATCAGCACGAAGAGTGTGAAGTGGAACGCGACCTTCACGTAACCATTCAGAACGTGCAATTTCAGCACCACCAAGACGGCCAGATGCTTCAATCTTGATACCAAGAGCACCAGCTTTAGTAGCAGCTTGAATTGCTTTCTTCATAGCACGGCGGAACATTACACGATGTTCAAGCTGATCAGCAATGCTATCAGCAACTAACTGTGCATCTAATTCTGGTTTACGTACTTCTTGAACAACTACTTGAGCGCTAGTAACTTTTGCAATTTTTGCAATGTTCTTGCTCAATTTTTCAATACCAGCACCCTTCTGACCATATACAACACCTGGACGTGCAGTATAGATGGTTACACGTATAGACTTAGCAGGACGATCAATTACGATTTTTGAAACTGAAGCATCGCTTAGTTCTTTATTAAGATACTTACGAACTTCATAATCGCAATAAAGATTATCAGCGAAGTCAGCTGTATTTGCATACCATACAGAATTGAACTGCTTAGTAATGCCAAGGCGAATGCCATTTGGATTTACTTTCTGCCCCATGGCTTACTCCTTACGCTCATCAGAAACTACAACGGTAATGTGAGATGTACGTTTTGTAATACGATCTGCACGGCCTTTTGCTCTAGCACGAATGCGTTTTAGAGATGGACCTTCATCTACCATAATTTCAGAAACATACAGTGAATCAACATCAGCTTGATTGTTGTTCTCTGCATTAGCGATTGCTGACTTGAGAACCTTTAACACAAGAGCAGAAGCCTTACGTGGGCTGAACTGCAATGTATATAATGCCTTCGATACTGGCAAACCGCGAACCATATCAGCTACAAGACGAGCCTTTTGAGCTGATGTACGGGCATAACGGTGTATAGCTTTTGCTTCCATTACGAATCCTTATTTAGCTGCAGTTGCAGATGCTGCTGCCTTATCGGCAGTATGACCGTGAAAAGTACGGGTCGGAGCAAACTCGCCCAACTTGTGACCAACCATCTCGTCAGTTACATATACAGGAACGTGCTGACGACCATTATGGACAGCGATGGTCAAACCGATCATTGTAGGGATGATGATTGAACGACGGGACCAAGTCTTAATTGGCTTCTTGTCCTTACTTTCCACCGCTTTCTCTACCTTCTGCAGCAAGGATTGGTCAATATAAGGACCTTTCTTGAGCGAACGTGGCATGGTAATACCTCTTTAAAAATTATTTATCACGACGATGAACAATGTACTTATCAGTACGTTTGTTCTTACGAGTCTTGTAGCCTTTACACAAAGTACCCCAAGGAGATCTTGGCTGAATACCCTTGTTACGGCCTTCACCACCACCGTGTGGGTGATCAACAGGGTTCATAGACATACCTCTAACAGTAGGTCTAATGCCTAACCAACGTTTAGCACCAGCCTTACCAAGAGAGCGAAGCATATGTTCACTATTGCCAACTTCACCGATTGTTGCACGACCATCTGCACGAACTCTGCGCATTTCACCAGAACGCATACGAAGGGTTACATATTCACCATCGCGTGCAAGAATCTGACAGAAAGCACCTGCAGAACGAGCGAACTGAGCACCATTACCTGGAACTAATTCAACTGCATGAACGTTAGTACCTACAGGAATGTTACGAAGTGGTAGAGTATTACCAACTTTAATTTCAGCGTGTGCACCTGACTTAACAGTGTCACCTACTGAAAGACCCTTTGGTGCAAGGATATAACTACGTACACCATCTGCATAAACAATAAGAGCAATATTTGAGCTACGGTTTGGATCGTATTCAATACGTTCAACCTTTGCTGGAATATCATCCTTAATTCTTGCAAAATCAATAATACGATAACGCTGCTTATGACCACCACCGATATGACGTGTAGTGATACGGCCGAAGTTATTACGACCACCAGTCTTACGTTTTTCAGTTACAAGACCAGGGAACGGATCACCTTTGTATAGACCCGGGGTCACAATCTTGACAACATGACGACGACCAGCAGAAGTCGGTTTGCAATTTACAATTGCCATGATCTACTCCTATTCTCCCTGGAAAGTATTGGCATCAATGGACTGACCTTGTACAAGAGTAACATAGGCTTTTTTCCAGTCCTTACGGCGGCCAAGGTGTCTACCAGTAGCCTTAACCTTTCCTTTAACATTCAAAGTTGATACGCTCTGAACCTTAACTTTGAAAATTTCTTCTACTGCTGTTTTGATTTCAATCTTATTTGCATCTGGAAGAACTGAGAAAGTATAGGTATTCAAAGCATTAATGCTAGTAGTTTTTTCAGTAACTACGAAGCCTTTGATTATATTGAAAAGACGTGTCTTATTCATGCTAAGAGCTCCTCAATCTTCTTTACAGCAGATGAAGTTACAAGAACTTTATCATGAGCAATTAGATTAACAGGGTTAAAACCGCTGCCATCAACTTCGCAAACATCTACCTTATAAAGGTTACGTGCAGAAAGAACTAAGTTCTCTTGATATTCATCAGTAACAATTAGAACATCTTTTAACTGCATTTCATTAAGCTTCTGAGCAAGTTTCTTAGTCTTGATTTCTTCAAGATTGAAGTTATCAACAACTACAAAACGATCCTGACGAACAAGTTCAGAAAGGATGCTCTTAATAGCAACACGGTACATCTTACGATTTACTTTTTGTGACCAATCTTGTGGTCTTGCTGCAAATACGCATGCACCACCGCGCCATAATGGAGAACGGATTGATCCTGCACGTGCACGACCAGTACCCTTCTGACGGAATGGTTTCTTGCCACCGCCTGAAACTTCAGAGCGGGTCTTTTGTTTTTTGCTTCCTTGACGCGCAGCGTTCATGTAAGCAACAACTACTTGATGAACAAGGGCTTCATTATACTCACGGCCGAAGGTTTCATCAGAAACCTGCAGTGGGCTAGCGCCTAACATCTGTAATTCCATGATTTATCCCTCGCTTACGCCTTAACGCTAGGTTTTACTAAAACGTCGCCATTGATAGCACCAGGAACCGCACCCTTAACGAGAAGTACATTACGGTTTGTGTCAACACGTACAACATTTAAACCTTGTACGGTAACCTTTACACTACCAAGATGACCAACCATCTTCTTGCCCTTAAATACGTGGCCAGGAGTTTGGTTTTGACCAGTTGAGCCAGGAACACGATATGAACGTGAGTTACCATGTGTCCAGTCTTGAGTATGGAAGTTCCAACGCTTAATGGTACCAGCTGTGCCTTTACCTTTTGAAACGCCAGTAACGTCTACTTTCTGACCTTCTGTAAATAAATCAACCTTAACTTCTGAACCTACAGCATACTTTGCTAAATCTTCAGCGGTAAGGCGGAATTCCCATAATCCACGACCAGCTTCAACGTTAGCTTTCTTAAAAACACCAGCTTCTGGTTTGTTGATAAGATTTGCTCTCTTTGTGCCAGTAGTTACCTGAATAGCTGAATAACCATCGGTTTCAACAGACTTAACCTGAGTTACACGATTTGGTTCAACTTCAATTACAGTCACAGGGATTGACTTGCCGTCCTGTGTGAAGACGCGAGTCATGCCGAGTTTGCGACCGATTACGCCAATTGACATTGTCATCTACCTCATTAACCCAAGCTAATCTGAACGTCTACACCAGCAGGAAGATCAAGACGCATAAGAGCATCTACAGTCTTATCAGTGTGTTCAACGATATCCACAAGTCGCTTGTGGGTACGAATTTCGTACTGATCACGCGCATCTTTATTTACGTGTGGAGAAATCAATACGGTAAAACGCTCTTTACGAGTAGGAAGTGGGATTGGACCACGAACCTGTGCACCAGTGCGTTTTGCAGTTTCAACAATTTCCGCAGTAGACTTGTCAATTAAACGATGATCAAAAGCCTTCAAACGGATACGAATTCTTTGGTTCTGCATTATTCCAGAGCTCCAAATGAAAAAAGAACAAAAAAGCATATCCGCCTTCTCGTTTCTAACGAGAGGAGATAAGCTAAACTATTTTCCCCAAATATCTCAGGGTGTCTGCATTTTCATGCATGCTAAAAAAACTAGCTTGTTCATTATAAACACAATTATTTTTTTATCAAGTTTTTTTGATGATCACATTTTTTTATGTTTTTTATTATGTTTTTACATAGTAAGCGTATTCGCAATCGTCGTATTTAAATTTTCATAGAGCCCACATAAGATCC
>CAVGFV010000023.1:0-2805 GCA_963628765.1 Succinimonas sp.
CTTTCATAGGTTTTTTTGGTTAATTTGTTGTGGTGACACAAGTTTAACACAAGAACCCCTTTCTTTTTTCTGTAAAATTTTTAATTTATAGAAGTCCCCTTATAGAAGTCCCCTTATATTACAAAAGAATAGTTTTTTACTAATAATCACTATAAACCTAGAGATTATCGGTATATTAAAGTATTAAAAACTGTTACAAAGTATGACTTTTGAGAGGTAGTATCTTGCAATTATTAAAATAATAGGGGAATAATTCTTCTCGCATTTAGCGAAGTTTTCTTAGAAGAAAATTTTTAGAAACTTCCACTTTACAGAAAAATGTTGGTTACCTGTAAATTAAATGCAAAATAAATTTCAACACTGATTAATCGAGACACAAATGAAACTTTCAAAGACTTTATTAGCTATTTCAGCTTCTCTCGCTCTTACCGCTTCTGCTTCTTCTTATGCTGCTGAAACTGATATTGGTGCTTTAAACTGCGCACAGTTTGTTGCTTCTCTTCAGACTGAAGCTGGCAATTATCTTGTTGCTTGGGCTTTAGGTTATGCAGACAGCAAGGCTGGCACCACTATAATCGCAAAGGACGTTGCTGGTCAGCTTGCTACTTATTGTGCTACTAATGGAGATGCTAACCTCGTAAAGGCTACTATGGAAGCTGCTAGCAAAGCACAGGTTACTGCAGAAGATCCTGATATGGCTAAATTAACATGTGGTGAGTTCCTAAAAGATCAATCAGGTATTGCTTCAACAATTTCTTGGATTGATGGTTATCTTTCAGCTGAGAGTGATAACACGGTAATGGATGACGAATGGATGAAGAAACTTGGTACTAACATTGCTACTTATTGCCAAGCAAACCAAGATAAGTCAATTGTTGATGCCATGAATGCATTACCACCAGCAGAAGAGTAATTTCATTTTTATTTAAATTTGCAAAGGGTACGTTAATTTTTATACGTGCTTTTTTTATTACAGGGGAGCTGTTTTCAAAAGTTTAATTTAACCTCACTTTAAAAAACTACCATTTTGATAAAATGCACTTATCAATTTATGCTGATTACGGGATTCCCATGAAATTTTCTAAAACATTCTTAGCTCTATTAGGAGCTCTTTTCCTTACTATTTCTCCTTCTTCTTTTGCTGAAGAAAGAGATATCGGCGCTTTAACTTGCTCGGATGTAAAACAGTCTAGTGAAGATGAAATTGGTTATATTGCCTCTTGGACTTTAGGTTACGCTGATGGTAAGGCTAATAAAACTGTTCTTGCCATGGATGTTATCGACGAGCTCACAAAGTATTGCAATAAAAGTGCAAATTCTGATTCCAATCTTCTTAAAGCCACTATGGCAGCTGCAAAGAGAGCCAAAATTACAAGTTCAGACGAAGACATGAAAGATGTTACGTGCAGTGATTTTATATCTGATCCAAGTAATATACCCTACATAGTATTCTGGGTTGATGGGTATCTCTCAGGCTTAAGTGACAACACAACTTTAGATGATGAGTGGATAGGGGAACTTTCCGGACAACTTGCTTCTTATTGTAAAGATAACCGAAATAGATCTGTTATTGACGCTGTTGATTATGTAATAGAGCAAGCTCAATAAGTCTGAAAATTATTAAGGGGGACTTCTTACATTAACTTTTTGGCTAAGTCCCTATATCAAGAGGTTAGCTCCTTCTTATTTGCAATCTTGCCGTATGTTGAAGGTATTTCTTCCGTTCCCTTGTTTTATAAGGATACCTTCTTCCGTAAGTTTTTTTATATCTCTTAACACAGAGGATTTTGCAAGCTTAGGCCAATTTATAGTAACTTCTTGAGAAGTGATCTTGCCGACCTTATTTTTTACATAATTCTTCACAATATCGTAGGCCAAACTTCTTAAACCACTACCTTCCATAATTCCTACGCGCTTTTCAAATTCGGTATAACAGGCAAGAATTACCTCGAGCATATACCTGATGAACGGCGTAGGATCGTTTCTGCCTTCGTGCCAATCTATATGAGATAATTCTAGAGTTTCGTAATAGCGATCTCTAGTTAATTCAATTTGGCGTTCGATACTTAGGTACTTACCTACCTCGTAGCCACTTTTATAAAGTAGCAAAAGAGTAAGAAGTCGACTCATTCTGCCGTTCCCATCGTTAAAAGGGTGGATGCATAGAAAATCAATGATAAATGCAGGAATCAGAATTAAAGCATCTATGCGTTCTTTGGAAACTGCTTCCTCATAGGCGCGACAGAGATTCTCCATGGCGTCCGGAGTGGCGATGGGGGTAACAGGCGTAAACCTGGTAAACATTGTTCCGTCGGCTCTTCTTTCGCTTATAGAGTTTTCAACATTTTTAAAATGCCCACCATAGGTTAATCCGGTTTGAGCTAGCAAAGTTTGGTGAAGAGCTAGAATGTAGGAAGGGCGAATAGGAAGGCAATCTTTATTTTTCTGGATGGTAGTAAGCACGTCACGGTAGCCCATGATTTCATCTTTATCACGATTTCGCGAGGTAGTTTTTTCCTTCAAAAAGCTGTTTTATTCTGGTATTGGTAGTGACAATGCCTTCAATCTTGTTGGAATATACGGTGCTTTGAATTTTGGCAATTTCAACCAACCTCTCAAGCTCTACTGGTTTCTGTCTGATAAATAAGTCTTGCCTACCGCTATTTTAGATCTTATAAAATCTATAAAAACATATAAATATGTAAAGGGGACTTCTATAAATTAAAAATTTTACAGAAAAAAGAAAGGGTTTCTTGTGTTAAACTTGTGTCACCACAACAAATTAACCAAAAAAACCTATGAAAG
>CAVGFV010000024.1:0-3286 GCA_963628765.1 Succinimonas sp.
TAAGCCTGGTAATGACCTACTCTCACATAGCGAATGCTACACTACCATCGGCGTAACTGCTTTTCACTTCTGTGTTCGGAATGGGAACAGGTGGTTCAACAGTGCTATTTTCACCAGGCAATCCTTTGTTAAAAATCTAATCAGCTGAATCTTTCTTCAAAACTCACAAGCGCCAAACTTTCTGGGTGTTGTATGGTTAAGCCTCTCGGGTACATTAGTATGAGTCCGCTCCATGTATCACTACACTTCCACTCCTCACCTATCAACGTTATCGTCTCTAACGGCCCTTACTGACTTATAGTCAGGGATGACTCATCTTAAGGCTCGCTTCCCGCTTAGATGCTTTCAGCGGTTATCGATTCCGAACGTAGCTACCGGGCAATGCAATTGGCATCACAACCCTCTCACCAGCGGTTCGTTCACTCCGGTCCTCTCGTACTAGGAGCAACTCCCTTCAATCATCCTACGCCCACGGCAGATAGGGACCAAACTGTCTCACGACGTTTTGAACCCAGCTCGCGTACCACTTTAAATGGCGAACAGCCATACCCTTGGGACCAACTTCAGCCCCAGGATGTGATGAGCCGACATCGAGGTGCCAAACACCGCCGTCGATATGAACTCTTGGGCGGTATCAGCCTGTTATCCCCAGAGTACCTTTTATCCGTTGAGCGATGGCCCTTCCATTCAGAACCACCGGATCACTATGACCTGCTTTCGCATCTGCTCGACTCGTCTGTCTCGCAGTTAAGCTGGCTTATGCCATTGCACTATCCTCACGATGTCCGACCGTGATTAGCCAACCTTCGTGCTCCTCCGTTACCCTTTGGGAGGAGACCGCCCCAGTCAAACTACCCACCAGACACTGTCCTTTTTCAAGTTAGAACATCAAGTCCATCAGAATGGTATTTCAACATCGACTCCATCAGTACTGGCGTACCAACTTCTCAGTCTCCCATCTATCCTACACAGATACACTCAATGTTCAGTGTCAAGCTATAGTAAAGGTTCACGGGGTCTTTCCGTCTAGCCGCGGGTACACTGCATCTTCACAGCAATTTCGATTTCACTGAGTCTCGGGTGGAGACAGCGTGGCCATGGTTACACCATTCGTGCAGGTCGGAACTTGCCCGACAAGGAATTTCGCTACCTTAGGACCGTTATAGTTACGGCCGCCGTTTACTGGGGCTTCAATCAGGAGCTTCTCTTGCGATAACTCCATCATTTAACCTTCCAGCACCGGGCAGGTGTCACACACTATACTTCCACTTTCGTGTTCGCAGTGTGCTGTGTTTTTGTTAAACAGTCCCAGCCACCTCTTCGCTGCGGCTGCCAAAGCTCTCCAGACGCGTGGTCCTTCCCTCTCAGCAGCATACCTTCTCCCTAAGTTACGGTACTTTTTTGCCTAGTTCCTTCACCCGAGTTCTCTCAAGCGCCTTAGTATACTCTACTCGACCACCTGTGTCGGTTTCGGGTACGGCTTCATTAATCTATAGCTTAGAAGTTTTTCCTGGAAGCGTGGCATCAATACCTTCCAACACCGTAGTGTCGTCCTCTCAGATCTCATCCTTCAAGGTGCCTTTATTCGTACACCTCGGAACTTCATCCTTTCACCTACATCCAACAGTAGGCGTACCTAGCCTTCTCCGTCACTCCATCGCAATTAACTCAGTATCGGAATATTAACCGATTATCCATCTGATTCACTTTTCAGTTTCTCATTAGGCACCGACTCACCCTGCCCCGATTAACGTTGGACAGGAACCCTTGGTCTCCCGGCGTCCGGGTTTTTCACCCGCATTATCGTTACTCACGTCAGCATTCGCACTTCTGATAGCTCCAGCAATCTTTCCAGTATGCCTTCATAACCTTACAGAACGCTCCCCTACCAATTATGTATTGCTACATATTCCGCAGCTTCGGTGTATAGTTTAGCCCCGTTACATCTTCCGCGCGGGCCGACTCGACTAGTGAGCTATTACGCTTTCTTTTAATGATGGCTGCTTCTAAGCCAACATCCTAGCTGTCTATGCCTTCCCACTTCGTTTCCCACTTAACTATAACTTTGGGACCTTAGCTGGCGGTCTGGATTGTTTTCCTCTTGACGACGAACGTTAGCACCCGCCGTCTGTCTCCCATACTTAGCTTACCGGTATTCGGAGTTTGCATCGACTTGGATGTCCAGTTTGTGGACCCCGCATCGAAACAGTGCTCTACCCCCGGCAATAATCATATGAGGCGCTACCTAAATAGCTTTCGGGGAGAACCAGATATCACCTGATTTGATTGGCCTTTCACCCCTAGTCACAGGTCATCGCCTAGTTTTGCAACACTAGTGCGTCGGGACCTCCAGCAAGTGTTACCTTGCCTTCATCCTGCCCATGACTAGATCATCAGGTTTCGGGTCTGCTCCCAGCGACTATACGCACAGTTAATACTCGGTTTCCCTACGGCTCCCCTATTCGGTTAACCTCGCCACTGAAAGCAACTCGCTGACCCATTATACAAAAGGTACGCAGTCACCCTTGCGGGCTCCCACTGCTTGTACGTACACGGTTTCAGATTCTTTTCACTCCCCTAACAGGGGTTCTTTTCGCCTTTCCCTCACGGTACTTGTTCACTATCGGTCAATAAGTAGTATTTAGCCTTGGAGGATGGTCCCCCCATCTTCTGACAGGATATCACGTGTCCCGCCATACTCATTTATCACCTTATATGCACTTACATCTACAGGACTATCACCTTTTACTGTATACCTTCCCAGATATTTCAACTTGTACATATAAAGATTTTGGGCTCCTCTCCGTTCGTTCGCCACTACTTGGAGAATCTCGGTTGATTTCTTTTCCTCGGGGTACTGAGATGTTTCACTTCTCCCGGTTCGCTTATCCTTACGGATATAACACTAATGTGTTGGGTTGCCCCATTCGGACATCTATGGCTTTTGCGCTTCTTACCAGCTCACCATAGCTTTTCGCAGGTTAGTACGTCCTTCATCGCCTCTTATTGCCTAGGCATCCACCATGCACGCTTCTTCACTTAACCATACAACCCCAGAAAGTTTGTCTACCTTACGGTAGCTTCACTCTCTTTCGTCGTATTTACAAATAAAGACTTGAGATATTTTGTTCTCTCATGTTCGTAACATTTGTTTACGCCAAAAAGTTTTTCCAAGACACTTGCTTGTTTTGAACTCTTTGATTTCAGCTTGATTAAATTTTTAAAGAACTTGCAGTCGTAAAAAACCGCAGTAATTCGTACTATCTCTAATACTAATTACTCTGGC
>CAVGFV010000025.1:0-2660 GCA_963628765.1 Succinimonas sp.
CTTTCATAGGTTTTTTTGGTTAATTTGTTGTGGTGACACAAGTTTAACACAAGAAACCCTTTCTTTTTTCTGTAAAATTTTTAATTTATAGAAGTCCCCATAAAAATAAACGCTATGATTGCAACTATGGTAGCTATGGTGTACTTTAATGAAACTTCTAAACGCTCATACTGGGATGAGGTTAAGGCCAAAAAATCATCTAGTTTGTGTTTCCGAAAAATCTCCTGACACCTTGCTACAGGCTCCTTTGATACAATGTAAAGAATAATATAAGCACCAACTGCAATGTAGTTTAAACCTGGAACAAAAGTACAAACAATAGTAAGGATTATAAAAATCTTTAAATTATCCAAGGTATTGATAAGGTTAGGAAGATCATTATAATCACTAGTTTCGGCTTCTTGACTAGTAGTTTTATTACTTGCTGGGGCTTCTTGGCTAATGTTTTGATTGCTAGCTGGTACTGATTTTTAGGTTCCCTCGTTGTTGCTTTCAGAAGCTAAAGGAGCAAAATTGTCATTGGGCTTATATTCGTAAAGATCTTTACAGCCACAATAAACACAGACTTCATCTCCTTCTAGGGCTTCCTTTCCACATTGTCTACAAAGCTTCATAATTCTCTTTTTAAAGTTGGTGAAGTTTAAATCATTTTTCTTTCTAAAAGATACATAACAACTTTTAGAAGTACAAGCACGCACCATTTACCGTACGTTTATTTTGTTATGTATCCTAAAAAATCTTTATTCTTCTGAGTCAGTATATGGTGGTGTACAAGATAAATCACCTTCAGTGCAACCATATCCTAAAATAATGGCTTGGGATCTTGTAGCATCAAGCACAAAATCAGCAGAGTTAAAACTTGAAGCGCTACCAGATGCTCCATCAGCAAAAGGATCACTCTTATATTTCACCACTAAATCGCGATACTTAATCCAAGCAAGTTGCATATCCTTAAGCTGTTTTTTGCACTCTTTATTTTCACATGCTTTCATCAACGCTTTATAGCGTTCATTTAGACGCTTATCCCATAGCTTTCTTACATTGTCTATGCAATCTACGGTTTCGACAGTTGAAACCATATCGTAGCAAGCCTTTTTATCATCGATTTCTGCATATACGATGTTACCGCAAAGCATAAGAACTGCTACTAAAGCGAATCCTGTAATCTTTTTCATAAGACGATCCATCCCTATTTAAAATAATTTTCGTTAATTATTAATACAAAATAACCCAATTCAGAGTTTAAAGTCAGTGCACCCACAAAATAACCTCGTAAACGCCCATAAAAAACTCTCTTCCTCAAAATAGCAGTTAGAGAATCTTTTTAGATATAGAAAGTTAAGAAGAAAAAACTTCTATAAACGCAAGGAAGGTTCCTTACCAAGGGCTTATTTTGTTAGTTATCCTAAAAAATCTTTATTCTTCTGAGTCAGTATATGGTGGTGTACAAGATAAATTACCTTCTGTGCAACCGTATCCTAAAAGAATGGCTTGGGATCTTGTAGCATCAAGGACAAACATACCAATGTTAACAGCACTGAAACTTCCCGGAGCACCATCAGCTAAAGGATCTCTTTTATATTTTGCCGTTAAATCGCGATATTTAATCCAAGCAAGTTGCATATCCTTTAGTTGTTTTTTGCACTCTTTATTTTCACAGGCGTTCACCACTGCCTTATAGCGCTCATTCAGACGCTTGTCCCATACCTTTGTTATTTTGCTTATGCATTCTACGGTTTCCATAGTTGAAACCTTGTCGAAGCAAACATTTTCATCAAGATCATCTGCATACGCGCTGTTACCGCATAGTAAAAGTACTGCAAATAAAGCGAATCCTGTAATCTTTTTCATGGTTCATCCCTATTTAAAATAATTTTTGTTGATTAATAGTAATGCAAATAATACCTAATTCAGAATTTTTTGCTAAATAATTTGCGATTTCACAAAATTTGCCAGTAAATTTCACCATAAAAAACTCTCTAACCCGAAAATATTAGGTTAGAGAGTCTTCTTAGAAAAAAGGAGTTAAGAAGAAATTACTTCTTATCAGACTGAACTGCTTCCTTTACATTGTCTTTAACTTCTTTAGCCTTGTCAGCGGTAGCTTGTGCAGCATCCTTAAGGCCTTCTTTTGCAGAGCTTGCTGCGTCAACAACAGCGTCCTTTGCGTCGCCAGCTTTTTCTAAAGCCTTGTCTGCGAGATCCTTTGCTGCTTCTTTAACGTCGTTAGCTTTATCAGCTGCTTTGTCAGCGAGATCTGCTGCAGCTTCTTTAACATCATTTGCCTTTTCAGCAGCCTTATCAGCTACATCTTTAGCAACTTCTTTAACGTCTTCAGCAACCTTCTTCACATCTTCCTTAACTTGAGTGGTTGCAGGAGCTTCAGTCTTTGCAGGTGCAGCCTGAGTAAAGTCTGAGCTTTTTCGTCATTACCGCAAGCAGTAAGAGCACAAGAAACAGCTAAAGCAATAGCAAGTGAATTAACTAAACGCATTTTTTTCTCCATTAGTGTTTACATCATCAACATCATTGTAAGCGATGTATTTAATATTTATTTAATGGGGACTTCTATAAATTAAAAATTTTACAGAAAAAAGAAAGGGGGGCTTGTGTTAAACTTGTGTCACCACAACAAATTAACCAAAAAACCCTATGAAAGA
>CAVGFV010000026.1:0-3327 GCA_963628765.1 Succinimonas sp.
CACAAGAAACCCTTTCTTTTTTCTGTAAAATTTTTAATTTATAGAAGTCCCCTTGAATTCTTCCGACAACTCTTTCAAACACCTCCGAGGTTAAAAACACACTTTTCGTACAAAAAATCCCTTATAAAACCTAATGAATTTCACCACCCTTTTGAGACCTTTCTAGCAGCCATTTTCTTCCTAAAAAACGCTTTCAGACTTCTCTAAAAAATTAGGGTAATTTTGATGATATTCGTTAGTAAAGACAGTAATATTGGAAAATTGAGAGAAAAAATTTGCGAAGATTTAGGATCACTTATATCCCAAGGGCTCTCAAAATACCCCAGAAAGATAGGAATCGATATTTTGTAAAATACCAAAATATTGTCGTAATTATTAAGACAAAATAAAAAGGTCGTGCGATTATACAGAAAATTTTCAAAATCGTCAAAAATCCTAAAAAAACACGTTATCTAGCAAAGGGAAAAGGATTTCTCATAGATTTATGTCAATAAATAATCTACTTTATAGCCCAAAATTTCAGTTTTTAAGCGAAAAACACTCAAAATATTAGAAATTTTTTAATTTTTGTAAATTTCTGTGGCATTTTTTCAGAAAATCTTTAAGATACGCGCCATTCATCACAGGGAGTGATTTGAATTAGTTGCACAGGTCACAGAAATTATGAAAATATTAGTTTTTACACTGCTAGTTGTTGCCTCTCTTTTTTTGGAAATGAACAACTATGCTTATGCAAATCAAAATACATATTTGCAAAAAATTGATAATTCTGTCTTTGCCGAAGTAGCAAAGGAACATGGGATTGATCCGGTACTTTTATACACTATTGCTCTTGTAGAGAGTTCCCGAAAAGTACCCGGCACTAATAACTACGTCGCCCCTTCCAGGTTCACATTGAACTCTAATGGCAATGCTTATTACTTTGATAGCAAAGAAAAAGCTATTGCAAAATTAACTGAACTTGCTAAGTACACTAAGAATATTGATATCGGACTTATGCAAATAAATTACAGATGGCACGAAGATAAAGTTGGTAATTTCCTGGATCTTCTTGATACCAAAACCAACCTTCGCATTGGAGCCCAAATACTAAGCAAGGCTCTTAATAGCCATAAAAACCCATGTATTGCCATTGGCCATTATCATTCTTGGAGCAATGAAACTGCAGCCTCAAAGTATGGTTGCAAAGTATTAAGCATATACAAATTTTTAAAGCATCTTTAATTTAACTGGAAACACGACGGGGTAATATGAACTCTATTATCACGCCTTATAATCAAGATCTCATTAGAAACTTGAATATTAGGCTTCTTAACTATTGTAAAGAATTAGCTTTAACTGCTGATGAAAAACTAAGTAATTATGAAAAGCACCTTAAAAGATCTATGTCTAAATTTATGAAATTTCTTGTGAAATTTAAAGATAAAAACGTGGCTCATCTTGCTAACTCTACAGCTTGTCTTTTTGAGTTAAAGCTTGGTGGTAATACAGAAGCGTTATATGCTTTAGATAACACTAAAGCTTCAGAAGTCATTAGAGGATATGCCACTTTTGTAAATGCATTCTCCTATGCCCTGGTAAATTATCAGAACTTGGATAATGAAAATTTGTCCATATTCAACACCAGAACCAATGGTAACGCGGTTAAAAATTACCTTAGCTTAACCTTTGGAAGTGAGTTAATTTCACGTTTTAGGGATCAACTTAAAGTAGGTTCTTTTAAGATTGATTCCTTAGACGGTGTCATGTTGGTGCCAAGATTTAACGGAAGAGTTCTCGAAATGCATGAGGATTTTTCCTTCTTAATCAAGCAACAATTATTAATCTCTGTTCTCTCAAGCAATAGGAAAAAAGAGGACATAATCCATGAATAAAATAATAAACCAAGAAAGAGATGGCTATTCACATAAAACTGGTCATTGGTACATGCTTCAGGCAGTTATTCCTGATTATTTGAAAGAAGGCTTTAACGCTTATGTTGTATCTTCATTCTTGAATCTTCATATAGGTAGAGTTCATAGACTGGTAAAAGTTTTAAGGGATGATCCATATTTTCAAGAAAATATTCCTACTTTTGGTTCTGAAAAAACTAATGCTACTATCCAATTTACCTGTAAAGAGGATATTGAAAAAGCCGATGTCACTTTATTTGCGTTTATTTACGCAAACCTTATTGATAAAAGTATCTATAAGCGTCAGATAAATCTTTGGGATATCGTAGATGCTTATAAATTATTTATAAAGGAAATTGAACCAAGAAAGAAGAATCAAACCATTTTAAGCACTATCAATAGAGCTTGGGCTGTTGCTAATTCCTTTACCAATCAATCTGGCGAAATGGATGTTTGTAACTGTTGTGGCAATATCTATTATGTACGTGTTAATGAAAAAAAGGTAGCCATAGCCTGCCCTATTTGTAATACCATCATTAAGCATAAGAAGAAAAAGCTTGCCCTTACTGACGATGAAATAGCTCTCAGTATTAGAAAAAAGATTGAGAAAACAGAAAAGGAAGACGCAATTACCGAGTCTAATTCTGCTAATGAAGATAAGCCTTTGGTAACTTCGGATGCTGAAACTAAAGCCCTCGAAAATGAAGCTCTAGATGCACAAAATACCTCTAAGGAAGCTCAGGTATCAGACTCTAAAGTTTCAGAGGATTCTGAATCAGATGAGGCAAAAGTAGCTTAATCATCATAAAAACAAAACTCTAAATAAACGTAAACTCATCATTAATGATCATCATTAATGATCATCATTAATGTATCTCCTGTTCCCCTAAAGTCTTTTCTCTCTCTTAGCTTTAGGGGCTTTTTGAAAAGTTCCTCTTTCTTCTAATCACCTAGAAACTTCTGACTGATAAAACCTATTAGTACATTAAATAGGCATTAATCCTCTATGCGCCTGAATATTCTTTTGGGATTTCTATTGGAGCTTTATTACTGATTTCCATAATAAGGAACCTCAATAAATAGTTAAAGTACTTTCAGAAAAGAGCGCCTATACCTTTCTCTGGAATGAATTTCTTCTTATCTAATAAGGTCAATGTAAATAAAGCATTAGATGTCGTTTTTAAGCGGGAATGTATTATTGGCGTTAGTTAGGGGAATCCTTAATTCTTTATAAATAATGGTGGCGTTGGCACCTTTAGTTATAGCAAATTTACTAGCCAGAGCTTTAAGACGGGTAATAATCATCGGAGAAACTTACAATTACCATCCTGAAAAATATGCCCAACCAACCAGTATAAGATTCCTATCAGATAAGAGATAATGTATAATATTTTGTGTAAACGATAGTTCCTAAGGTATGGAAAAAGGAACCGAT
>CAVGFV010000027.1:0-5976 GCA_963628765.1 Succinimonas sp.
AAGAATGGTCAATTAAAGTATCGTTTTTATTGTCAACGTCTAAATACGTACTACAAATATTTAGACCTTTACCTTATCCATCAACCTTATGGCGATGTTTTAGGTGCTTGGAGAGCCATGGAAGATGCAAAAAAGGCGGGAAAGATTCGTTCCATTGGTGTTTCAAACATGACTGTGAAAATATGGAATAGTTTTGTGCCAAAATTTGAGACTCTGCCAAGTGTCAACCAAATTGAGTTTAACCCTTATTATCAGCAAAAGAATATTAGAAAGTTAATGGCTGAAAAGAATGTCAAACTTGAAGCTTGGGCACCATTAGGGCAAGGTAATAAAGAAATGCTAGCAGATCCTGTCATCACAAAAATTGCGAAGACACATAATAAGAATCCAGGACAAGTAATTCTTCGTTTCGAGATCCAAGAAGGTGCAATAATTTTTCCAAAAACCTCCAATCCTGAAAGGATGAAAAGCAATATGGAAATTTTTGATTTCGAACTTTCAGAATCAGTAATGAATGCCATAAGAGGTCTTGATAAAGGTCATGGCATTCATGATCCAGATGCACCTGGGGTTGCAGAATTTTTGATTAATAATTTTGATGTTCATGCAAATGATTGATATCAAGAGCCGTGTTTCTAAATTAATTGCTTGCCTATATTTCCGCTAAGGCCCCATTTTTAGTTATAAAAGGGCAAGCAACACCAAATATGATTTAATGTTTGGATCTCATTGTTAATGCTCTTATTAATTGGCATATTAAAGTTACCTTAATATGCCAATTTTTTATTTTGGTAGAAATTTTTAAGAATTTTCAGAAATTATCAAGTTGGTATTTTCAGAGTCCTCGCTTTGGATTCTTAGCATTTCTCTTGCATTTGCCAAAGTGGTTTCCGTTATAGCAGAGCTACCGAGAAGCCTTGCAATTTCTTGTTCTCGTCCTGCATTATCAAGTAGCGTAACAGAGCTCTCGGTGATATCACCAACTGTGCTCTTTTTGACTTCATATTGTTGGTGTGCAGAGGCTGCTACTTGTGGTAAGTGAGTCACTGTAATTACTTGAGAATGTTTGCCTAGCATTCTTAAAAGTTTACCGGTTATGGCAGCTGTGCGACCACTGATACCTGTATCAATTTCGTCGAAAATTAGGGTTGGAGCGGAGATTTTACTTGCTGTTAAAACCAGTACGGAAAGCGCTATACGACTAATTTCACCACCCGAAGCTGTTTTATTTATAAGGTCTGGTGGTAAGCCTTTATTGGCACTGAATACAAAGTTTATTGTATCGACACCACTTTCTGAAGGGCTACCAATGTCAGAAAATTTTACCTCAAATACAGCGTCAGGCATCGAAAGCTCTTTTAGCATGTCAGTTACATGTTTTGCAAAATCAGGAGCCTTGGCAATACGTTTGTCTCGAAGTTCGAGAGATTTTTCCATGAAGTCTTCACGAGCTTTGATAACAGCCGCTTTGCATTCTTCTATTTGTTCCTTTATGGAAGTAAAACTTTCCGCTTTTTTATGGAGTTCTTTGAGAACGTTATAGAGTTCGTCAGGTTTTACACCATATTTTCTTGCAAGATCAGTGTATTGCCCCATACGAGTATTTATTTCAAGTGTGCGTGCGGGATCTGATTCCAGCTTATCTTGGTAAACTCTGAGTTGCTCGCCGACATCTTCAATATTTAATCTAGCTGACTCTAATGATGAGCAAAGTGGAGTAAGTAAACCATCAATTTCGGCAAGATTTTCAAGCTTGTTAGAAAGAGTACGGATAGAGCTTAAGAGTCCTCCTTCGTCTTCAATACCGGCACTCACATAAGAGGTGCCTTCTTCAAGAATTTGAATATGATTCAGTCTATCGTATTCGTTTGAAAGATCGGTAAATTCATTTTTCTGCGGGTTAAATTTTTCAAGCTCCGCTATTTGGTAATGGGTAAGTTTGTATTCAGCGAGGCCAGCATCCTGTTCTTCAGCTAGTTTTTTTAATCTAGTACGGCCTTCATTATAAGTGTGGTAAAGAGAAGCAACTTCACTAACTTCTGGTCCTAGCTCGGAAAAGGCATCAAGAAAAGCTAATTGTCTTTCTGGAAGAACAAGGAGTTGTTCATCATGTTGACCATGGATGTTTAGAAGAAGTGGCGAGATTTCTTTGAGAGTTTTAGTAGTTACGGGAATGTCATTTATAAAGGCTCTAGAATGGCCATTTAATGAAATAGTTCTTCTAATTACACATAAATTAGGATCTTCTTCTAAAAGGTCATGATCCTTAAGGTAAGCAAGAGCTCTCGGAGCATCAGAAATTGAAAATACGGCAGATATCCCAGAACTTTGGGCTCCCGGTCTTATTGCATGAACATCAGTTCTTCCACCGAGCACTAAAGTAAGAGCATCTATAGCGATTGATTTACCAGCACCTGTCTCACCAGTAATAGCACTGAGACCACGGTTTAATGAAAGGCTTACATGTCTTGCAACAGCATAGTTTTCAATAACGAGAGATTCCAGCATGACAAACCTCAGAAATTACATAAAACGCCGTAATTATACATAATGCCTTGTAAGTGTACTTAGCTTTTACTAAAAAAATAAGTCATTTCAAAACTATTTCTTTATGATTCGCTACTGGCTTTGTTTTTAGTTAAGGCTTTTTTAAAGGTTTCGTATTCTGAAATAAAAAGACCTAAAAGAGTCATAGCAGAACCAATAATTGAAATCCAAGTTACTTCTTCTGACAGTATTAAAGCTGACAAAGCGACTGTAACAACTGGACCTAAGTAAATATAGGCGCTCGTAGAAACAGCCCCAAGTACAGCACAGGCTTTGTTCCAAGAAATGTAACAAAGTACTGTGGCAAAAAGTGCTAAGTAAATAAAGCACAGTAAGTATTTGGTATCTAAAAGATTATTGTAATCAACGTTCCATCCCTTATCGAAAATAAGAAGACAAGGAATCATTGCAAGGACAGCGTAAAAAAAGATTCTTCTTGTTACGCATATTAAGGAAACATTAGGTTTGGTTTTAATAAACTTTAAAATAATCGCATAGAAAGACCAAATAAAACAGCCTATAAAAGCAATGAGATCACCCAAAGGATTTAGATTGAAGTTTTCGGCACCATTAACCGAAATAGTTACAATGCCTGTGATTGCAACCACAAAGCCAAGCCAAAAAAGTTTGGAAATCTTTTCTTTCCCTTTTAGGAGTACCGCAGCTTCAAATCCGACAAATAATGGGATAACCGCAAATATAACGCCAACATTTGATGCGTATGTATAGGTTAGGGCGACATTTTCTAATTGGTAATAAATAGTAACGCCAGAGATCCCAGCTAAAAGCATGAGAAATTCATTGCGTGTTCCTTGCCAGCTCATTGTTTTAGGACATACTAGCCATATTAGGATATAAGCAATAAAGAACCTAATAAACATTACGCTGGTTGGTGAGAAGCCTTCAAGTAGTACTTTTGTAGCAATAAAGGTAGATCCCCAAACGACGTTTGAAAATAAGGCTAAAAAGTGCCCAATAATTAAATTTTTTTGCATTTTTTCTACCTACGTTTGAAGCCTTGCATTAATACATTCTTGAAAAGTTTTGTATTTATTACCTTTAATTGGAAAACTTTGTAATTATAGAATTTAAAAATTATGTAGCAAATAACTAAAAAGCTCCTTTTAAAGGAGTCTTAGAGCTTATTTAAACTAATTGCTAATTAGCAACCTTTTCCATCTATGCTGCAAGATTTAGCATTGCCTTGTTCTTCTAGAACAATCCAACCTTGTTTTTTAAAGAATGATTCCCAATCATGAATGATTGCGCCATCTTCAGTAATGATACAAGGTATACCGATTTCGCCAATTGCTTTTAAACGATCGAACTCTGGTGCGGTGTCACGGAGCTTTAAGAAGTCATGTAGGTCACGTAGTTTTTTAATATCGTGTCCTTCAAAAGCAATTTTGCCATTATTAGCTTCAATGCTAGCGTGAAGAGCAATGCAGTCTGGACAAAGAGGGTGTCCATAAATTTTTATAGCCATGTTATATGTATCCTTATTGAAAAAGTCTTACTTTCCTTATTTGACCCATAAAACTTAAAAAATACAAGAGTTTCTAGAGGTTATTGGCTTTTTAAATCTTATGTGTGCAAAATTATGTAAAAAACTAAACAAAAAAATTGCAAAACCCATTAAATATCGTATTCCTTGTACGTTCAAAGTACCATAGGTATTATGGTGCGTTGCGAATAAATGTAAATGTAGCAATTTGTTATTTGTAATTATGGAAAGGCTTAACCATTCAAATAGGTTTGTCTAGTTTAATTTAAATAAGAAAACACAGATCCCAATTATCAATTCGCAATTTTCCCCTTGAACCATAAAGTATTGGTTAAGGCGTTATAGTGTTTATGCAGAAGGTGGCAGTTTTATGTAAATACGTTAGGTCATAAATATGTTCTGGAATTTTTTTAAGAAAAAACAAACTCTCATATCATTTGATTCCAGTGTTGAGGAACCAGTGATCCGTATAGGTTGTTGTACTGGTGAAAAAATTTTAGGTTTTAGGAATCTTAAAACAGGAAAATTTCGAGAAGTTATGCTGATTACTAGAGAAAAAGAATTAGATGATTTTTGTAAGAAATATGGTCTCCACAAAAATGACATTCCTGAAATTGTTTTAGAAGCTTGAATACGTTTTGGTACATGTAATTCCTTCAATATTCTCAACAAAAGCCACAATAACTTAAATCGTCTTAGAGCAAGTTATCTTGATGTAGTATTTCCAATTTCTATAGACTTTTTTTCTACGATAATAAAATACACAAAGATGCGTGCTAAATGTGATTTAGAGCACTTTTAAGATAATTTTGTAAGTAGGTAGGAATATGAGTAGCAAAGTTTTATTGATAAATGATATTGCCGGCTATGGAAAAGTTGCTCTTTCAGCTATGATTCCAGTTCTTACCGCATTGGGATATGATATCTACAATCTTCCTACAGCTCTAGTTTCAAACACACTCGATTATGGTAAGTTTCGTATTCAAGACAATACCGAGTACATGAAAGATACCATTAAGGTATGGAAAGAATTAGGCTTTAAATTTGGTGCGATTTCTACCGGTTTCCTAGCAAATGCAGAGCAATCTGAACTTCTTATCAATTTTTGTAAATCACAGTCAGAACGTGGTGTGAAAATCTTCGTAGATCCAATAATGGCTGATAACGGTTCACTCTATAATGGCATGAATCAAGAGACTGTAGAAAGTTTCCGTAAATTACTTAAAGTTGCTGATGTTACAGTTCCTAACTATACAGAAGCGACATTATTAACAGACACTTGCTACCGTGAATCTATTTCGGAAAAAGAAGTAATCGAACTTATTGATAAAATTCGTAAATTAGGTTCTAAATCAGTAGTGGTAACCAGCCTTCGTATTGATGATAAAGAATTTGTATCAGGGTATGATGCATTAAACAATAATTATTTCCATATTCCTTATACCTCTGTTCCTGTGTTTTTCCCTGGAACTGGCGATATATTTTTATCTCTTCTTATGGGGCATTTGCTACGTGGTCTTAGTCTCCGCGATAGTACTCAAATTGCTATGAGTAATGTGAAAAACATGGTAATTCGTAATCGAGATAACCATGATAAATTTAAAGGCATTAAAATTGAAAATTGCCTAGATATAATTATGGAATCAAATTAGATACCAGGTACTTTGAGTTTTTAAAACTCTTAGGAAATAATCATTTACAGACAAAAGCCAAATATATGCAGATATTTGGCTTTGCGTTTCTTTTTCGACTCAGAAATTAGGTATTTTCGGAGCAAAGATAAATATTTTGAAAAGTACTGTGAAATTTCCAATTACTAATCTGAGTTTTATATTTGTTTGTACTAAAAACAGCTTTGATGTACTAAAAGCCGCATAAAATCAAGCAAAATCGGCACTATAGTAGTTGATTTCCTTTCCTATACT
>CAVGFV010000028.1:0-11732 GCA_963628765.1 Succinimonas sp.
AAACTTCTTCTGGTTTAATAAAGAAAGGAAGTTTTTGAGCAAGCATAGGATCTCTTGAAAGACCACCACCAATCCATACGTGGAAGCCCTTTACAGAAGTACCATCTTCCTTATCAAGTATAGCTGGAGTAAAGGCAATATCATTGATCGCAGCAAAAGCAGAATCATGTGGATTTGCAGAAATTGAAATCTTGAACTTTCTTGGAAGATTGGAGTAAAGATAATTGCCCACCATTTCCTTATTTACAGCATCAATAAGTGGTGCTGTATCAAGAATTTCATCAGGATCGATACCCATGAGAGGATTACCGAGTACGTTACGAGGTACGTCACCACAGCCCTGAATGGTAGTAAGACCAGCTTCATTAATTTCTTTTATAACTTCTGGAAGATTCTTAAGCTCGATATTGTGAATCTGA
Organism: Succinimonas sp.; assembly: GCA_963628765.1. Classification (GTDB taxonomy): domain Bacteria; phylum Pseudomonadota; class Gammaproteobacteria; order Enterobacterales; family Succinivibrionaceae; genus Succinimonas. The sequence goes on from CAVGFV010000028.1 coordinate 420, forward strand.
ATACACTGTCTTACAGTAATCTGAATTGAGCTTTCGCCCCATTTCTTTGAAATCTCTGCAACCTTAAGCGCTTGCTTTGCAGAAATCTTACCAGAAGGACACTTAATACGGGTTAGGAAGTAACCAGCAGTCTTTGGTCTTTGTGCGTAAATACCAGACCACTTAAAACGTTCGATGGTGAACTTGTCGAGTTCAGAAATATCTTTCTTAGCATATTCTGGAAGTTCTTTAATAATGGTAAGACCATCTTTTTCAAGTTTTGCTAATTCATTAGCGTTAAGTTTTTCGCGATTTTTCCAGGAACGTTCTTCCATTAAAGTATCCTCTATAAATGCCTTGATATAAGCTTTGACATCTTTTGTAAGTTTAACTTTTAAGTTATCGAGTCTTGGTGAAACTGAAGACAATAAAAATAGCGCCGGTACTAGAGAATCTCTCAAAGTACCAGGGGTAATTTTAACCATGATTGCCTTCTTCGCTTATTGTTCAGGAGAAGCTACTTGCTTTCTTTGGGTACCTAGTTACTTTGCCGGCACTAGACCAGAATTAGGATTAGATGTTATTGCTTCCCTGGGTTCCCTTATCTTTGGCGGTCTTATGCTAGGACGTTTTATCTCAGGCTGTATCGCTAACAAAATCGATGATAGAAATTTGATAAGACTGGGTATTTTTACTGAGATTATCGGGATTATACTTGTAGCATTACCTTTGGAAAATTACCACGTGGCAGCTGTAGGCTTTCTCTTAACAGGTATTGGTATGGGCCCTGTATATCCAGCCATCCAGCATATGACTCCGATAAATTTCGGTAAGAAATACAGTGCTGCTGTAATTGGTCTTCAAATGGCTGCAGCCTATACCGGTAGCTCATTGGAGTGGTACAAGAAAAAATCGGTATTGCGATAATGCCATATTACCTAATGATCTTTGCTGTACTAAATATTGGTCTTTTAGAAGTTGTTTATCGTAAATTAAAAGCAAGAGGAATTTAATATGAAAATCGAACACGTTGCTATGTATGTAAAGGATTTAGAAAAAGCCAAGGAATTCTTTATCAAGTACTTTAATGCGAAAGCTAACGATAAGTATCACAACAAAACTACTAACTTTTGCTCTTACTTCTTATCTTTTGATGACGGTGCGAGATTAGAAATTATGACCCGCCCTAACTTACCAGATGACAAGTTAGATGCAGTGAGATTAGGTTTTATTCACCTCGCCTTTTCTGTAGGTTCTAAGGAACGCGTGGATGAACTTACTGCCGAACTTAAGAAGGATGGCTATGAAGTAACTAGTGGTCCTCGCACTACCGGTGATGGTTATTACGAAAGTTGTGTTGCTACGATTGAGGGAAATCTAATCGAAATTACAGTTTAAAATCTTGAAATACTGATAGTGACGGTAGAACCAAGAAGTTAAAGGGGCTACCGTTTTTTTGGAAAACTAATTCCTAATGTGACTCTCTTTTTGTATCCAATACATCAATACATTTACGATATATTTCTGTTCTTCTGAGGTTAGCACCTTCCCTGAAGGGATATGATGCCATTTTTCTAGGCAACCACGACAACAACAAGCACAAGCATGTTGAGCTATAAAGACCGGATGTCCCTGCATAGGCGTTTGACTACCATCATGCTCGGGGTTTTCAGGAGAGAGACGTTTTAAGATAAAGTCCTCGGCATGTTTCTGAATAGTTGGAAGTCCTTTTTCAGATATGTAAGCAAGGTCCTTTTCTTTTAGGTGAAACCGACTCCGAAAATTCGAGCGACTAAGACCTTCAAATAGTCTCTGAAAATTCGGCAAAGTATAGCGAATACCAGCTCCGGAATTGGCATTAGGAATATAGCTATAATGGGATTTTTGCGCTTGGCTTTCCTGAAATTTTCGTTCAATGTGATAGGTACGGGAATCCTTAATAAATAAGGAACCTGTTTGTTTAAAGGTGAAAGGTACGCTGTTTCTAATACATTCTAAACGAATTGTTTGTATCCATCTAAAGTCACAAGGTCTTGTATGGCTCCCTGATTCTCCGCCACAAATTACCCGCTCAATTTTACCGGTTTTAAGGTACTTATCTAAGGTGATTTCTTGTAGTAAGGGCTCACAAATGATCTCACGGTGCTTTATAGGTAAAGAGAGTAAATAAGGTATACGAAAATCTGCCCTATTTTGATTTTCCGCAGTGCTACAAATGGTTACGTTGTCCCAACCATCGCCCCAATCTAGAGGTAGCCCTACCGTAAAACGGTCAATTCTTTTGGTGATAATGGTAAACTTAAGGTCTTGCCTCTTGCGAATGATATCCCAACAATCTTGTCGCCAACTATCTGCTTCTTCAAGGAAAAAATCGGAAGTCATGCAGGTGTAAACCGTACCATCATCTGGTTTTAGGCGATATTCTTTCTGTCTAGTGAGTTTTATAGGAAGATTAAAGTCTTGGGTTTTTACCACTAAGGAAGCATCTTTACCGATACTTTCGTCTCGCCTATAAACGTAGCAGTTAGCACAGCCAGGGCTTATCTTATGACAACCGTGCCAAGGATTCCAAACAATCATTCTTAATCAATTCTTAAGATACAAAGATATAGGAGCTAATTAATGCTCTATTCTAACAAAAAAGCCGAGTCATCTTACCTAAGTCTTGGTAAGAATTTTCGGCTCTATTAGTTAAAATTATCTATTAAGCAGTGAGCTTTCTAATAAGAAGAGCAAGTCTATCTTCAGAAAGATCTTCGCCAAATGCGCTGTCATCAATGAGCTTCACATTGTCAAGATTTTCTGGCTTCTTGTCAGAGTAAACAAGAACAATAAGACCAGCATCTACTAAGTTCTTAATTACCTTGTTTGCTGCTTCATCACCAGTAGCCTTGTAAAGATAGGTATGACGACCACCTTGAAGAAGGAGTTTTTCCACCTTTTCTACTAAAGTTTCAAAGAAGTTCTTAGCATCAAAGTACACAGCAAGTGGGCTCTGTTCTAAGAGTTCTGCACGGAAATCTTGAACGCTCTTAACTGTCTTCTGGCTATCAGTAACCACTTCGGTAACAGTACCGCAAGCAGAAGTCATATTAGTTACACGGTCGATAACAATGAATTCACCTAAAGTACGATGACGCTTAAAGGTGTCAGTTACCACGCGGTCACTAAAGGAAATACGTACGGAAGCGATTTCGTTCTTAGCAATTTCCTTTTTAACTTCATGTTCGCCAGAGTTTACGTCAACAGCATAGCGAATTTCGTCAATAGAACCAGGGATAAGCTTAGAACCGATTTTGATAAATACATCGCTGTGTTCAGTTAAATTATTATCATCAGTCCAAAGGATATCAGCGATAATTTCTTGAGTTACTGAAAGCTGGGTGTTATTAGCAATTACGCAGCCTCTAGAAACGTCAACTTCTCTATCAAGTTCCAAAGTTACAGGCTGGCCTGCAAAAGCGGAATTCTCTTTACGATCGCCAACGAAAATGCCTTTAATATTAGCCTTTTCACCTGATGGATAAACAGTAATTGCATCACCAAGAGAAACGGTACTACTTTCGATTTGACCTTGGAAGCCACGGAATTCACGGTTAGGACGGCAAACTCTCTGTACAGGAAGATAGAAACCTTCTTCGGATGAAGATGGGGTAATATCAACCTTTTCCAAATATGGAAGAATAGCATCGCCATCATACCAAGGGATATTCTTAGACTTAGTATTGATGTTATCGCCTTCGGTTGCTGATACAGGGATTACCTGTACAGATTCCAAATTCAATTCCTTGCTAAGTTCTTTAATATCATTTTCGATCTTACGGAATTTTGCTTCATCATAGCCAATAAGGTCCATCTTATTAACTGCAAAAATGAAGAATCTAATACCCATAAGAGCGCAGATACGAGCGTGTCTTCTGGTTTGTACTAGTACGCCCTTGCTTCCGTCAACAAGGATAATAGCAAGATCTGCAAATGATGCACCTACAGCCATGTTTCTAATATATTCTTCATGGCCTGGGGTATCTGCTACGATAAAACTTCTCTTAGATGTTGTGAAATAACGATAAGCAACATCGATGGTAATACCTTGTTCTCTTTCAGCAGCAAGACCGTCTAATAGTAATGAATAGTCGATCTTACCATCACGGCTACCTACCTTAGATTCGAGTTCCAAAGCTTCCTGCTGATCGGTATAAAGAAGCTTTGCACTATAGAGCATGTGTCCAATAAGAGTGGATTTTCCATCATCAACACTGCCGCAGGTTATAAAACGTAATAGAGTTTGCACCTGATTTTTAACTTCTGCACTCATTTTAGAAATATCCTTCTCTCTTTCTTCTTTCCATGCTAGCAGCGCCTTCATGGTCAATTACACGAGTTGTTCTTTCTGATGAAACAGCACCCATGGTTTCTTTAATAACATCATCGAGGTTGTCTGCTTCTGATTCCATACCACCAGTAAGTGGGTAACAACCCAAAGTACGGAAACGAATCTTCTTATGCTGAATTACTTCACCTGGGCGGAGTTTTAAGCGATCGTCATCAACCATGATGATATTGCCATCGCGAACTACGAAAGGACGAACCTTAGCGAAGTACAAATCTACGATTTCGATGTTTTCACGCTTGATGTACTGCCAAATATCCTTTTCAGTCCAGTTTGAAAGAGGGAATACACGCATGCTTTCACCCTTCTTTATACGGGTGTTGTAAAGTTTCCACATTTCAGGACGCTGATTCTTTGGATCCCAAGCTTGAGCAGCATTTCTGAAAGAGAACACTCTTTCCTTAGCACGTGACTTTTCTTCATCACGACGGCCGCCACCAAAAGCAGCAGTAAACTGGTACTTGGTAAGAGCTTGCTTGAGAGCTTGAGTCTTCATGATGTCAGTATAAGCAGCACCATGATCAAAAGGATTAATACCTTTTTTTACACCATCCTGATTGGTGTATACGAGCATTTCAATACCAAGTTTCTTTGCGATACGATCTCTAAATTCGATCATCTCGTGGAACTTCCAAGTGGTATCAACGTGCAAAAATGGGAATGGAGGCTTAGCTGGGTAAAATGCCTTCATCGCAAGATGAAGCATTACTGAGCTATCCTTACCGATTGAATAAAGCATAACTGGTTTTTCACATTCAGCCGCAACTTCACGGATAATGTAAATAGCCTCAGCCTCCAGTTTATCAAAATGTGATAATTCGCCCATCTTATTTTATTTCCTCTTTAATTTAGTATTTATTAGCTGCCTTGGTGTTAACTTCTACAGTTTCTATTTCGCCATTCACGCGGCAGATTTTCCAAAGATTCTTGTCACCCTTCTTTTGAACGGTAAGGAGACTTCCACGGCCACCTACATCCGCTCCCAAATAGAATTGGATAGCTTGTGTTGGGCAAACCTTAATACAAGCGGTACAACCCCAACAATCCTTTACGCAATGTGAGCATGACTTTGGTCTCTTATAGCCAGGAATATCTTTTAGATAAAGAAGGTTTCCAGGGCATACCTCAGTGCATCTGCCACAACCAATGCATTTTTCATGATCAATTCTGATGCTCATTCTTATCCTCTAGCTTTACAAGGTCCCTGAAGATAATCTCTATCTTGCCGTCCTGAAGTCTGGAATTAACATACTTTTCAAACTCAGGATTCTTTTCCGGGTAATCGGTATTTTCAGCAAATGAATGCCATCTAGTTTCCTTACGGGCTCTTAGATGAGCAATCAATACTTCCGCAACGAGTAATCTTTCACGAAGCTCATATATTTTCATAAGTTCGTAGTGATCTTTAGCAGACAAAGTATCAATGAGTGGCTTAAGACCATCTAAATTTCTTTCCGCAATGTCAAGGGAAGCTTCATTATACTGATAATGGGTGCTAATACCACCGGCATAAACATCCATGATCTTTTGAAGAGCTTCTTCAACATCGTCTACTGAAAATCTGCTTTCTGGAGCCTCAAGGTATTTTTCATACTGCTCAAATTCGGTATTTTCAGAAGCAACATTAGGAACTTCCGTAATGCTCTTTAAACGTTCTTGAATGGCATTAGCGGCAATTTCAGCTTCGGCGAGAGCACCAGTAACATATTTCTGAGGGCAACCACCAGCCACATCGCCTGCAGCATAGAGGTTCCTAACTGTGGTTTCACGTTCGTTATTGATCCAAAAAACACTCGCAGTATGTCCACCCACAACGTATGGTTCTGTGCCTTCGATTTCGACATTGGCTACACTAGGACCCGCCCCTTTTTCTAACCACTTTAAGGTTTGGCTTGGTGCCATGTTAAGGTAAGCTCTGTAAAGATCTTGTTCTTGAGTTTCGGTAATACCTTGGGTACGGAGGTAGCAAGGGCCACGACCAGCCATATTTTCAGAAACTGTTCCGTAAACGCGTTCAGAGGTAGTAAGACCATATTTGTCTTCATAAACCTCACCACGGGAATTAACCTGTTTTGCTGGTACACCTTGCGCAATGGTACCAGTTGGAGCAATGGTATCCTTACAGCGTAAAGCAATAAAGCGCATTTCAAAGGTGGTCATTTCGGCACCAGCGCGAAGTCCCATTGAATAACCAGCACCGGTATTAAATGGGGAATACCACATCTTATGACGGGAGAAACCTGGATTATTTGGACGATAAAGCCCCGATGCACCACCGGTTGCAACCAAAACTACTTTGGCGGTAATGTCATAAAAAACATCATCATTAACACCAAAGCCATAAGCACCGTAGACGGTTTTAACGTTGTTTATGGTGGCTGACTTTAAAGAAGTAATATTTATATGATTGATGATTTCTACGTTCTTACGTGACTTTGCGGCATCAGCTAGCAATGGCTTAATATTTTCACCATTGATCTTGATATTACGGGTACCACGTGCCACATATTCGCCATTTTCATCTTTTAGGATAACAAGACCTAAATCTTCAAGATCTTTGGTAACACTGTTAAGACGTTCGGACATAGAAAGAAGCAAATCTTCACGAACAATTCCGTGAGCATCTTTCTTGGCATAATCAACATAGAATTGTGGTGTTTTTCCTTTAGTTATATATGCATTTAAGGCATTAACACCGGCTGCAAGACAGCCACTTCTCTTGATATTGGCTTTTTCTGCAATTAGGATTCGTACGGAAGGATCAAGACCTAGCTTGTATGCTAAAAAGCAACCAGCAGTTCCTCCTCCGACAACTAAGACATCCGTTTCAATCTTTTTAATATTCATTTCTCCACCTATCTAGAGAATACCTACTAATCACATATGATATATATGTATAAACTTTTTTATTGATAAATGACAATTATTTTCACTAAAAAAGGTAATTATTTTTTGGAAATAATGTTTTTGAGCTTTTAACTGCTGTTTTTTATGAAAAACCGCCTCATTAAAGGCTTAAAAAGGTTGTTCTTCGTAGATTTTTGTTCTTAATTTCCTACTTAATAGAAGGTATTTAAAAAATTATTTGGTGTATTTACATAAGAAAGCATAAATTTTTATCAATTTAATACCTAGTAACTCTATGTAAATTTTTAAAAATTTAGAGCTTTCCAAATTAAAAGCTGGCCTAAGCCAGCTCCCTCGCAGTTAAATACTGTAAATGTTATTTTCAGCTTCAAGGGTTTCGTTATTTACAGATGTAACCTTATCGCCTTCTACCACAAACATCTTACTTAGGAACACGCTTACTTCATCGCCAACTTCAATAGATGGTTCATCGACACGGCGTTTCACGGTTAATACGGTATCGTTGACACGAATTTTGATATCAATATCCATGCCACGAAAATAAATATGCTCAACTACTCCCTTATCAGATGTAGCTTCATATTTGAACTTTTGACCTCTTCTATAGATTTCAATAAATTCTGGTCTAATAATACCTTTTGCATCCTTAGGTATGTTTTTAAAGCCATGGAAATCTGTAGGATTATCAATTTGTATTGATTGGCCAATAAATTGAGCTACAAAAGGAGTTTTTGGATTTTTGTAAATTTCTAAAGGACTACCTACTTGCTCAATGCGGCCATGGTTAGTAACAATTATGGTGTCCGCAACTTCGAAAGCTTCGTCTTGGTCGTGGGTTACGAAGATACTGGTAATACCTACGCTTTGAATGAGTTCCTTAAGCCAACTTCTAAGCTCTTGACGTACCTTAGCATCAATAGCTGCAAAAGGTTCATCCAAAAAAGTAGCAAAGGCTCTGAAGCCAAAGCTCTTGCGAAAGCAACTCTTTGTCTTTGACCACCGGAAAGCTGTCTTGGGTAACGATCCCCAAGACCACTCAAACTTACCAAATCAAGAAGCTTATTTACGCGTTCTTTAATCTTATTTTTATCCCATTTTAGGATCTTAAGACCAAAGGCAATGTTGCTAAAAACAGTCTGATAACGGAAAAGTGCATAGCTTTGGAACACAAAGCCAATACCTCTTTTAGCCGCAGGGACCTTATTTACAAGCTTATTATTGATATAAATATCACCAGAGTCTTGGGTTTCGAGACCGGCAAGCATACGTAAAATAGTGGTTTTACCACTTCCTGATGGACCTAAAAGTGCTACAAGGCTACCCTTTCTAACAGAAAAGCTCGCATTATTAGATGCCTTGAAATTGCCGTAAGTCTTATTTACGCCACGGAATTCCACGTAGGAGGAAGCTTCCTTATTAAGATTTTCATCTTGTTTGATGCTATCAGTCATATCAGATATCTCCCTTTCCGTTACGCTTACCGATATATTCCAAAACATTTCTTAAAATTAAAATTATTACTGCCATTACCACCAAAATTGCTGATACTGCAAAGGCACCCGTAAAGTCATAGCCTTGATAAAGCATTTCAATATGAAGTGGCATAGTATTGGTCTTTCCCGAAAGATGTCCTGACAACACCGATACGGCACCAAATTCACCCATAGCACGTGCTGAGCAGAGCACGATGGCATACAAAAAGGCCCATTTAATATGAGGGAAGGTTACATCTTTGAAAATTCTAAAGAAACTTGCTCCCATAAGTGCAGCTGCTTCTTCCTCATCACGACCTTCAGCTTTCAATACCGGAATAATTTCGCGGGAAATAAAAGGAAAGGTTACAAACACAGTGGCTAACACAATTCCTGGAGTCGCAAAAATTATTCTGATTCCCATATCATGTAAATATGGATATAGGAAACTTTGTCTACCGAAACTAAGTAAAAATATTAAACCAGCAATAACAGGTGAAATAGTTAGAGGTAAATCAATCAAGGATGAAAGTAGTTTTTTACCCCTAAAGGAAAACTTAGTTAATGCCCATGCCGCGAAAATACCGAAAATGATATTTACTACTAGTGTTATTGCCGTAACGGAAATAGTAAGCCAAATTGCATGTAGAGCATGCGGTTCTGATACCGCATCCCAAAATACTTTCACGCCTTCTCCAAAAGCTATTATCAAAACATAGCTTAGAGGCAGAATTAGCATCACCAAAAGAAATAAGGCACTTATGGTGATCAAAGTCCATTTCACGAACTTTGATTCCTGTTTTTCAATTGCACTCATTTTTAAACTACCCCGCTAGTCTTCTTAGATGCTGAAGATTGGTACATTGCATTGATAAATAAGATAATGAATGCGAATAACAACATTACCAAAGCTATCGAAGTTGCACCTGGATAATTGAATTCTTGGAGTTCTGACATTATCAAAAGTGGCGCAATTTCAGTTTCATACGGCTTATTACCAGCAATGAATACTACGCTACCGTACTCGCCGATACAACGAGCAAAGGCCATAGTAAAGCCACCAAAAAGTGCTGGCATGATTTCAGGAAGAATAACCTTAAAAAAGGTTTGGGTTGATGAAGCGCCCATAATTCTTGCTGCTTCCTCGTATTCTCCTTCGATTTTTTCCAGTACTGGCTGTACCGCACGTACCACAAAAGGAATACCCACGAAAACCATCGCTACTGTAATACCGATCTTAGTGTAAGCAATATCGATATTGAACTTAGCAAAGAAGCTCCCGATCCAGCCTTGTTGCACTAAAAGATGGGTTAAGGCAATACCAGCTACCGCAGTAGGTAAAGCGAATGGCAATTCGATAATGCCATCAAAGATACGCTTAAACGGAAATTCATAACGTACCAAAACCCACGCCAAAATAAGTCCCATAACCGCATTTATCAAGGAAGCTATAAGAGCAGTACTAATACTTACCTGATAGCTTGATAAAACTCGAGAACTGGTAATGGTATCCCAAAACTCCCCAAGAGAAAGTTGGGATGAATAAACTACCAATGAGCAGAGAGGGATAAGCACAATAAGGCTTAGCATTGAGATCGTAATTCCTAGTGAGATCCCGAATCCCGGAATTACATTCCTATTTGTTCTTTTTCTAGCCATTTTTTCACCTTATAATCATAGCTGAAATGCTTATTATACCTACTCTAAGTAGTTTTTTATTTACGTTCATAAATGGAGTCAAAAATAGCTCCATTTGCAAAATGTTTTGCGATGGTCGCTTTCCAGCCACCAAAATGTTTAATATCAGTAAGATCAATGGAGTTTATAATCCAACGTCCATCTTCTGGAACCTTATCGATAACGCGCTCATTACCTTGATAGACAAATTCGTCAAGAACGCTTTTATCTGAAGGACGGTAATACCATTTAGCTTCCACGCGCTGTGCTTCTTTAGAATACAAATAGCTGAGATAAGAATGAGCAAGATCGCGAGTTTCGTTATAGTCTACGACTTCATCAACTAAAGCCACTGTTGGCTGGCAAAGGATAGAAACTGAAGGAATAACTATTTCGTATTCACCTGGGTTTTCAATCAAAGATAAGAAGGCTTCGTTTTCCCAAGATAAGAAGGCTTCGTTTTCCCAAGATAATAAAACATCACCCTGACCATTTTCTACGAAGGAAGTAGTGGCACTACGAGCACCTGAGTCCAAAACTACAACGTTGTGGTAGAGTTTCTTGATGCTGGCACGAACTTCTTCTTCTGACTGTCCAGCTTTTTCAAAATAATACCAAGCAGCAAGGTAGTTCCATCTTGCACCACCAGAGGTCTTAGGATTAGGTGTAATCACACCTACATCATCTCTTACAAGATCGTTCCAATCCTTAATGTTCTTAGGATTTCCCTTGCGAACTAAAAAAACTATTGTTGAAGTATAGGGAGCGCTCTCCAATGGAAAATTATTAATATAGTTTGGTTTAATGAGCCCTGCTTTTTGTACACTAGGGGACTTCTATAAATTAAAAATTTTACAGAAAAAAGAAAGGGTTTCTTGTGTTAAACTTGTGTCACCACAACAAATTAACCAAAAAAACCTATGAAAG
>CAVGFV010000029.1:0-3048 GCA_963628765.1 Succinimonas sp.
GTTCCTTTTTCCATACCTTAGGAACTATCGTTTACACAAAATATTATACACTATCGAAATTTCGTTTAGATTGCTACTTTCGCGAGTCATATTTTTTATGAGAATATTTAAGCGTTTTTCCGAATTTTTACCAGGTCTTATATCCTGCCCAATGGTCAAATATTGTTAGTGAATTATTTTTATTAAGCAAGCTTGCAAAACTATCTTCCATAAAATCTGAAAAGTAACTTCCATTTCGTCTTGTTGTAACCTAAAGTATCCATTTTTTTTGCATTGAAGTTACCTTAAGCTCAGTGAATTCCCCAACACTATATAACTTTCTAGTTACTCGATTATGTATCCTGCTACATCAAGAGCAGATATAGCAGAGTCAAAGTTTTCTTTCTTAACCAAAATATAGTCAGTGTTATATGTTGAAACTGCAAATATTCCTATCTTATTATCAGCAAGAATTCCTGTGATTTTAGATAAAATTCCTATGAGTGAAAAGTCTAACACTTCCTGTATTCTGAATGCCTGCCAACCATCATCGCGAGCTTTAGTATTATTTGGAGTATCTTCGGTCTTACATACCAAAGATATTTCTTCATCAGTTTTTCCCAAAAAGAAAAATCTCTATTTAAGTCCAGTCCCTCTGTAGTTGCAAGTTTACAAACAGACAATTCATCAGGAATTTTCTTTAATTTCATTTTTATTTTCCTTTCCAATTTAGCTATCTTGGAAATTTCGAAATTTGCTACTTACAACATCCATAACTGTAAGAACACAGGTTATTTGTTCGATTTGCAGCACTTGGCTATTCTTACTTCTTAATCAAGAATACATTTAGCCACTTCTCCGATTCTCTCCCTGGTCTTGCATCCTCAGTGATGAATTCTTTGTCTACACTAAGCTCTGGAATTTTCTCGAGAATTTTTCTAAAGCTCTCTTCTGTCATGTCGGTAAAGAATCGCCCATTTCTTTCGCCTGAAAAGGTCCCATATTTAAAGGAGACATAGAAGCAACCTTCCGTTGCAAGTGCTCGGGCGAGCTTTTTCATCACACTCTCGATGTCTTTTAATGACAAATGAAGAAGTGATGCGCAAGCCCAGATTCCACTAAAGATCCTATCTGGTACATAGTCTTGGAAGGTTGTCACGATTACTTCCTGACCAAGATATTTTGAAGCGAGTTTAGCAAGCTCTGCGGAGCCATCGATTGCCACTACCTTATATCCGTGATCTTTAAATGCCTTAGCATCTCTAGCACTGCCTGTTCCGCAATCCAAGATATAGGAACTTTTAGGAATTCTAGAAAGGAACTCATTCTGAAGTTCTGAAAACTTTACATCAAGAGTTCCTTGCACGAATGCAGTTGCATGCTCGTTATAATATTGTAATGTTTTGTCAGTCATAATTCGTATCTTATCAAATGGCAATATTTGCTTTAAATAAACCCGTCTTTAGATTCTGTTTTTAAGCCTTATAACAGCTCTTACACCTAAAACTTTTTTACCTTGATTTTCAGTGTCGTTTTTAATTTTCCCTAAGGTATCTGAGTATAGAGGAGCCTTGCTATTTTTGCTTTCTAACCACCATTCAGAGTTTAAACCAATACCACGATTAACTGCCACTTTTTGTTGAACACTGTTTGGTAGAGCGAGAGGTGGATGCTCTGTAGGATCACATTCTTGTTGGATGTCTAAAAGGCTACCAAAATTTAAAATTGTATTTACGAAGGAAATTCTGCCGGGGAAAATTTTTAGAATTAACCAGAAGATAAAAATTCCGCCAGCAATCATTGAGTAGCTCATTATTGAAGTATCAGGATGTGTTAGCCAATGAATAATTAATGTGACAAAGGCTACCGGCATTAGTAAAGACACTAGTACATATAAAAGTGATACCAAAATTAAGGCTTTTGTCGCCAAAATTCCCAAAAATGTAAATGTTTTAGCAATGGAGTTTATGGCAGTGTCAGCATCCCTAATTTTTTCGAGCTCATTACCAGTAAACATTTTTATTAAAACTTCTTTGGTAAGGCGATTTTGAATGTTTGTGCCTTTATTATCAGTAAATGGCGCTTCTAATAGTTCATCACGGCTTATAAGGGTGATGTTTTCAGAATCTTTATCGATGACATGCCATATTGCAGGAGTATTTAAAGTAGGGTGCTTTCCAAATACAATATTATCACCTAGTGATACTTCTGTTAAAGATAAAGGCGTAGAATTTTCAGGAGTTGCGCTTTCATTATTTTTACTGGTATTGAGCTTAAATAAGAGATCATAACCACCATAAAATACTTTGTTTTTGTATTCCTGAAGAAGCTTTTGCCATTCTTTTTTTTCATTACCTGAAAAAACTAATTCCAATCTATCTAAATCAGAGGAATTATTCTTTAAATATGAAACATATTTTTCCTGCCAACCATTTTTTAATGCATTGTTAAGTGTCTCTTGGAATTTAGAGATACTTTCAAATATTGTGCTACCAATTCTAAAACTATGTTTTGGCGTAAGGAGATAGGCCATTCTGGTAATTAATAGGTCTTCAGAAAAATTGTTTTTTTGTGAAAACTCTCGTAATGCAATTAAAGCTTCAAGAAGACTGTTGTTCCCTAAATGTTCAGCATAAATTTCTAGCGCTCCACTTTTTAGGAATTCCATGCCTTCTTTTATTTTATTGTCGTCAGGGTGTGTTTTTAATATCCCTTTTAAGAGAGAATTTCCTAGAACTTCAAAATTTTGGGCATGGTATTCCTTCCAATAGATACCTTTAATATTTGGGGAAATGCTGAGCATAAGTTTTAAGAAAATTCTGTCAGGAGTATCGGCTTCGGATACTAGGTCGTTTTCGGCATTTTGAGATATTTCTGAAATTTTTAAAGAAGAATTTCTTAGATTGTCTGTAAAGTGACCGCGGCAAAATTCTTGTAACCCTTGCTCCCAATGGGAAAGAAAGGCGGTAATGAGATCATCTAACTGATTATAAGTAGCGTTCAAAAATGTATAACCGACAGTGATCAGTAAAAAATGAGTTTATGCTAAGTCATTGATTTACGATCACT
>CAVGFV010000030.1:0-5950 GCA_963628765.1 Succinimonas sp.
TTGTGTGTGTTTTAACATTGGGACATCGCAAAAAAGTTAATTTATAGAAGTCCCCATAACTTCATAAGTCTAATAATATCACATCATAATTTACACGGATCTAGCATTAACAAGAGTTAATACTCACTATGTATATATGTATTATAAGTTTAACTAGTTACACTTTTTTTCCTATGTGATACAATGCACAAAATTCTTGGAGGTATAGATGTCGTACGTTCTGCTTTTTTTGAGCGCTGCAATTACAAACAATTTTGTGCTCGTTAGATTCCTCGGAATCTGCCCTTTTATCGGTGTTTCAAAACAACTTAGTTCCGCAACAGGTATGGGTATCGCCACAACCTTCGTGCTAGTTCTAACCTCTGCTGTCTGCTTTATTGCTGAAAAGTTTGTGTTAGTACCTCTTGATGTAACTGGTCTTAGAATTATCGTCGACATCGTTCTAATAGCTGCTGTAGTGCAATTTACAGAACTTATGATAAAACGCATCAGTCCTGAATTATTTAAATTACTCGGGATTTACTTACCTCTTATTACAACAAACTGTATTGTCCTTGGCTTAGCTCTTCTCAATATATCCATGAAACATAGCTTTACAGAAGCCCTTGTTTTTAGCTTCGGTGCCGGTGTTGGTTTCACGATTGTATTAATTTTCTTCGCAGCCATGAGAGAACGCATTAACAGAGCTAATGTCCCTGCTCCTTTTAGAGGAAGTGCAATTGCGCTCATAACAGCAGGTCTACTCTCTATGGCTTTTATGGGTTTTACTGGTCTTATCCAGCAATAAGAAGGAAATTCTATGCTTCATTTAATAACTGTAACAGTTTTATTTGCCGTAGTAGGTTTTCTTCTTGGAGCTTTACTGTGCCTTGCTGCTAAAAAGCTTGATAACCAAAAAAAGAATCCTATCGAAGAAGAAATAAATAATGTACTTCCACAAGTTCAATGTGGTCAGTGTGGTTATGTAGGATGTGCAGCTTATGCAACTGCTGTTGCCAAAGGAGAGGCAGCCGTTAACCTCTGTATACCTGGCGGTGATAGTTGCACAAAATCGCTCGCAGAAATCATGCATGTACCAGTACCTACAGGTAACAAAACTGCATCTGAAGAATTAGTTGCTGTGATCGACCAATCCAAATGTATCGGTTGTGGTAAATGTGCCAAAGTTTGTCCTTATGACTCCATTTCTGGTGCTTTAAAAGAAAAACATTGGGTTAATCCTGCTTTATGTATGGGATGCGAAAAGTGCGTACCAGTATGCCCTACTAAATGCATAGCGATGAAGCCTATAGAGCCAACCACTCAAACATGGAATTGGGAAATTTCTGGCGAAACTATTGAAACAAGGAATACCGACAATGAATAGATGGGACAAAATTAAAAACGGCATTCTTAGCTCCTTTAAGGGCGGTATTCACCCTGCAGAACATAAACACGCCACTTGTAATTATCCAAGTATCGAAATTAAACTGCCTAAAAAGCTAGTATTGCCTTTAAAACAACATTCAGGTAGTGCTGCAGAAGTGTTAGTAAAAGAAGGTCAGCATGTAAAGGCAGGCGAACCCTTAACAGCTCCACATTCCTCATCACAGGTACCTATTCATGCACCTGCATCAGGAATCATCGAGAAACTAACTTTAGCTCCAGTTCCACATCCAAGTGGTTTATCAGAGCCATGTTTAATACTTACAACAGACTCCGAAGATAAACAGGAAGTTTTCGAAAATAAATCATACCCAAATTTTGAAAAAGAAGATCCTGACACACTCTTAGGACTAATTAGAGACATGGGCATAGCAGGACTCGGCGGTGCTGGCTTCCCTACTGAAAAGAAACTCCGTTCTAGTATGGATGCCGGGAATTGCGAACTCTTAATAATCAATGGAGCTGAGTGCGAACCTTATATTACTTGTGATGATCGTTTAATGCAGGAAAGACCAAACGACATCTTAGACGGCATTAGAATAATGCAACATATTCTAAAACCGAAATATACAGTTATCGCAATTGAAGATAATAAACCTAACGCAATAAAAGCAATTGAAGAAGCTCTTAAAGCTAAAGGACTTCCAGATACTAGAGTTACGGTAATTCCTGTGAAATACCCTTCTGGTGCTGCGAGAATTTTAATAAAAATTATTACTGGTATTGAAATTCCTTATGGTGCCCGTTCCACAGCTTACGGTGTAGTAGTACATAACGTATCTACTGCTTATTCTGTTGGTGAAGCTGTAATAAAAGGACAGCCTCTCACAAGGAGACTAGTAACTATTGCAGGCGATTCTTTGGAGAAACAAGGTAATGCTTGGACTTACATTGGAACAAGTATTCTTGAACTTCTAAATGAATGTGGTTACAAGAAACAAGAAAAACCACGTGTAATCATTGGTGGTCCTATGATGGGATTCACAATTCCGAATGCTGATGTTCCAGTAATTAAAACTGTAAACTGTGTCATTGCGCCTTCAGATGCTGAAATTTGTCGTACAAAGCCACAAGTTGATTGCATAAGGTGTGGCCGCTGTGCTCACGCTTGCCCTTCTAGACTGCTTCCTTATGAGTTATATGACTTATGTGTAAATGGCGAGTATTCAGAACTTAATAAACACAACGCAAGAAATTGTATTGAATGTGGTTGCTGTGCATTCGTTTGCCCAAGTGCAATAAGAATTGTTGCTGCTATCAGAATAGCAAGAGCCGAACTCAAAAAAGAAAAACTTAAAGCAGACAAGATGAAAACAGCTCGAATTCGCTTTGAAGAAAAACAAAAGCGTATTCAAGAAGAAGAAAGAATTCGTGCAGAAAAGAAAGCAGCTGCTTTAGCCCGCATCAAGGCACAAAAAGAAGCTCAAGCAAAGAAGGCGAGCGAAGAGGCTCCTGTTGCCAAAGTGGCAGAAGCACCTAAAGCAAACTTGGCTGCTGAAGAAAAAATTCATGCTGCTAAGGAAAAAATGGCTGCATTAAAGGCTGCAAAAGAAAATGCTTCACAAGTTGCTTCAAAGGAACAGACTCAAGAAAGTACTGCTCCTAAGGTAGCATCAACTGCAGAAGATCGCATACGCGCTGCCAAAGAGAAGATGGCTGCCATTAAGGCTGCGAAAGAAAATGCTTCTCAGTCTGCACCAATAGAGCAGGCTAAAGAGAGCCCAGCAACTAAAGTAGCACCTACAGCTGAAGATCGTATCCGTGCTGCCAAAGAAAAGATGGCTGCTATTAAGGCTGCAAAAGAGAAGGCACAAACATCTTCAAACAATAACAATACGAGTAAGGAGGATTAAACATGACAGGAAGTCTTAATCTTGAAAGTGCTCCACATGATTTAAGCGTTACGGCTACTGGAAAAATCATGAAAATCCTCATGATTACACTTATTCCAGCTATCATCGCCAATGTTTATTTTTATGGTTATGGTGTAGTAGTAAATATTCTTTTAAGCGTTTTCTCTTGCTTAGTAGCAGAAGGAATCGTTCTTAAACTTAGAAAAAGACACCTTAACCTTTTATGGCGTGATAGTTCTGCAATGGTAACGGGTGTTATTTTAGGTCTTACCTTGCCACAGCTCCTCCCTTGGTATCTCACCGTTATTGGAAGTGTATTTGCTATAGTCGTTGTAAAACAGGTTTTTGGTGGACTCGGACAAAATGTATTTAATCCTGCTATGGCTGGCTTTGTATTTCTTTTAATAAGTTCACCTGTAGCAATGACTACTTACGTAATTCCTGTTCCTGGAAATCACGAGGCATTAACTTTGTCTCGTGCAACTGCTATTATTTTTACCAATAGCCAGGATGCTAAAAAAGAAGCAATGGATAGCGTTGACGAGCTTGTAGCGAAGGATCGTTCTTTAAGAGCGCATGATGCTCTCACTGGACCGACTTTCCTTACTGATGCAATGCATGAAAGGCCTTCAAAAAATAGTCCAAATAACAACATCAAAGAATTCACTGAAAAGTCTCAAGGACCTGCAGGTTACTGGTTATTTCTCTCACACGAAATCACAAGCCTAATGTTCCTACTCGGTGGTATTGTACTCATAATTTTCAAGGTCATTGATTGGAGAATTCCTCTTGCCTTCTTAGCGACATTGGGAGTAGCAGGTGGAATATTTTGGTTTTGTGCTCCAGAAGCTTTCCTATCGCCTGTGACCCACTATATCTTTGGCGCAACAGTTTTTGGGGCCTTCTATATTCTTACAGACCCTGTAACTGCTGTCTCAAAGCCACAAGGTGCTTTTATTTTTGGAATAACTGCAGCTGTATTATTTATTATTATCAGAAACCTTGGTGGTTATCCGGATGCTATGGCGTTTTCTGTAATTTTAAGTAATGCCGCAGCACCACTTATCTCAATTCTTACTCACCGTCGTCCATTTGGCGCCGGTTCAAAACCAGAGGATCTTCACAATGACTGATATAAAACAAGAAAGTATCATTAAAAGAATGATCCGTGTTGGTGGCACCATGGGTGCTATCATCGCAATCTGTATTGCACTTATCTTTACAGTAAGCAATTTTACCAAGGATAAAATTTTAGAAGCAGAAGAAAGAGCTTTAAACAAAAAGTTCGATAATCTTTTTGCTCCAGGTACTTATGATAACAGTCCTTCTAAAGAGTGTTTCCTCGTTGATAATTTAGGTAATAGCCCTAAACAGGTTTTTGTGGTACGTAAAGCAAATAATATTATCGGTTATATCGTAAATTACGACATTATCGGTGGCTACAGTAGCCCTTTTAGCATGATCGCTGGCGTAAACACTAATGGTGAAATCACCTATATCGACGTTACTGTCTTTAATGAAACTCCAGGTCTTGGAGATAAAATTTTGAGATCTAAGGGAAACTATCTCGACAGTTACAAAGGCGCATCATTAGAAAACCGCACTTTTGAAGTGAAGAAGTATGGTGGTAATTTTGATTACTTTACCGGTGCTACTGTTACTCCAAGAGCTGTGGCAAGATCTACAGAATCTATGCTGAAAAGATTTAAAGATTTTGATATCACAGCTTTCCCTGTTTGCGATAAGAAGGAATAAAGAATGATAACTGACATTATTAAAGATGGACTTTGGAGAAAGAACCCTGGTCTCGTGCAGCTTTTGGGGCTCTGCCCCCTTCTTGCAGTATCAAACACAGCTACGAATGCTCTTGGCCTCGGTATTGCAACCACAGTAGTGCTTTCCCTAAGTAGCATTTTGATTACTCTAATAAGAAGAATAGTAATTCCTGAAGTACGAATCATGATTTACGTTCTTATTATTGCAACGCTTGTTACTTGTGTAGAACTGATTATGGAAGCTTTTACACCAGAACTGTATACCGCATTAGGTCTTTATATCTCTCTTATCGTTACTAACTGTATCATTATTGCTAGAGCAGAAATGTTCGCATCAAGAAACAATCTTGTGAATTCCTTTACTGATGGTCTCGCAAATGGACTTGGGTTCACCATGGTACTTCTCGTTATTGGTATGATCCGTGAACTCATTGGTAATGGCACAATGTTTTCTGGTATGGAGCAACTTATAGGACCTATAGGAGAATCTCTTAAAATAAATGTTTTTGCAGAAGATAAGGGACTTCTTATTGCAATACTTCCACCAGGAGCTTTTCTTACTTTAGGTTTCCTTGTGGCTGGTAAAAACTTCATGGATAGACGTTATCAGAAAAAACGTCGTCAAAAACGTGAATCTGAAATTACAGATATCCCAGAACAGAAGTAAACTTTTTGATCAAGGTGTAGTTTAATAAGCTCCACCTTGATTTTTTTACCATTACTTTAAAACTCAGTTCATACTTCTTCATAAACTTTATACAAAATTTTCTTATAAATTTTATTTTTAATATTAAAACTTTGATTGTGTCAAGTATTTTGTGTAAACATCTTTGATTTCCTGCCTCGTGTTACTCAGGCTGCATCTTGCTTCTTATCTGCCTCAAGCATATCATCAAA
>CAVGFV010000031.1:0-3330 GCA_963628765.1 Succinimonas sp.
TTTCGTAAGATTAGTAATTAAATTACATACCTAAATTTATATCGTTACAGTTTAATATAGACACCTGCGCCCCATACAAGCAAAAAAAACGCCCGAAAAAAAACTTTTCGAGCGTTGCTTCCTAAAATCTTAAGGTTTTAGTTTTTGATACTAAGTCCCTTAAAAATCATCTTCTTAATGAGGTCAATTGGAACTATGGTTAAACTCATACCAATAATAATGAGCCACTGGGTAGGGTTAAGACCATTACAGTTCATGATTTCCCCGAAGGTATCCCAGAATCTACCACTTTCAGTCATTGCTATCTGAATGATAGTGATAAGTGCCATAATGGCTAAGAAACCTTTGTTCTTACTAATGTTATCAAACAAATTCAGAGATTCGGTTCTTGCATTAAAGGCATTAAAGATGGTGGTAAAGATAAAGAGGGTGAAGAATGCTGTAAGTAAGGTTTCTTCCTGATTCGCTGTAGTTATCGGCGCACCAATTAAGAATTCTTGGAAACTGGTATTAAAGAGGAGGAAGAGTCCCATCGCAAATATCCAGAGAGAGCCCACAAGCATAGTAACAAACATATACTTGTTAACGAGTAATTCGCGTCTACTCTTTGGCTTTTCACGCATATAACGTCTGAGAGCAGGTTCTCCACCAAGAGCTAAAGCGGCTAAGGTATCCATCACCAAGTTGATCCACAGGATCTGAATGATGTTAAGAGGCATCTCAGAACCTAAGAGTGGCATTGCGAAGGAAATAATAACTGCAGAAACGTTAACAGTTAGTTGGAAGAGAATGAACTTTCTAATACTATTGAATATGGTACGACCATACAATACTGCCTTTTCAATAGACTTGAAGTTGTCATCGAGGATTACGATTTCTGAAGCTTCTTTTGCTACTTCAGTACCAGAACCCATCGCAAAGCCTACATCCGCTTTCTTAAGAGCTGGAGAATCGTTAACACCATCACCGGTCATACCTGCTACAAGATCTTGTTCTTGAGCGATACGAACTAAACGGCTCTTGTCAGTTGGGAGGGCGCGTGCTACCACGCGAAGATCCTTGATCTTATCTCTAACTTCGTTTTCGGAGAGTTTGGAAAGCTCATCAGAGGTTAAAACGACATCGCTATCGTTCTTAATAAGACCAGAGTCTTTAGCAATGGATACGGCGGTTTCCTTACGGTCACCAGTGATCATTACGACTTGAACGCCCGCACCATTAACTTCAGAAATAGCAGATACGGCTTCGGCACGAACTTCGTCGCGAATGCCCACGATACCCACTAAGGTATAAGGAGCCTTTTCATCTATAAGAGCACCGAGTTCGGTAACTTCAGAAGGGGTGGTGGCCAACGCGAGCACACGGATAGCGCGGCCAGCCAGCTCATCACACTTCTTGGTAAGTTTATTAAAATCACTTACAGGAACTACTTTGCCGTTTTCATCATAGTAGCTATTACACTTAGCGATGATCTTTTCCGCAGCACCCTTAATAATGGTGAAGTTGTACTTACCGGTTATTTGGGTAGCAGAGTACTTATTAGTACTGTTAAATGGAATAACATTGCCAGTTTCTACCCCGAAATCCTTGTTACGGTCTTCCGCAGCGTAAGCTACAAGGGCACGGTCAGTACCATTAGAGCCTAAGAAACTTAATTTGCCATCTTTTTCCGAGATCAGGCACTGGGTATTCTTGAGAATTGAGATACCTAAAAGTTCCTTTTGACATTGTGGAATATCAGAAAACTTTTGAGTTTCCTTTTCATCACCGGAAGCAAAGAGGATGGTTTCAAGTCTACCCTTTGTGATAGTACCGGTCTTATCGGAGAAGAGGATATTAAGGGAGCCAGCGGTTTCAATACCAGAAACTTCACGTACAAGTACGTGGTCGGCGAGCATCTTTCTCATGTTGAGAGAAGATACGATAGCAATCATTAAAGGAAGTCCTTCCGGTACCGCCATTACGATAATAACTACCGCAAACATAATGGCATCGAGAACCGCCTTTAGTACCAAACTGAAAGCATCCCAGTTACGGAAAGATTCAGTTAAGGATATATCGTTGGTGAGGAAGAAGTGTGCTAGGTAAGAAATCGCTATTGCGGCACCACCTAAGTAACCAAATAAGGAGATCTGTTTAGCTAGTTTTTTAAGTTTAACCTTAAGAGGTGAATCACGATCATCTTCAGTTTGAAGTTCACTGGCGATCTTACCGTATTCGGTCTTGTCACCAACGAGGTTAACCTTCATGTAAGCTTCACCGCTACATACTATGGAGCCACGGAAGAGCTTATGCGGATCTAGGGTATCTAAAGGCTTACTTTGGTCTTCCACATAATCTTCAGGTACGGCTACTTTTAAAGCCTCTGCTGATTCACCGTTAAGAGCGCTTTGGTCAACCTTAAGAGAACCCTTTATAACGATACCATCGGCAGGAATCTTATCACCTGGTTGGAGGACTACAACGTCATCCTTTACGATATCGTTGATTTGAACTTCCGCTACATTGCCGTTACGAAATACTTTACAGAATATTTTGGAAGCTTCAGCTTGGAGTTTTTGGAAGGCGTTTTCGTTCTTATAGCCAGAGTAGGTAGATACTAAAGTAGCGAGAAGTACCGCAAGGGCTATACCGACACTTTCATACCATTCAGCCTTGCCAATAAAAAAGAAGATAACGTTGATAGCAAGTGCGACTAAAAGAATCTTGATTATTGGGTCTTTAAAATTTTGCACCAGTTCTTTCCAGAAACTGGATCTTTGTTGCTCGGTAAGAGCATTTGAACCATGTTCTTGTCGGGATAGCGCGACCTCTTGGTCGTTTAATCCTATTTTTTCCATAATTGCTTACCTTTTTATTGTTAAAAGACTGCTGAAAGCATTCTTACTATTTTAACATGAAAGTAACCTCACGAAAGTATGAGTTTTGGAAAGTTTTGATCTATTTAAAAGCCTTATCAAATAAGACTTGGAATTGCTTTTGGTTAAGTTCGAAAATTACTAACTTTTGGACTTTTCTACCCTTGAAACCTTATAGAAAAACACCTCCAAAAAATAGCTTTTTGGGAAAGAAAAAAGTTTTCTTATCAAATTTTTTTGTGAAAATTCTTGCTGTTTTAGTGCGTATTTACATAGAGTACTTGTAAAGGAAAAGCTAATGTTACTTATGGAAAAGACTATTAGAACCTCTCAAGGCACCAAAGTGCCAGTATAACTAAGATAGGTTTATAGATAAGGCATCCTTTAACTGAACCTATTTTTGAAAGAGTGCTTTAAGGGGACTTCTATAAATTAACTTTTTTGCGATGTCCCAATGTTAAAACACACACAA
>CAVGFV010000032.1:0-2812 GCA_963628765.1 Succinimonas sp.
GTTGATTAAAGGTTGATTACAAAAGTAGCTAAAGAATTGTTATTTTGTCCATATTTATTACCTAATAATTAAAAGTTTTCTTAAATCTAAACTCTTATTTAGCTAAAAATTTTTTTACGGCTTCACTTATGCGTCTTAAACCTTCCATTAGGCGCGATTTCGGGCAGGCCATATTAATACGGATAAAGCCTTTGCCAGCGGTACCAAAGCCACTACCAGGTGACACTCTAACTGCCATTTCTTTTCTGAGAAAAGCGGTTAGTTTTTGATCATTATCTGTTATGGCAGAGAAATCAACCCATAATAAATAGGTGGCTTCACCTCTAACAACCTTGATGCCTGGGATATTATTTTCTAAATATTCGGTTGCAGCATCGCGATTATTCTTAAGAACTTCTTTTAAAGCTGTAAGCCAGTTCCCGCCTTTGGTAAAAGCTGTTTCAGTTACTTCTGCACCAAAAACACCACTTTCGCCGATTTCCTCATTGTTGAAACCTCTGTATACCCTATGTCTTATAGATTTGTTAGGGATAATAACTGCAGCTGAATGAAGGCCTGCAATATTAAAGGCTTTGGATGGCGATACGCAGGTAATGCTGATGTCTTTATTTAAAGAAGAGACTGATGCAAAAGGAATGTAATTCTTACCTGGTAAAGTAAGATCGCAGTGAATTTCATCGGAAACTACTATTACATTTTCTCTAGACGCAATTTCTCCAATCCTCTTTAATTCTTCACTAGTCCAAATATGCCCTGTAGGATTATGAGGATTACAGAAAATAAAGAGTGAACACTGTGGATCCTTAAGGGTGGCTTCTAAGAGTTCCCAATTTACCTTGTAGCTTGCAGTAGCTTTGTCATAATCTAAAGGAGCTTCCGCAACTTGTCTTCCTTGATTCTGTATAGAATTCCAAAAAACTCCATATACAGGAGGCATAATACAAACCTTTTCATTAGGAAGGGTAAGTCTTCTTACAATAGATGAAAGGGCTGGGACAACTCCTGTAACAAAAACATACCAGTCTTTTTCAGTTTCAAAATCATGTTGTTTTTTCCACCATGATATATAAGATTCGGCCCAAGAATCTGGAATGTCTGTATACCCAAAAGTACCGCGGGAGGCAATTTCTGAAATTTTTTCCTTAATTTCTGGAGCTGTTTCGAAGTCCATGTCTGCAACCCATAAAGGGATTTCATTTTCTGGACCTTGCCATTTCAATGCGTATGGATGTCTACGCTCTGGGGCAGTTTCAAAATTATATTTTTGTATATCGGTCATTTTTTTTCTATATCTTAAAAAGGAGCTTTTTCTAGGTGTTTGCCACTGCCATCGGTAACTATGATTTCTGTAGCACTAGGATCTATCTTTTCAGGATCAAGGATTATTTCATCAACATGATCAACTTTAATGCGACCACTTAATGGATTAAAGATACTCTTTATAGAGCCTTTTGCCTCTACGTCAACAGTTGAAAATTCAAAAGCAAGAGTGGTGTTAAAGAGCTTACAGTTAACCATCTTTAAATTTTTTATGTAGCACATGCCTTGTAATGATTCTACAGTGCAATTTATTAAAGTTACGTTTTCAGAATTCCAGCCAAAGTATTCACCAGCGATAAAGGAATCTTTGATTGTTACATTTTTGCAGTTCCAAAAAGCATCTTTAGTCATGAGCTTAGAATTCGTAACTTCAACATCAGTACAGCCATCAAAGCCATAATTTCCAACAAGTCTCAAATTATCAGCTTTTACGTTGTGAAGGTTCATACCAAAATAATCACCACGTGCAGAAACATTCTTCATTTCGATGTTACTACAATTCCACATGGTTTCTTCAGCGTGTAGAAAATCGACGTTCACAAGTTTGGCGTTATTCACTCTACGGAATCCCTTAGGAGCTTCGTAAACACAATTTTCTAGTGAAATATTTTCGGTATACCAAATTCCTGCACGAGCCATTTCAAAGAAAGATGAATTTTTTACAGTAATATCTTTGGAGTACCAAATAGGATATTTCCACTGAAATGAGCATTTTTCAAGACTTACATTGCTACTTTCTTTAAGAGGAGATTCGCCATCATTAAAAATAGAACGTTCAACATGAATATTTTTAGCATTGTAAAGGGCACGTTCTCCAGTAAGATATTGTTCTGTAATTATTTTTTTGTTTTCCATTATTATGACCTTAAACTTCGGCTTTCTTTGTAGATGATTCTGTTTGTTCTTTACATGCATTGCGGCTTTTTAAATACTCTTCGCCCCAAACGCATATTTGGTTGAGAATAGGTAGTAGTGTTTCTCCATATTCTGTAAGGCTATATTCTGTTTTTGGTGGTACAACAGGGTAGACCTTTCTAGAAATGAGACAGTCTGATTCTAGTTCTCGAAGTTGCTTTGTGAGCATTTTAGGAGTTGCTCTAGGAATCAATTTTTGGATTTCGTTAAAACGTAAAGTCTTATTTATAAGGTGGTAGAGAATAACTACTTTATATTTACCACCGATCAATCTTAAAACTGATTCAACAGGGCATTCTTCGGTTGAACAATTATTTTCATTCATATTAAAAACTCTGATATCACGTATTTTTAGGGTATCTAGTTGCTATCAATATATGGTATTGATGAATTATGGTAAATAAATATCTTTTTGAAAGACACTATCTTTTATAAACTTAGATTAATAAAAGATATTT
This sequence comes from Succinimonas sp., assembly GCA_963628765.1. Taxonomy (GTDB): domain Bacteria; phylum Pseudomonadota; class Gammaproteobacteria; order Enterobacterales; family Succinivibrionaceae; genus Succinimonas. The sequence goes on from CAVGFV010000032.1 coordinate 2,694, forward strand.
TGTGAAAATATTACACATTTGTATATTGATTGGCAGTATATATTTGTTCCATACCTATTAACTATTCTGTAAGCGTATTTGCAGACGGCGTATTGAATTTTTCTTGAGTAGATCTTCGG
>CAVGFV010000033.1:0-3587 GCA_963628765.1 Succinimonas sp.
CGCAGAAAAATATTTTGAGTAAAGATGGAGTTTACACAAAATGGTGTTTACTCTCGCCGTAATGGATAATCAGAAATTTATAAATAAGTACAACCATTATGTTGATGAAAAATTAACCGATACTGAAAATAAAGAAATAATCGAAACGATTATTAAATGTCTTTCAGAAAGCCTCTGCCAAGGTGAAAAAATCCAGATTAGAAATTTTGGAACCTTTATGGTTAAAAAGGGGTTAAAAAGGGGTTAAAAAAGAGAAGCAAGACTTCCTTAGATAAAGTTTCGAAAGAAAGTAGAATAAATTCTGACTTCGAAAATAACGAGGATGTTAAGATAGTTTTCAAGCCAAGTAAGAACCTACTGAAGTAAAAACTTACTAGTCCCGTAATTCAATTGAACTGTTACTTATCGCATTACAAATAAGCTATAATAGTTAATATTAAATAACATGAAGTTCTGAGAAGAACTGTGTACGGTAGAGGTAAGTGAAACGCTTGCCAAACTTGAGTCTGTGTAGGTGTTTACGACAAAATTAACACTTAAACGTCTTAAAGCTTTGAACAAATAAAAACTCGCTTTCATAAAGTAGTGAGTGGTTCATAAGATATAATGTAGCTGTTTAGTAACAATAAGGTTTCAGGAATTATGTTCCGTAAATTATATAAATTTCTTTTTCTGTTTGTCTTACTGTTTATAGCCGTAATTGCACTTGCACTAGGTGCGGTTAATGATCAATTAATATCATTAAATCTTTTAGCTGGAAAATTAGAACTTAGTATTGCAGTAATAATTGGTTGCTCCTTGTTTATTGGTGCTGTTTTTATAAGTCTAATTTGGATGTATATAGTTACTAAGCAGTGGTTCATAATCAAAAATTTGAAGCGCAAAGTAAGAAAATTAGAATCAGAGTTAAAAATACCTGAAGTATCTGCTAACGATAGCAAACTATTGCAAAGTGATGACAGTGCTTTAGGAGAAAAACTCCCAACCACAGTTTAGTATTCTAATTTTATGCTCGAACTTTTGTTTCTACTTCTCCCTGTTGCTGCCTTTTATGGGTGGTATATGGGTCAACGTTCAGCAAGAAACAAAAACGAAGTTCAAAAGGTAGGAAGTTTAGGAAATCTTATTAAAGGGATTAACTACTTCCTTAATCATGATAGAAAAAAGGCTGCTGACGAGTTTAGTAACTACTATGTAAGTAAAACAGATCATAGTTTTGATGAAAGCCTAGTTATAGGCAGTATCTTTAGAGAAAAAGGTGAGCTCGAAAAAGCTATTTCTTTTCATAATAACATCATTACAATGTCTGGCTTAACATCTCAAGAAAGATCCGCTGCCTTAATTGAATTAGCGCGTGATTTTATTCAAGCAGGACTTCTCGACAGGGCAGAAGCCATTCTTAAAGAACTCATAACCTACATAAAAGATAGAAAAACACCTTGCCGTCTTTTAGTAGAAATTTATGAACAAGAGAAGGAATGGAAAAAAGCTATTGAAGCTGTAAATACCTTTAAAAGTACCTTCGGTGATTCACTAAAAAAAGAAGAAGCTGAATTCTATTGTGAACTTGGTAATGAATCCTATTCGTTAAAAAAAATCGATGAGGCACAAGATCTCTTTAAAAAGGCTCTGAAAATAAATAACAAATGTGTCAGAGCGAGACTTAATTTAGCAAAAATTGCCATCGAAAATAAAAAATTTGATGCTGCTCTTTATGAATTGAATGAGATTGCAACTACTGATAAGGAGATGGTTAGCCTCTGTGTAAAACACCTAGCTAGATGTTACCAAGATGATAATGATGAAGAAAAACATTTAGAGGTACTTGAGAAATGGTTATCAGTTTCATGTTCGGAAGCTGTCGCACTTGCTATTGTTGATATCCTATTAAAAAAAGATGGCACTCAAAGTGCTGAAGAATTTGCTTTACGTTATTTAAAAACTATGTCGTCAATCAGCATGTTCGTGAAACTATTCTCCTATAAATTAGAACAGATTGAACCTAGTGAACGCGAAAAACTTTCAGTTTTAAAAAGTCTATTAGAGGCTCAACAGGTTAGAACACAAAAGTATGTTTGCCACCATTGCGGATTTAGATCTCAGGTTCTATTTTGGCAATGTCCTAGTTGCCATAATTGGGAAACAATGAAACCAAATAAAAGTTCTAACCTTTCCCAAGAAAAGATTACTCCAGTGTGATTTAATAAGGAAAAAAATAATGAGTGCGTTAAATGAAAAGGATCCAAAAATTATAGTTGCATTGGATTTCGCGGTAGAAAAAGAAGCTGATGCTCTTGTAGAAAAGTTAGATCCAAATCTTTGTCGTGTAAAAATTGGTAAAGAAATGTTTACCAGGTTTGGACCTGAAATGGTAAAAAGATACCAAAATAAAGGCTTTGGTGTTTTTCTAGATCTTAAATTTCATGATATTCCGAACACTGTATCAAGGGCTGTAGCTGGCGCTGCAGATCTCGGTGTGTGGATGGTTAACGTGCATGCCTTAGGTGGTCCTAAGATGTTAGAAGAAGCCCGTAAGGCACTTGAACCGTTTGGTAAAGATAGACCTTTATTAACTGCAGTAACAGTGCTTACAAGTATGGATGATGCTCAATTACGTGCTGTTGGTATTAATTCTCCAGTAGAGGAGCAAGTGCTAAGACTCGCCACCCTTGCTCACGATTGTGGCCTTGATGGAGTTGTTTCTAGCGCTAGAGAAGTACCATTATTAAAAAGCAAGATAAATAATTTTAAATTTGTAACACCTGGTATCAGACCAAAATGGTCAGCGACTAATGATCAGATACGTATTGTTACTCCTAGCGATGCTTTAAAAAATGGTTCTTCATATCTTGTTATAGGTAGACCAATAACCAAACACGAAGATCCTTTAAAAGCGCTTTCTTTGATTCAAGATGAAATTAATGGAATTAACTAACCTTTGATTTGAAAACGACAAAACAAGTTTTTAGCGAATTACTTTGATTAGGATATAAACTATGGAACCTAACAAATTAAAAGATATTATCAATAATAATGGTAATAATACACCTACAAATTCCAATGATTCCTACAATACAGTTGTCTTGATGTGGGTGGGAACAATAGTTGCGACACTTCTGTTTGGCTTGGGGGGTATTGTGCCTATTGTCGTATTTTTTTGGAAAAAAGATTCCGACCCAATTGTTAGAGATGCCTCATTAAAATTGTTAAATTTATTTATAGCGTGGTTCTTAGCTTTAATTTTAGCTGGAATTATGTATGCTTTATCCGCTTTGATTTTACCATTGTTTATTGGAATTATTCTTTCATTAGGTGTGGTAATTCACTCCATTGCTAATTTTATAATTGGCTTTATTGCTGCTATAAATCACCGTGAATTTAAGCCTTGGCTTTATGTGAGTATTTTAAAATAAACTTTATATAATCAATTTATGGTTAAGGCTCCTTCTAGTAATAAATAAGAGGGAGCCTTATTTTTCTAGAGGCTGTGATTAAGTATGGCTCCACGATATGTAGCACCCTTGCATTTAAGCTGTAACGATATAAATTTAGGTATGTAATTTAATTACTAATCTTACGAAACCACT
>CAVGFV010000034.1:0-5972 GCA_963628765.1 Succinimonas sp.
AAATAAATTCGGTACCTCAGGAGAGAAATACCGAATTTGAAGTGCGAAATGTAGGAAATAGAAATTTTTTAGCATCTCTTAATTTTTTAGGAGTGGTTTGTTATTTGCAATTAAATAATCGGTAGGTTTGATGGCTGTTATTTTAGGAATTGACCCAGGTTCTAGAATTACCGGATTTGGTGTTATTGAAAGCGTCGGTATGGAGTTAAAGTATCTAGGATCTGGATGCATTAGAACTAAAGGTGAAACATTATCTGCAAAACTTGGCCAAATTTTTGATGGCGTTACTGAAGTAATCCAAGAATGGCATCCTGATTATATGGCGGTAGAAGAAGTCTTTCTTTCTAATAACGCCGAAAGTGCTCTTAAATTAGGTCAAGCACGAGGGACAGCAATTGTGGCAGGAGTTAAGCAAGGTCTACCAATTTATGAATACACAGCAAGACAAATCAAAAAGTCTGTTGTTGGTTATGGTAATGCAGAAAAATTCCAAGTTCAGGAAATGGTAATTAGGATATTGAAACTTAATGGCAAACCACAAGATGATGCTGCCGATGCTCTTGCTGGTGCTATTTGCCACGCGTCAACGGTTTCAACTCTTATTGGACTTTCTATTGGAGGTCTATCCGGTACCCGTGGTAATGCCAGAGGTCGTGTATATTGATTATTGCATAATCAAAAATACTCTGATAGAATGCTCTCGCTTTTTACCCTAGCTGAGTTAGTGATCGGCTGTGGGCGCATTAAATGTAATTAAGAAGGAATTTATTATGTCACTAAGTACTGAAGAAAAGGCAAAGATTGTTGCTGAATACGCTCGTTCAAAAGATGATACTGGCTCACCAGAAGTTCAGATTGCTCTTTTAACTACTCAGATTAATCACCTCCAGGGGCACTTCGCTATTCACAAGAAGGATTTCCATGGTCGTCGTGGTATGCTCCGCATGGTTTCTGAACGTCGTAACCTCCTTGCTTATCTTAAGCGTAAGGATGAAAACCGTTATAAGGAACTCGTTGCTAAGCTTCAGCTCCGCGGTTAATTTTTAAATTTTTTTTAAGATGTGCACAAAGGGAGTCTTCGGACTCCCTTTTCTGTTGCTTGCAAATCACGTTAACCTTATACTATTGCACGCGCAAAATACGTTATAAAATTTAAAGGTAATTAGAGTGAAACCTATTGTAAAAACATTTAAATATGGTCGTCACACCATTACTCTCGAAACAGGAGCAATGGGCAGACAGGCTGATGCTGCAGTAATGGCAAGCATGGATGATACATCTGTATTTGTAACAGTTGTTGGTGTAAAAGATGCTGTTAAAGATGATCAGGATTTTTTCCCACTTACAGTTGATTATCAAGAACGTACATATGCTGCTGGCCGTATTCCTGGCGGTTATTTTAAGCGTGAAGGCCGTCCTTCTGAAGGGGAAACTCTGATTGCACGTCTTATTGATAGACCAATTCGTCCTCTATTCCCAGAAGGTTTTACAAATGAAGTTCAGGTTATTGTAACCGTAGTATCTGCAAATCCAGAAATTCCTACTGATATCATTTCTCTTATTGGTACAGGTGCAGCTCTTCAAATTTCAGGTATCCCATTTAATGGACCTGTTGGTGCTGCAAGAGTTGGTTATATCAACGGCCAGTATGTTTTAAACCCACTTAAGTCTGAAATGGCTGACAGCCAGCTTGACCTCGTTGTAGCAGGCACTAAACCAGCAGTACTTATGGTTGAATCAGAAGCGAAGATCCTACCAGAAGATACCATGCTCGGTGCTGTAATGTATGGCCATGAACAGATGCAAACTGTAATTGATAATATCGTTGAGTTTGCAAAAGAAGTTAATAAACCTGCTTGGGATTGGAAAGCACCTGAAGTTGATGTTGACCTTAAGAATCGTATTCATGAATTAGCTTCAGAAAAACTTGGCGAAGCTTATCGCATTACAGATAAACTTCAGCGTCAGAATCGTGTAGCAGAAATAAAGAGCGAAGTTTTAGAAGTTCTTGCACAAGAAGCTGCTGAAAAGGGAACTGAAGTAAACGAAGTAAGAGTTGGTCAGTACTTCCATAATCTTGAAAAGAGTATTGTAAGAGAACGTGTTCTCAATGGTGAACCACGTATCGATGGTCGTAACACAAAGATGGTACGTCCTCTTACTGTTGGTACAGGTCTATTACCACGTGTTCATGGTTCAGCTCTATTTACCCGTGGCGAAACACAGGCTATGGTAACTTGTACTCTTGCAAGTGAACGTGATGCTCAGGTTATCGATGAACTTTGTGGTGAAAGAACTGATAGATTCCTTCTTCATTACAACTTTCCACCATATTGCGTAGGTGAAACTGGTAGAATCGGATCTCCAAAGCGTCGCGAAATCGGCCATGGACGTCTTGCTAAGAGGGCGTTAACAGCAGTTCTTCCAGATCTCGAAAGTTTCCCATATACAATTCGTGTTGTATCAGAAATTACTGAATCAAATGGTTCAAGTTCAATGGCATCTGTTTGCGGTGGTTCTCTTGCTCTATTTGATGCTGGTGTTCCTTGTAAAGCTGCTGTAGCAGGTATTGCTATGGGCTTAGTTAAGGAAGGAGATAAGTTCCAGGTTCTTACTGATATTCTCGGTGATGAAGACCACCTTGGTGATATGGACTTCAAGGTTGCTGGTACCACTGATGGTGTTACAGCACTTCAAATGGATATCAAGATTGAAGGTATAACCAATGAAATCATGCAGATTGCTCTTAAGCAGGCTCATGAAGCAAGAATGCATGTTCTTTCAGTGATGAATAGTGCTATTCCAGCACCGCGCGCTGATATTTCAGAATTTGCTCCAAGAATCCAAACTATTACTATCAATCCAGATAAGATTAAGGATGTTATTGGTAAGGGTGGTTCTGTAATTCGTGCTCTTACTGAAGCAACAGGAACTGAAATTAATATTACAGATGATGGTGTGGTTAAGATTGCAGCTTCTGATGGTCATAAGGCTGCCGAAGTAATTCGTCGTATCCATGAAATCACTGCTGATGTTGAAATTGGCGCTGTTTACCACGGTAAAGTTACAAAGATTGCTGATTTTGGCGCTTTCGTAAACATTCTTCCTAACAAGGATGGTCTTGTTCATATTTCTCAGATTGCTTGGGAACGTATTGAAAATGTTGCTGATTACCTTGAAGTTGGTCAAGAAGTAGACGTAAAGGTATTAGCTCTTGATCGCCAAGGTCGTATCAAGCTTTCAATAAAAGAACTTCTTCCTAAGCCTGAATTACCTGAAGAAGCTACTGCTACCGAAGGTCAGGAATCAACAGAAGCAAGTGAAGTTGCTCCAGAAGAAACTCCTGTAGAAAATACCAACACTGAAGTTGTACAAGAAACTTCTGTAGAGGAAGCTCAGCCTGCTCAAGAAGAGCCTCTCGCTGAAAGCACTGAAGAAACAGCTTCACAAGATGTTCCAGAGGAAGATCCTGAAAGCAAAAATAATTAATTTTCATCACATTATATAAGCTTTTAAAAAGTTTTTAAGATGTTGAAAATATAGTTATCTTTTAAAAGAAGGAGAGAAATAAACACTCTCCTTTTTTATTTCGTGTGATTGTGAACCTTCCTTCTAATATTCTTGTCTAACAATCGTTTTTAAATTATGAGTAAAAAATAGTCAAAATAACATATAATAACCTTAGAAATTCATAAAAGCGAATGGCAAAAACATTTATAAAAATGAGATAAAAATGAAAAGCTTTTTTAATTCAGTGCATAATTATTTGCATATTTTTACCGTAAGTATTTTATTACTTATTATTTTTGCAGTTTCAAGAGGCTTTTTTGCTTTTATATATCAAGATGATTTTGGTGTTGGCGACTTACAGACTCTTTTTATAAATGGTTTAAGATGTGACGTTTCTTTCTTGGGATACGCAATGGCACTTCCTGTGCTTTTGGTTTTTCTTGCGAACCTAATGCCGAATGACAGCTCTTATGAAAGATTTTTTATTAAAACAGAGCGTATTTACCTTTTTATAGTATGCGTAATAGTCATATTCATGGAACTGTGCACTTATCCTTTTATGGATGAATATGGACAAAGACCTAATCGCTTATTTTTTGAATATCTAAAATACCCTAAAGAGGTATATGGCCTTTTAATAAAAGGTCATTTGACAGCTGTTTTATATACAGTAATTGGCCTTTTGATAGGAAGTTATGTTTTTTGGAAGCTTTTAACACGCTTAGTTCTTGCTAGAAAAAATACAGGCTACATAGCAGCTGTAATATCTTTTGTGATATTTGGAGCATTAGCTTTTATTGCCGGAAGATCGACATTACAACATCGTCCTTTAAATTTAGCCATGGTGTACTTTTCAAGTAACGCAAGAGTTAATGCCATGATAGGAAATTCCACTTATTCATTATTTGATGCATTAAAGTCCTGGACTAAAGAAAAAGATAACGATATCTATCCAAGTCAAGCTCCTAAAGATACCTTGAGACTAATACGTGAAGATACTGACTTTGATTTTAGTAAGGCTGACGACATACATCCAACGTTAAATACTTTTTCAGCAAGCTGGAAAGGTGAGCAAAAAAATATTGTAGTTATTCTTCAAGAAAGCCTGGGAGCACAATATGTGAGTTCTTTAGGAGGACTTTCTCTTACACCTCATATAGATGGTCTATACGAAGATGGAATAGCCTTTACTAATATGTATGCGACAGGGGTAAGATCAATTCGTGGTATTGAAGCAGTTACTACAGGATTTACTCCTACAAGAAATACAGCCGTTGTAAAACGCGATCTTAGCCAAAGAGGATTTATAAACCTTGCATCAATATTAAATCCTTTGGGCTATGAAACTCTATTTGTATATGGTGGAGAATCTCATTTTGATAATATGAAATCCTTCTTTTTAGGTAATGGTTATAGCAAAGTTATTGATCAAAAAGATTATAAAAATCCAGAATTTAGTGGCACTTGGGGTGTCTCAGACGAAGATTTATATAAGAAAGCTTTAGAGACATTTGATACCCTATACGAGCAGAAAAAGAAGTTTTATGCGTTGGTTTTTTCATCATCAAACCATGATCCTTTTGAAATTCCAGATCGTAAATTAAATTGGAATGATAAGCATAAACTCAATACTAGAAGGAATGCTATACAGTATGCGGATTATGCAGTAGGAAGATTGATTAAGGAATTACGTAATAAGCCATATTATGATAATACAGTGTTTATCTTAATTGCTGATCATGATATGAGAGCTCGCGGGAAGTTTTTAGTACCAGTTAAGAATTTCCATATTCCGGCAGTGATTTTTGGTGGTGGTATTGAGCCGAAAACTATTGATCATGTCGTAAGCCAAATTGATGTTCCAAAAACACTTCTTTCTATGGCTGGCATTAGTGCTGATGTGCCTATGTTAGGTTACGATTTATCAAACTTGAGCCCAGATTTCAAAGGGCGAGCTCTTATGCAATATTATGATAATTTTGCCTACATGAACGATGATGGAGAAATAATATTCTTACTTCCAAATGAAAAGGTCTATACCGGACAATACAATTTTGATAGCCATAGAATATTCTACGGCAATAGTGTTCCTAATAGATTTAAAAATACAGCCTTAGCTTATGCTCTCATTGGCGGGCTTTCATATAAGAATGGTTATTACTCGAATATGGAAATGCGTGATCGCGAAGATCTTGACTTAGGTCTTCACGAAAAAGCATCTTCTGAGTATGAAAAACTAGTGTCAGGCTTTTATCAAAAGAAACCTAGTAAAAAAGAATTTAAGTAATACCAAATTTCGTTAGTGATGAGATTAAGAAATCTTCTACATTACTAAAAGTTTACCTAGTGATGTAGAAGATATTATTTATATGTGAACTTCCTAGAAAAAATCCCCTAAAGCCGTATCAGGGTAAAGTCTGTTTCTAGCCCTCACCCTCTGCAGCCGGTTCGGGCGTCGTATT
>CAVGFV010000035.1:0-3889 GCA_963628765.1 Succinimonas sp.
AAGAAACCCTTTCTTTTTTCTGTAAAATTTTTAATTTATAGAAGTCCCCTTAAATAAAATATAAATATAATTCAATATTCTTAAAAACAAATTAGTTGAACCATTTCTTTTGGCAAATAATTTCTCTTCTTTTTTACCCGGAACAGGTATAGTCATGTAGTTGGATAGGTATTTAATTTTTTCTTCTTGAGGAATAGATAGGCTAGGTAATTTTCCCTGACTTGCCTCTTTTAATGAAGTAAACATTCTACTTGCATGCATATTGGCCACAAAACTATTAAACTCACTAAACTTAAGCGTATTGTTTTGATCGTTGTAGATAACGGATACCAATGAAACAAGACTCTCCTTTATATTAAGAGGAAAAGCAATACCCTTTTCTAAAAGGCCAAAGATTTCATAAAAAACCAGTATCTTTGCTTTTTCAGCATCAAGGAGAACCAAAAGCTCTGCTAAATTATTCTGTAATTTATAAGTATAGGCGATCTCATTATTAGTGAACTCTTCCCTTTCCATAAGAAGAATATCTTTAAAAAAATGATCTAGCGCTTCAGATTTTTGAGCTAAATCGTCATAAGCCGTTTCTAAAAGTTCATTTAAAGCCATGCTATAAATTTTCTGCATGAATAAATCACTGATTGCGCATTCAAAAAACTGCTTCTCTTTGACTTTTTCACCCAATTTTTGTGCTTGTGCTTTTTGTTTTTCAGAATTTTCTAAAAGTTTTTTCTCTCTTTCAGCTTCTAGAGAAGCAAACTTTTCAAGATCCTCTTCATTAAAAGTTCCATAATCAAAATTAGGAGTCTTCCTAACAAGAGGAACAAATTGAGCGTTCATATAAGAAAAGGATAGCATGACGTATAAACCTAAATTTGGCGATTTATCAATAATATCTATATTAATCCTAAAGCACTAACAACATAATTTTAGTATCTCGGAATTTCTATGATATATGCTCAAAGCCTTTATGTATAGTATCCTAACAAAATAAGTGCACATTAGGTTCCAAAATGCACAGATTCCATAATTTTGGGCGATTTTATATGTGAACTTTGCAAAAAAGTTACACTAAAACCCTTATGGCTGTAAAAATGTCATCAGTTCGTCGAAGCTTTTGCCGCTCTGCAGGTAGGCCTCAACGATCGCATCAGCCTCGATCCGCTGCCGCTGTTCCTGCAGTTCTTTAAGCTTGTCAGCGAGACGATCGTATTTGTCCTGGAGCTTTGTCATGTCCGACTTGGTCTTTGCTATTTCGGCATCAAGTGTTTCCGTTGATTTCTTCCGGGCCATCTGCGGTTTTCTCCTTGTTCATGAGTGACTGGCTGGATGCCAGAAGTTTACTGATCTCATCCGAGCTCTTATTGATATTCCTTTCGTCAAGGCCAAAAGAGCTTAGGATGGTCCGCTGAGTCTTTGTAACTGCGTGATCCAGCTTGTATGTCCCGCCGTTCCGACGAACCATCTCGATCTTTTCAAGTTCTCGGATCGCTGCCGGTACCGTCATGAACTTATATTTGGATTCCATCTGGAGCATCTGCTCCTTCAGGAGGTTATAAATTCGGTTCCGGACAATCAGCGCAATAAATTCGACAAAGATCTTGGCGGAGGTACTCTGCGCCGATTGAACACGTTCACTTTGGGATCCGATAAAGGTCTTGTCGGAGCGGAACAGCTTTTCGGAAATGTCACGCCCCTTGTACTGGACCAGGGCTTGGGATGCTGACATTTCTTCAGAGGTTATGATGCAGAAATACCCGCACAGCTTGAGCTCCTGCTCAATGACATCGGTTCTTTCCTCAGCTCCGAGGAAAATGCCGTTTTTATCATAGTACAGACGGAAATACGCCTGATAGGTTTTGCCGAACCTTTCATCCTTTCCGACCTGCTTTTCCAGAAACTGGCGCAGCTTATCAATCCGCTGTTCCAAACGTTCCCTTTCAGCTGCCTGCTTGGAAGGATTGTAGTAGATATGGAAATACCGGTCCTTTGTATCGTCTTCATAGAGTCTGGAAACAACCGTTGTTCCATACACCTTATAGGAGCGGATTGCAGCTTCTCTGTTGGTTTCAAAGGTCCCGCGGTTTTCCATAACCAGCGAAGATACCAATGATTTACAGCCTTTGCACATGATGATAAAGGTGCAGTTGTTGGCATCCATGTATTGGATATTCTCTTTACTGAAGTATCCTCGATCGAGAATAAATCCGATCTTTCGGTATCCGTACTCCAGTACCTTGTCCACCATGAAGATGAACTGGGATACATCCGTAATCGATCCCGGATATTCTTCATAAAAGAGCGGCACCCGGTTGGTCTTGTCCATTGCGATGGAAAGATTGAAAACAGGAAGACCTTTGTCGTCTTTTGCTTTCCCGAATTCAACAAGGTCAACGTCTCCGGCCTGGCTGTTTTTGTTCGTAGAATCGTATGAAATATAGATCCTGCTCTTGTGGTCGCGATTCTTGTTCCAATCGTCAAGAAAGCCGATGCATTGATCCTTGGTAATTGAATTCAAAAATCTGCTCACCTTGGAATCGCTGTAAATCGTCATCTTGTCCGAGAAGAGTGGATGCGTGAAGGCGTAATCCGGGTAGTACTGTCCGGCGTTCTCTTCCTCGACAATCAGGTACGAAACCAAGTCCAGAAAGAGGCCGGTGTCATCACCAAAGCGTTTGTACAGCAAAGGCTTCAGTTTGTATTCGTCAATAGTTTTCTGAATGATGACGCAGGTGCCAATCTTGAGACAGCAGCTCCTGTAGGCAAACGGAAGCTCCTCCGGAATTTCGGTGTCCGGAAAATAAACACGAAACTTTTCATTAGGAAACATCAACGTAGCGTCAGTGGAATCGATCTTGCCCACAATGGAACGCTGTGGAACTGCGTAACGCTTTTCCTTGTTGTATTCGCACCCGTATTGGTAAAGGACATAGGTCGTTTCGCCCTTTTTCTTGGTGATGATTTTCCCCTTTACATCGGGGATTTTGACTGTTGTGTTGAGATACATAAGCCCCTCTTATTTAGTGTAACCGTTACACTAAATATATCAGAACTTTCGTCTCTCAGCAAGCCAAAAAAAAACCAAAAACAAAGGGTTTTTGACGATTCTTATCGTCTGTGGAACTTTTAGTGGAACTCAGATGCAAAGTTCACATTAAGGATATCCAGTAAAAGCTGAGCAGCTTCTGCGCCGGCAATTTCCATGTTCAGGACATGACCACCGGTGATCCCGTGCCCCACACCATGATCGTAATAACAGAATACTGGGACATTAGCAAACTTATCTAATTGGGCAGCTCTCTCGGGAATATTATGTACCACACCATCTATATCAGTAATAGCGACCATTAAAATTACAATGGCATCCTTTGGAAGCTTACCAAGTTTTTCTTCAAATTCCTTATTAGTGAAATCACTAGTATTGATATCGGAAATCTTTAAATCTGGATAAAAAGGTTGGAGCTTTTGAAGCTTACGCCAATCACCTTCACCGAAATAAGTGGAGTCATGGATAGCAATGATCTGTTTCGGATCCTTTAATAATTTTTGGCGACATTAATAGTACTTTTAATATAAGTAGCTTCAATAAAGCCAGTCATATTTTCATGAGCAGCCATCTTCTTGGCATAGGGAATATCGTTTATAGCAAAGAAGACAATAGGTAAGTTCGGGAAGAATTTCTCTTGATATTTTTCCACGATATGAAGAGCATTGTCATCGCCAACTAGAATGCCATCAAACTCAGTGCCACTTTCACGGTGATAATTTAGGTGAGTCTGAAGATGATTTATAAAAAGTGCTTCTTGATTGGTATGCTCTAACTCTTTGGCATTTAAACTGTAACGATAGGATTTTAGGTATGTGATTTCCCATCTTACTCATCCAAGAAAAA
>CAVGFV010000036.1:0-13667 GCA_963628765.1 Succinimonas sp.
AACTTTACGTTCAGTCCTTTTGACCCTAAACATACAAATAACGACAGAGTTTAGGAACGATATGAGGCCTTTTTTAAATTTTAATAGATTAAGCATCCTTACTCTATTTATGAATGTTAATTAGCGTGCTTTTGAGAATTTTGATAATCAATTGCAGCCTTTATAAATCCAGAAAATAATGGATGTCCATCTCTAGGAGTAGAGGTGAATTCTGGGTGGAACTGTACACCTACAAACCATGGATGTGATGGAATTTCAGCAATTTCCACTAACTTACGGTCAGCACTCAAACCTGTAACCTTCAAACCAGCTTCTTTAAGCTTAGGTAACAAATTATTGTTCACTTCGTAACGATGACGATGACGTTCGTAAATTTCTGGTTTACCGTAAAGTTTACGTACTAATGAACCTTCTTCAAGGTGACACTGTTGCGCACCTAAACGCATTGTTCCACCAAGGTCAGATTTTTCTGTACGTTCTTCTTTTTCGCCGGCTTCATTTATCCATTCAGTAATAAGACCAACTACAGGGTATTTAGTCTTGTTATCAAATTCAGTTGAGTTAGCGCCAGCCATTCCCGCAACATCACGAGCATATTCGATAATAGCAACTTGCATTCCGAGACAAATTCCCAAATATGGAATCTTTTGCTCTCTTGCATACTTAGCAGCAATGATCTTTCCTTCGATACCTCTGTTTCCGAAACCACCAGGAACGAGGATTGCGTCAACACCTTCAAGCATCTCAACACCATTAGTTTCTACAGCTTGTGAGTCGATATACTTGATCTTTACATGAACCTTATTCTTTAAGCCAGCATGTTTTAAAGCTTCATTAACTGATTTATAAGCATCAGGAAGCTGAACATACTTACCAACCATACCAACAACTACTTCACCTTCGCTATTAGCTTGCTGGTATACAACCTGTTCCCATTCAGAAAGGTCAGCTTCTGGGCATTTAATACCGAAACGTTCAACAACAATTTCATCAAGTCCCTGATTTTTCAATAAAGCAGGGATCTTATAAATAGAATCCACATCGCGAAGAGAAACAACTGCTTTTTCACTAACGTTACAGAAAAGAGCGATCTTCTTCTTTTCAGGAACAGGAATATTTGTATCAGAGCGACAAACTAGTACGTCTGGCTGAATACCAATACTTAAAAGTTCCTTTACAGAATGCTGTGTAGGCTTGGTCTTTATCTCATTTGAGGTTTTAAGGTATGGCACCAATGTCAAATGCATAAAAATAGCATTTTGACGGCCAATTTCTACTGCCAACTGACGAATAGCTTCAAGGAATGGCTGGGATTCGATATCACCAACAGTACCACCAATTTCTACAATAGCAACTTGGTGTCCATGGCTTCCTTGTAGGATTTTTTCTTTAATTTCATTGGTAATGTGTGGAATTACCTGAATGGTAGCACCGAGGTAATCACCGTGACGTTCCTTTCTAATCACATCAGAATATATTCTTCCTGTTGTGAAATTGTTGTTCTTGGTCATTTTAGTACGAATGAAACGTTCATAATGGCCAAGATCCAAGTCAGTCTCTGCACCATCTTCAGTTACAAACACTTCACCGTGCTGAATTGGGCTCATGGTGCCTGGATCCACATTGATATAAGGATCTAACTTAAGCATGGTTACATCAATACCGCGAGCCTCTAGGAGAGCAGCAAGAGAGCCTGCCGCAATCCCCTTACCGAGTGATGAAACTACACCACCGGTTACAAAAATAAATTGAGTGTTTGTCTTGCTAACCATAGAAAAACCACTTGTAAAAATAAAAACAGCATAACGGAAAAATCACATTCCATCATGCTGAATGAATATACGATAAACTATGCTAATTCTACTGTGAACTACCCACCTTCATAAAGAAAGTGTGTTTTGTTAAATCTTGCGACTTTTAAGAAGTTTTACGTACAAGTATCAACTCAAAAAACTCTTATTATTACAGGCGCGTTCACTATCGCCTATAGAGTATTGTCCTTTCTAGGACACAACACTATTTAATGCTTGCCATTATAGCATATTTTACATATTTAACCATTTTGGAAGAATAAGCTAAACGAACGTTCAGGTAACATCTTTCAAATAGATCGCTAGTCAAAAGAATCAACAATGGCAATAATAGAGCATCATTACTAAGCATTATACATTATCAAAAACAAGAAAAGAATATAACTAAATTCAGACTACAAAATTGTAAAATTTCTTAAATCTTGGAATAAAAAATTATTCTTTTCCCATAAAACAGATGGGCGTTCTTCAAATTAGCAAATGCTGTTTATGTTCATGTATAATTAAAAGGTTTGAGTCTGAGGAAAAATTAATGAACGATAGCTCCATTTACACCATCAATATGGACATGCTTACAACCATTGGTGTTGCTACTTTGCTTCTTGTTTTGGGGCATTCAATAAAAAATTTCATACCAATTCTTAAAAGATTTTTCATTCCTGCTCCTGTAATTGGTGGCATAATTTTTTCTTTTATTACCCTAATCGGATATAAGACTCAAAGCTTTGCTTTTACTTATGATGACAAAATAAAAGATATTTTGATGCTCGCATTTTTTACCAGTATTGGCTTTATGGCATCTTTTAAAATGCTTATAAAAGGCGGCATCGCAGTTGCTATATTTCTAGTTTGCTCAATCATACTAATATGTGTCCAAAATGGAATAGGCATAGGGCTTGCTAAATTCTTCGATTTAAATCCTTTAATAGGATTGGCTTCAGGTTCTGTATCCTTATCAGGCGGACATGGTACATCTGCAGCCTTTGGTCCTGAGCTAGAAAGCCACGGGCTTGAAGCAGGACTTGCTGTTTCTATAGCATCCGCAACATTCGGATTAGTTGTGGGATCGATCATCGGTGGTCCTTTAGGGCATTTTCTTTTAGCGCGCCACAAAATTGCCTATAGTGAGTCAGAAAACCAAGCTTATTTTGAACAAAATAAGAATGATTGTTCAGATACCAATATTGATGAAACAACCTTATTTAAAGCATCTGTGAGTCTTTTAGTTTCAATGTTCTTTGGGTATTTTTTAATTCAATTTCTAAAAAAATATGGAATAATTTTACCAGCATACCTAGGACCAATGATCGTCGCTTGCATAATAAGAAATGCGACTGATTACTTAGGTAAGTCAATTCCACTTCATTCCATTGATGTTATAGGTAGACTATCTCTTAATTTCTTCTTAGCAATAGCTTTAATGACTATGAGGCTTTGGGAATTAGAGGATCTAGCAATTCCACTCATCACTATATTGTTGATTCAAACATTGGTGATGGCTTTGTTCGCATACTTTGTAACCTTTAGAATGATGGGAAAAGATTATGATGCAGCCGTAATTGCCTGTGGTCAGTGTGGTTTTGGTATGGGAGCCACACCAAATGCAATGGCCAATATGAACACCTTTACTGGTGCAAACGGACCATCTCCAAAAGCATTTTTCGTGGTACCAATGGTAGGTGCTCTTTTTATAGATTTCGTTAATGCCATTGTTATTACAGGCTTTATAAAAATTCTTTCTTAGTTTTGGAAAGTAAACTAAAAATAAAAAGGCTCTAGAAAAATTTCTAGAGCCTTTTTTGATTACTCTCTTCTTGCCGAAATAACATCTGGCATTTGGTTCATCTTTGAAAGCATCCTTGTTAAATCATCGATGTTATAGACTTCCATACGAATCTCAATGCGAGCTGTTTGATTATTTACATTAGATTTGGAGCTAACACCTAAAACATTGATTCTTTCATTCGCTATGATTGTTGTTATATCTCTTAAAAGTCCTGAACGATCCCTTGCTTCAATTATCACAGTAACTTCATAACCTTGTGAATAATTTTCGCCCCATTCGGCAACAACAACACGCTCAGGCTCTTTAGAAGCCATCATTTTGAATTGATCACAGCCACTTCTATGAATAGAAATTCCAGTATGCGTTATGAATCCAACAATGTCGTCTCCTCTTACAGGATGACAGCAATTAGCAATATGTGTCATGAGATTACCAACGCCATTAACCATAACTTGGCTATGACTTTGTATCTGCTTTGAATTATTCAACCATTGTTGTCTATTTTGTTCTATGGCTTTATCTAAAGCTTCTGTGCTATTTACGTCCTCATGAAGATCTTTAAATTTTTCTTCTAGAAGATTCATAAATTGATTTATACGAATGTCGCCAGAACCTAATTTCGCATAAATATCACGGTAGTCACGAACATTATATTTTGAGGTAAATTCACCAAGTAGACATGGAAGTTCATCTCTAGTAATTTTTAAGCCATGTTGTTCAATACTCTTTAACAACAGATCGCGCCCTTCTAGAATATTCTTATCACGGTCTTGATGCTTAAACCAAGCAGATACCTTACTTCTCGCCTTACTTGTAAAAAGGAAACCATTTGAAGGGTTAAGCCAATCACGACTAGGGTTTTCTTCCTTTTGAGTGATTATTTCAACTTGATCGCCTGTTTGTAACTTGTAAGTAAACGGTACTATGTTGCCACCTACTTTAGCACCTGTACAACGATGGCCTAATTCTGTATGAATCTGATATGCGAGGTCTAAAGGTGTAGAGCCTAAAGGCAAATCGATAACATCACCTTTAGGGGTAAAAACATATACACGATCTTCGAAAACTTGATTCTTGAAATCTTCTACAATTGCACCGGATTCCATCATGTCTTCCTGCCATGACAGAAGCTTTCTGAGCCAAGCAATACGCTTTTCATACTCAGAATTCATTCCCGGAGTATCGCCTTCTTTATATTTCCAATGCGCTGCGACACCTAGTTCAGCATTTTTATGCATAGTCTCAGAGCGTATCTGTATCTCAACAGTTTTGCCTTCAGGACCTAAGACAACAGTGTGAATTGATTGGTACCCATTAGGTTTAGGGTTTGCTATGTAATCATCAAATTCACGTTGAATAAAGTGATATCGCGTGTGCACCACACCCAATGCTGCATAGCAGTCTTGAAGTTGCTTCACAATAATACGTACTGCTCTAACATCATAAAGCTGAGAAAATGCAAGATGCTTTTTTTGCATTTTTCTCCAAATGCTATAAATATGTTTAGGCCTTCCGTAAACAGAAGCTTCTATTCCCGCGGCTTTTAATGCCTGATCCAATTCAGAAACAAAATTTATGATGTAGTTTTCTCGATCGATACGTTTTTCATCAAGAAGTTTGGCAATTTGTTTATATGTATCAGGTTGTAGATATCTAAAGGAAAGATCCTCTAATTCCCATTTTAATTGACCGATTCCAAGACGATTGGCTAATGGGGCATAGATATTAGCACTCTCTTTAGCTAAAAGTACTTTCGTTTCTTCATCAGCGTGTTTACTTTCTCGAAGAACAGCTATTCTTTCTGATAGCTTGATAACCACTGCTCTAACATCCTCAATCATGGCTATCAACATTCTTCTTATAGTGTCAACTTGTTCATTTGAAACATTTTCGCCTGTGGACAAGTTGTGCATAAAGTTAATTGCTTCCATATCCTTTACACCATGAAGAATATGGGCAACTCGTTCACCAAAATCAGCTTTTGCTTGTTCTATGGTAAAAAAATGTTCTTCTAAATGTGGATATAGAATGGCTGCTCTATAAGTATCCATATCCATATGAAGTGTTAGCAAAATTGAAACTATTTCGGCTGCGCGACGTTTGAGTGTTTCACCTTGTTCTGCAGTTTCCGCCATAAAATCATTACAGTAGTTAAATACTTTAATAATTTCTGCACGGTCTTCATTTTTTATATGAAGATGCTCAGCCCAAGTAGCGAGATCAAAATCCTCGCCTACGTGGTTCTGTCTAACTGCAACCATGATCTCTCCCCTAAAATGGATATTCCCACTCTTAGTCAGAAAATGTTGAGAAAAGTTTCTCAAAAAGAGGATGAAAATTAAAAACTGACACAGCTCATAATATACCAAAATCTTATCTTATTTATGTATATTAGGCTGTTTTTAAAGCAGGAATTTTTGGCATCTTTCAGAATTTAAGAAGATTTTTGGCAATGTTTTCAAAAATTTAAAATAGTTTCATAGATAAAACATCTATCATTTCTAAAACATTCTAAAAAAATTTTAAATGTTCCTCTTCTGAAAAACCATAGGCCCTACTCACCATAAGATCTACCTTAGATATTAGTTCTGCCCTTTTATCTTTATTCTTTTCTAAAAATATCGCTTTTGCTAGATTGGTTATTTTTTCATCATAATCAGGTGCTGGCAATGGTAGATCTTCTAGTTGTTGGCGTAAAACCTTTAATGTTCTATATACCTTTTTAAAATACCACTCCACTGCTTTAGAATTTAAAACTGCAACGATGTAAGAAGCTGGTAGATTTGTAATTTTAGGTATCAGCACATTAACACTATTAAGAGGAAGTAATTTTTCTGTATCTAATGTTGCTATAGGGTGAGTTGCTATAAAACGATACAATATTTTTTCTGGTGCTCGATAAAATCTATCAGGAGCTACTTGGCGAAGACGCTCTCTATCATATTTGATATAAGCCATACTTTCAGATATTTCGTAAGGGGAAATATCTGCACCAGAAATAATACGTTCACTACCAGCAAATTTTTCATTTTTTATAAATTCAGCATTATTTCCCGTAACAATGCCTAAAGCAAAATCGGATTGACCTTTTAAATAACGAGCATTGGGGTTTTTAATAAAACGATTGGCTAAATCTATTTCTTCAGGTTCCAAAAAAAGTTTCCATAGACTGGAATCAGATAACTCACCACTAATGTCAAATTTTTCCCCATTGTTAAGAACAATGTTCACATTAGACGTTGTTTGTCTTGATGTTTTGCAACAACCTATAACTGATGCTGAACAAAAAACACCTTTAAAGGCATTTCCTGCCTCATGGAAATAACAGATCTCCGTTTTATCACAAATAAACTTTCTAAACCATTTATGCTGATCAACAGTAATACCAGCCTCTGGAATAACAAAATAAACCCTCTGGGAATTCGCTACAGACAATAATGCCTTTACATAAAAAACAGCAAAAGAGTCACAACTAGCCGGTAGCTCGATATTAGGCAGTACGTCAGTAAGTTCTGATTTTTTATATTTTTTTCCCCAAGGCGGATTTCCTATAACCAAATCATATGTTTTATGGTCGTTATAGGTTATAAAATCTTGCTCTTTTACATGTGAACATATTTCATCAAAAGAAGCCTCAGGCGCAAAAATAGAAAAGTTTATGCGAGCTAACTTGATCGCTATTGGATCAATATCAGACATAAACAATTTTTGCCAAGGTAAATATTTCGCTAACTCGATAATAAAATTACCAGATCCTGAAGCAGGATCAATCACATTGCCTTGAGGAAGATGTTCGTTTACCACTTGCGCTACAGTACTGGATACCAATGCGTGAGGAGTGTAGTAGTGTCCTTCTTTCTTGCGAGCTCCTAGATCATTTAATGATAAATACAAAAAACCTAGAATATCTTCGACTTGGCTAGAAAGAGGTACCTCCATAATGCTGTCCAACAGGACATTGAATTTCTGCTCATTTAAAAACAGAGGGAAAAGACCTTGAGTTAGCTTCAAAGCCTTAATTACAAATTCGCTATCACTACTTTTTTTATGAGATAACAAGTTTTTTATAATTGATGCGACATCTTTATCATTAAATTTAATTTGAAGAAGAAGCCTAAGCCCCCAAATTCCCAAAACAGTAAAAAGAAGCTCTTTTGAAATTTCCTTATTATTTTTTTTAAAATCATTAAGCCAACTCTCAAGAGGAATTACGTCTTGAGAGTTGGTAGGAAGGTAGCTCGCATAAACAGTATTTCCACTAACACGTGTTTTGTTGCGACGGGATCTCAATCGTTGCACAGTTCCTTCAGAAATTTTTTTCTCTAGTTTTTCTATCTCTAAAGTTGAAATTCTGATATTTCTTGATTGAGTATCGTGAACCTTAATAATCCCGCCTTTTATCCAATTCCTAACAGTAGATTCCGTAACTTCTAAAAGTTCCGCAACGTCTTTTATTGATAGCAGAGACAGATTATTCAAAGAGTTCACCTACACCGATTTATTTTGCTATTTGTTATTTACGAATTTGAATTAAGTCTAAGTGATACAACAACTTCCAAATGTTCTGTTTTAGGGAACATATTGAAAGCACTCCATTTTTCAATTTCATACCCTTTCATTAACAAAGGCTTAATATCTCTTACTAAGGTCAACGGGTTACAAGATACATATACTATTTTGTTTACTTTCTTTTTAATAATATAAGGGATTACAAGTTCTGCGCCATTCCTTCCTGGATCTAGGAGTACCTTATTTACACTACTTTTAGCCCACACTGTTTGGGTAAAATCTTCTGCCAGATCCTGCATAATGAATTCCACATTGTTGAGACCATTAGCAGTGGCATTCTTGCGAGCTTCTTCAACCATATTACGAACTACTTCAACGCCATAAACATGGTTGGCTTTAGTTGCGATAGACAGAGTGAAATTACCAAGTCCTGAAAAGAGATCCCAAACATCATCTTCTTTTGAAAGTTCAAGATAGGAAACAGCTTTCTGCACCATTTCTTTATTTACTTCAGAATTTACCTGAATAAAATCTCCTGGTACAAATGAAACCTTTAGTCCGCTGTCATCATAAAAAGATTTTTCATTACCAAATATTTCTGGATTTAATGCTCGTAACTCTTCTCTTTGTTCGAGTTCTTCTCTTCCCTTTTCGTGCCTTACTAATAAGTACACGAGGACATTATGCTCATTTCCAAATTCTTTTAAAATTTGTTCATCAGACGCTGGTAGAACATTTATTGTTCTTACAAGCATTGAGCTACCTAAACTTGAATTAGCTAATTCGATATGGCCAATAAGCTTAAAGTTAGAGATTTTATTCATAACCTCTCGTACTGGAACCACCAATGACGACAATTCTGGCTCTAATACTGGGCAATCATCGATCTCTATAATCTTTTTCCCTTTAACTTCTCTGAATCCTACATGGATTTCTCGACGATCTCCTTGTACAGATAATCTAAGTGAACGGCGATAACCATAATCTTTTCCTGAAAAAATAAGTTCAGGATCCTGTAATTCTTTATTTGTAACTTTCTTTATTAAACGTTTAAAACCGTCAACCTTAATCTTATTTTCCATTGCTAACGGCATATACTGAAGACTACACCCACCACAGGAATTAAAGTAACGGCACTTAGGAGAAAGTCTTTCAGGATTTCTTTCTAAAACGCTTATTAGTTCGGCCTCACCTATGTTGCCTTTACGAGATTTTTCACGAACCACAACTTTTTCATTAATAAGGGCGCCAGGAATAAACCAAGTAACCCCATTTTCCTTACCAACGCCACGACCTTTTATGTCAATATCAGTAACGTTTACAGAAAAATGCTTTACGGAAATTTTTCGAGGTTCTGGTTTGTAAAAATTAACCATGTTTTCGCACCTTAAAAATTAAAATTTCAAAATATTATGCAAACTGTTATCTAAGAATAATAATTACAACATCGCGCATATTTGCATATAACTGATAAAATTGCTCTTGCGCTTAGATTCAGAATTATACAGCAAAAATTTCCTGCAACTGAATTTGCATGGAAGAGGTTAAATCATGAACAGACACGGATTGCGTGCTCGCATTTTGCTTTTTTCTATAATTCCTATACTTGCAGCAGGATGCGGTTTGGCATTCTTCTTTACTGCAACTAGTTATACGAGAATTACTGATAAACTCATAAAAGATGCTGAACGCATAATATACCCTCTTGGCACAGCCGTAAGCTATGCCATGAAAGAGCATAACCAAAGTTTGGTTCAAGGGATCATTAATGAATCATTTAGGCAAAACAACAGAGATGTTTTAACAATTGCTGTATTTGATAAAAACAATAAGATGCTTGCAGCATCTTCCATTTCTAATGAAACAGACAAATTAAGACTTAGAACCGAAGCGGGACAGTACATAACACCACAGCCGAATATTGAATACACAGACGATGGTTTTATTATGCGTATGCCTATATACGCTTATGATGAATCAGAAATGATGACTCTATACGACGATTCAACTGATCGCGAAGTAGACACCCCAATAACAATTCGTGGTATCGAATACCCACGAGACGTTGCTGGTTATATATGTATTTATATTATAAATAGTACAACCATTTTAAGTGCCTACACAGATATTGTTGTTGCCGTCTGCTTAATTCTCGTGGCACTTTTAATAAGCATTCTTTTTGGTATAAACCTTAACAGTGTCATTGTGGACCCAATCAATAAGTTAAGTACTGCCATATATGAAATGCGTGAAGGCAATGTAAATATAAAAATAAATGGCACCATGCTAGGTGAATTAGAGCGTCTACGTTCCTACATCAATACCATGGCTAACACTATGCAGGAATTCCATAATGAAATGCAGTACAGTGTTGATATTGCCACAAATGATCTCCGAAAGACTCTTGATAAGCTTGATAATCAGAATCACGCTTTGGAAAAAGCAACATCTGATGCCAAAACAGCATCACGCATAAAGTCTGAATTCCTAGCAAATATGTCCCATGAGCTTCGTACACCTTTAAATGGAATTATTGGCTTTGCTAAACAATTAGAAAAACATCCACAAGAACAAGAGCAACAAGAATACCTTTTAACAATTGAAAATTGTGCTAGAAACCTTTTAGGTATCGTAAATAACATTCTTGATTTTTCAAAGTTAGAGTCAGGAAAACTAACTTTTGAAAAGATACCTTTTTCTATTAGAAAAGTTGCCTACGATGTCATAAAACTTCTTACACCACAAGCTCAAGAATCTGGCATCGAATTAACAGTAACAATTGATAAGGATATCCCTGAAAACGCCATAGGCGATCCTTTACGTACCGGACAAGTTTTTACAAACCTGTTGGGAAATTCCGTTAAATTTACCAAAAAAGGTAATGTCGCTTTAGATGTATCGTTAGCAGAAGGAAGCTCTGTTAGAAACAGCACTTTTAAAATTAACTGTACAGTTCGAGACACAGGTATAGGTATCTCTGATGAGCAACAAAAGAAACTATTTTCTGCCTTTAGCCAAGCAGATTCTTCCACGGCTAGAAAGTATGGTGGCACAGGTTTAGGCCTAGTAATAACTGAAAGGCTGATACATGAGATGCATGGTAATATCTCAATGTCATCTGCAGTGGGTAAAGGCACTACCTTCTCATTTTCATTAGAGTTCCCACGCGGTGAAATATCATTACCTTCTATTAAAAATAACAAAAATATAGTTTCTCACAAAAAAATAGCCCTTGTAGAAATGAACACTTGGGTAAGAGAAGCAATTAAAAAACAACTCGAAGAATGGCACATGGATGTAATTACCATGTCATCAATTACACCAGTTGGCTCTCTTCCTGATAAAGATGGACTCAGCTTTTTATTAATAGGATTATCAAAAGACTTTGACTTTAACCATTTTTATGGTGAATTCGCTAATATCTCAGTAAATAACAATACCAAAATTGTTATTGCAATAAATACCCTAGATGAAAGTGTCAAAAACCGTTTAAGAGGTATCTCCCCTTCTATAACGGTAATTTCTAAACCTATACTACCAGAACAACTTTTTGAGGCCCTAACTTCAAAGAATTCTGCCGTATTACCAAATTCACACATTTCTAATGCCCCCGAAGAAGAGCATTTAATTAGTAAGCCGAAAAAACGCAATGTTGTACAAAGTACTGTTTTGGCTGTAGATGATAATCCAGCTAATTTAATGCTAATTAAAACGTTGTTATCAGAATTCGTTTCCGATGTATATACAGCAGAAAATGGTATTGATGCAGTAGAAATGTGTTTACACACGGAATTTAACCTAATATTCATGGACATCCAAATGCCAGGCATGGATGGTATTACAACCATGAAAAACATTAGATCTTGTAACACCAATAAAGATACTCCAATAATAGCTGTTACCGCATTGGCAGCTCCTGAAGAGCAAAGATCTTTTATACAAGAAGGCATGACAGACTGTTTATCTAAGCCTCTTGAAGAAGATAAACTTCGTCAATTAGTAACAGAGTATTGTGGAAAAATCCCTACTGATAACAACGATGTATTAAATACTAGTGCACCTGAGAATACAAATTCTGTAGGCAATTTCAACAATACCAATAATGACAATGCTCTTTGGACACTTGAGGATGCTTTAAAAGTAACAGCTAGAAAAAAAGATTTAGCTAAAGATATGCTAACCATGTTCTTAAACTCTGTTCCTGACTTTGAAAAAACAATCCAAGAGCGTGAAAAAATTCCTGCTTTAGAGTTAGCCCCTATTGTTCACAAGTTCGCAGGATCTGCTGTTTATAGCGGTCTTCCTAAGGTAAAAAAACTTTGCAATATTATTGAAAAGACTCTTAAAGAAACTAATAACCAAGAAGATTGCGAACCAGAATTACTAGAACTTGAAGACACTATTGAAAGAATAAAGAAAGAAGGCCCTAGCTGGCTAGCTCAACTAAATTAAGCCGTAACTAAAAAAGGAATAGAGTAAAAATTCACCCTATTGCTTCCTTTAGTTTTATAAGCGCCGTTTAATTAGCGAACAGAATCTCTACGTGCTTCTACCATTAAACGTTTCATTTCTCTTACGGCTTCAGCCAAACCTGTAAAGATCGCTCTAGCAATAATTGCATGGCCAATATTAAGTTCTTCCATTTCTGGAATTGCTGCAACACTAGCAACTGTTTGATAATTTAAACCATGTCCACCATTTACATGAAGACCTTTGGATGCCGCATAGCGAGCCATATCTTGTAAACGTTTAAGTTCTCTTTCTTTATCATCAATGGTTACAGCATCTGCAAATCTACCAGTGTGCAATTCTACATATGTAGCACCAGCTTCCACAGCTGCATCAATTTGAGCATTATCAGGATCTATAAAAAGAGAACTTATAGTACCTACGTTAGCTAAACGAGCAACTGACTCCTTTATATATGCAACATTGCTTACTACATCCAAACCACCTTCAGTAGTAACTTCCTGACGTTTTTCAGGAACCATGCATACGAATTGAGGAGCTAAGCTTTCAGCAATATTAACCATTTCAGGAGTTACTGCCATTTCAAGGTTCATTCTTGTTTTAACAGTTTCTCTAATGATTCTGACATCACGATCTGTTATATGACGACGATCTTCTCTGAGATGGGTAGTTATTCCATCTGCTCCTGCTTCTTCTGCAATAGCTGCTGCATATACAGGATCTGGATAGTTAGTTCCCCTTGCATTACGGATTGTAGCCACATGATCAATATTCACACCTAAATATATTTTATTCATTTAATTCACATTCTCCCGTAAAGATATTGATTACAAATTAAGCTTCCGCTTTAGTTTCTAAAGTATTTTAGTATTTTTGAACACAAATTTAAGAAAAATTTTTTATATAGAATGATTAGGCTATTTGGAAGTCACATCCCCAAAACTGCAAGTTAAATAAAAAAATCACTACTTAAATACCCAAAATAAGTAGTGAAATGGTTATATTGCCTAAAAAATATTAATGAGTTTATTTTAATCTGTAACGATATAAATTTAGGTATGTAATTTAATTACTAATCTTACGAAACCACT